>JBBQGJ010000119.1:0-16926 GCA_038322925.1 Mycobacteriales bacterium
TGGTCGTTGATGAGCTGGATCGACTCGGGCGCCTCGCCGTAGGTGCCCTCCACCTCTTCGTGCCCGCGATGGCCGATGAGCAGGATGTCGTAGTCGTCCGCCGCGAACCGCTTGGCCTCCTTGTGCACCTTGGTGACCAGCGGACAGGTGGCGTCGATCACCCGTAGCTGCCGGTCGGCCGCCTGCTGGTGCACCGCGGGCGACACCCCGTGCGCCGAGAAGACGACCAGCGCACCCTCGGGGACCTCGTCGGTCTCCTCTACGAAGATCGCTCCGCGGGCTTGCAGCCCGGCGACCACGTGCTTGTTGTGCACGATCTGTTTGCGCACGTAGACCGGCGGACCGTACTGCTCGAGCGCTTTCTCGACGGTCACCACGGCGCGGTCCACCCCTGCGCAGTACCCGCGGGGACTGGCCAGCAGCACGCGCCGCGACGGTGGCGCGACGTCCCCGGCGGGGTGTTCGGGGGTGGGCTGTGGGGTACGGGCACTCATGGTGCTCATGGTAGGGCGGTCCGCTCGGAGGCATCCCGAGCGGAGCCGGGCTGAGCGGGTGTCCCGGGCGAACGGCGACGGCATCGCGGACGTCCGGGTGTCGCACCGATCAGGCATAAGGCAGGCTGGGCACATGGCCATCACGTTGCCCACCCCACTGCGGGTCGCCGCCGGCATCGTCGCGAGCGGCATCGACCTGGTGCGGTCGCTACCCGAGGAGATTCCGGCGTTGCCGGTGACGCTCGTCGGCAAGGCGATGCAGCTGTCGATGAAGGTCCAGCAGGAGATCGCCGATCTCGCCACCAAGGGCGACGAATTCCTCAGCGGCGTGCTCGGTGGACCGCAGGAGAACCCGCCGTGGGCGCAGTTCGACGACGAGCCGCCGCCCGCCGCCGCCGTGGCGGCCGGCTCCCGACACAAGGACCCGGCCGGCCCCGCGATGCCCGGTGGTGCGGGATCGGCAAGAGCCGGCGCGGCGCGGGCCGGGACCGCGGCAGCCAGTGCGGCCGCTACGCGGGTTGCCGAGGGCGGCAAGGCCCCGGTGGTCACCCCGCTCGCGCGCTCGACCCGATTGGCCCCGCCGGAGGCGGACGTGCCGGCCGGGGCCGCGAACAGCAAGCCCAAGTCAGCCGCAGTGAGGGGCGAAAAGACCAAACAGGACAAGCCCCGGCACGACCGGGCCGATGCGCCGGACGCCTCCCGACCCAAAGCGCCGGGCTTGGTTCACCCGTCTGCCGCGGGAACCGCCGATGCTCCGGCCGAGCGGGAAGTGGAGGACGCAACCACGGCACCCGAACCCACCGCGCCCGAACCTGCCGCACCCGAACCCACGGAACCCGAACCCGCCGCACCCGAATCCACGGAACCCGAACCCGCCGCACCCGAACCCGCCGCACCCGAATCCACGGAACCCGAACCCCCCGTACCCGAACCCGCCGCACCCGAACAAGCGGGGATCGGCGCCGTCGACAACGCCGCCGATGACGGGTCCGCGAGCCCCGATGCCCCGGACGCGCCCCCCGCACCATCGGCGCAGGAGGTCACGGCCGGAATCGACTCCGGGGACCCCGGGCACGAGCCATCGCCCGGCGGCGATCCTGCCGACACCGCTGACACCGGATCCGCCACCGGGCAGGCCTCGGCGTCAACCACGGAACCGGCCGAGGATCCCGACGACGGGCCGGTCGCGTTGCCCGACTACGACCGGATGACCCTTGCCCAGGTTCGCGGCTACCTGCGCGGCCTGTCGGTCCAGGAGGTCCAGTCGCTGCTCGACCACGAACAGTCCGGTGAGAACCGAGCCCCGTTCCTCACCCTGCTCAGCAACCGGCTGATCACCATGGAGCACCAGGAATCGTGAGCAACCCCGCCGGGTCGGCGGCCTCGACCCGACCCGCGCCGCCCGTCAAGGCGGCCGACACCACGCGGGAGAACCCTTGGCCGGTGCGTGCTCTCGCTCAGCGGATGGTCGAGTACGTGGCCAAGGCGCCGGCCGCGTGGGTCGAAGGGCAGATCGCACAGGTGTCCGTGCGGTCGGGATCGCAGATGTCGTTCCTCACCCTGCGGGACGCGGCCGTGCCGATGTCGCTGCAGGTGGTGTGCGCGAGGTCCGTGCTCGCCGCGCTGCCGGCACCACCGACCGAGGGTTCCCGGGTGGTGGTGCACGGCCGGTTCGAGTTCTACCCGGCGCGCGGGTCGCTCACCTTCCGGGTCGACGAGATGCATCCGGTCGGACTCGGCGAGCTTCTCGCCCGACTGGAGCGGCTGCGCAGGTTGCTCGCCGCCGAGGGGCTGACCGCGCCCGAACGCAAGAAACGGCTCCCGTTCCTCCCGGCGGCGGTCGGATTGATCACCGGGCGGGCCAGCGCTGCCGAGTCCGACGTGCTGGCCAATGCCCGTGCCCGCTGGCCGGCGGTCCGGTTCAGCGTGGAAAACCCTGCCGTGCAAGGAGTTCTGGCCGTCTCGCAGATCATCGAGTCGTTGGCCAGGTTGGACGCCGATCCCGATGTCGAGGTGATCGTGCTGGCTCGCGGTGGCGGCAGCGTCGAGGATCTGCTGCCGTTCTCGGACGAGACGCTGTGCCGGGCGGTCTCCGCGTGCCGTACTCCGGTGGTCTCCGCGATCGGCCACGAACCGGATCATCCGATCGTCGATGACGTCGCCGACGTGCGCTGCTCCACCCCGACGGACGCCGGCAAGCGGGTGGTGCCGGATGCCACCGCCGAACTGCGTCAGGTCGATCAGCTTCGCGGACGGGCCCGCCGTGCGCTGGCGGGCTGGGTGGCGACCGAGGAGGCCAGGCTCAATCGGCTGACGTCCGCGGCAGTCCTGGCCGATCCGCTCTCCCCGATCGCGGCCCGCGCCGCCGATGTCGACCGGCTCCGGGAGCGCGGCCGCGCTCTGATCGTCACCTCGCTGGATCGCATCGACCGCGACGTCGCCCATCGTCGAGCCCAACTGGCCGTACTTGGCCCGGCGGCCACCCTGGCCCGCGGGTACGCCGTCGTTCAGGCCGGCCACCTGATCATCCGGTCGGTGGCCGACGCACCGGCCGGAGCCGACCTTCGCATCCGGGTGGCCGACGGTGCCGTGCTGGCGCGCAGTGCCGGCGCCGAAGAAGAGCAGGGAACCTGACATGGCGAAGTCTGCGGACACCGACGACTCGAACAGCAACGACCCGAACAGCAACACTGAAGTGCCGGCCGCAGGAATCGGGCCGGCCGCGGCGGCCAGCTACGAACAGGCGCGGGACGAGCTCGCCCGGGTGGTCGCCCGGCTGGAAGCTGGTGGGCTCTCGCTCGACGAGTCGCTGGAGCTCTGGGAACGCGGCGAGCACCTCGCCGTCGTCTGCACCCGGTTCCTGGACGGGGCGCGGCAACGGGTCGAGGATGCCTTGCAGCGCAGCACGGACGACGCCGAGTCCTGAGGCGGGCCGACGGCGGATCCCAGCACGGGCCCGCGGATCAGGAGCGACCCACTCCAGACGGCATCAGGCCGAAGCCCAGCGGGACATCGCCGGGATCGGTGCCGAGCTGGACGATGCGGTTGTCCGCGTCGACGAAGACCACCCGGGCTGCGCGGGTGCGGGCCTCGGCATCCTCGAGCATCCCGTAACCGATGATGATCACCACGTCGGCCGGATGGATCTGGTGCGCAGCAGCGCCGTTGATGCCCACGGTGCCACGCCCGCGTTCGCCGGCGATCAGGTAGGTGGTCAGCCGGGCGCCGTTGGTCACGTCGACGACGTCAACCTGCTGGCCGGGCAACAGATCCGCGGCATCCAGCAGGTCTGCGTCGACGGTGATGGAGCCGACGTAGTGCAGATCCGCCGCGGTCACGGTGGCCCGGTGGATCTTGCCGAGCAGCATCGTACGGAGCATCGGCGCGCCTCCAGCAATGGATGTGACGACGCACGAATGCGTCTCTACCAGGATCACACGATCGGCGGACGCACCACGGGTGAATGTCATCACAGCAACGACTCAGCCGCCCCGCGTCAGCAGTTTCAGCCGCGCCCGATGTAGGGCATCTTGGTCGCCATCACGGTCATCGTCGCCACGTTGGAATCCAGCGGCAGGCCGGCCATGAAGACCACGGCCCGGCCGACATCCGTGACGGCCATCCTGGGTTCGGCCCGGATGGATCCGTCCGCCTGTGGCAGACCTTGTGCCATCCGGGTGGTCATGTCGGTCGCCGCGTTGCCGATATCGATCTGCCCGCAAGCGATGTCGTAGGGCCGGCCGTCGAGTGCAGTGGACTTGGTGAGCCCGGTGATGGCGTGCTTGGTGGCCGTGTAGCCGATCGAGCCCGGACGCGGCACATGCGCGGATATGGAGCCGTTGTTGATGATCCGTCCGCCCCGCGGGTCCTGGCGGCGCATCACCCGGAAGGCCTCCCTGGTGCACAGGAACGCGCCGGTGAGGTTGACGGCGACGATCGCATTCCAGTCCGCCGAACTGATCTCGTCCGGGTTGGTGGCCGGCAATGACATCCCGGCGTTGTTGAAGAGCAGATCGACCCGCCCGTGACGGGACGCGACACGGCCGAACAGCGCCGTCACCGATGCCTCGTCGGTCACGTCGGTGGGGACGGGATCGAGTCCGCCCGCAAGCCCCGCGCCGCGCGCCGCCACCTCCTCCAGTGCATCGGGGCGTCGGCCGGCCAGCGCCACCTGCCAGCCGTCCCCGGCGAGCGCCAGCGCGGCCGCGGCACCGATCCCGCTGCCTGCTCCGGTGACGACGGCGATCCTTCGTGCCGGCTGGCCCATCGGCTCACTCCCTGTCTGTCGATCCGTGTACCCCGGCTCGCGCCGTGACTGTCCCGATGGCATCGTCCACCCGAGGGACATCAGCACAACAGGAGTGGACCGATCGTGCCTGTCCAGCAAGAGCTGACCCCGTACCCGGACCCTGCGGTGAAGGCCTCACCAGGGGACCGTTCCGGACGGCTGGTTTCCTGCGAACACCTGACCCGGCGCGTCACCCGCACGCACCGAGTTCGACGGGTCCATCACGGTGCTGATGGACCGTTTCCAGGGCAAGCGACTGAACGCGCCGAAGGACGTCGTGGACATGAGACCCGGTGGCTCGGCGGCGCGGCCAGGAACCTGCTCTTCATGACGGCCGGCCGGTCGGTGTACTCGGTGTACGTCAGCGCCCACGGGTGCTGAGCCGGGACCAGCGGATAGCCTGCCCCGATGGATCCGGTCGCCGCGCTCAGACGGATCGCCTTCCTGCTCGAACGCAAGCAGGCACCCACCTATCGGGTGAAGGCGTTCCGTACGGCTGCCGTGACGCTGGGCCGGCTGTCCCCTGACGATATCGAGAAACGTTCCCGTGCCGGCACTCTCACCGACCTTGCCGGGATCGGCCCGAAGACGTCGGCGGTGGTCACGCAGACGCTGGCCGGGCGAACCCCGGATTACCTGGCCGATCTGGAGCCCACCGCCGGACCGCTGGTCGACGGCGGTGCGCGGATCCGGGAGGCACTCCGCGGGGATCTGCACGCGCACAGCGACTGGAGCGACGGCGGCAGCCCGATCCAGGAGATGGCCGTGACGGCGGTGGAGATCGGCCACGAGTACCTGGCGCTCACCGACCACTCCCCGCGGCTGACGGTGGCCAACGGGCTGACCGCGGAGCGGCTGGAGAAGCAACTGGAGATCGTTGCCACCCTGGACGAGCAGCTGACCAAGCACGCGGGCGGGTTCAGGCTGTTGTCCGGCATCGAATGCGACATCAACGAGGACGGCACGCTGGACCAGACCGACGAACTGCTCGCCCGGGTCGACATCGTGGTCGCGTCCGTGCACTCGAAGCTGCGCTCGGATCCGGCGACGATGACCCGCCGGATGCTGGCGGCCATCCAGAACCCGCACACCGACATCCTCGGTCACTGCACCGGCCGGCTGGTCACCGGCGGGCGCGGCACCCGGCCGGAGAGCCGGTTCGACGCCGAGGCGGTGTTCGCGGCCTGCGCCGAGCACGACGTGGCGGTGGAGATCAACAGCCGGCCGGAGCGGCTGGACCCACCGCGCAGGCTGGTGCGTCAAGCGGTCGAGGCCGGCTGCCTGTTCAGCATCGACACCGACAGCCACGCCCCGGGCCAGCTCGACTGGCAGCCCTACGGCTGCGCGCGGGCGGAGGAATGCGGTGTGCCGGTGGAACGAATCGTCAACACCTGGCCGGTGCGGGACCTGCTGGACTGGGCCGCCACCGGGTGATTCCGGCGGCTGAGCCAGGCCGCTGAGCCAGGCCGCTGAGTCAGGCCGCTGAGTCAGGCCGCTGTCGCCTGCGCCAGCGTCCGGAAGTCGTCAGCGGTGGCGGTGCCGGTGATCAGGAAGGTGACATCCCCGTCGCTGCGGAACCACGCCGCCTCGCCGCGTCGCCCCATCGTCACGGTCCACTCCGTGCCGCCCACCTGCTCGACGCCGGACGCGGTTCGGGTACCCGGGCCGCCCAACTCCGCATCGAGCACCTTGGGCACTGGACCGGAGGACTCGACGAGCGTGATGAACCGGCCTTCCGGAGTCAGCCAGCCGCCGCGTACGGCCGGCGGCCCGCCGGTCGTCGCGCCCGGACCTTCGCCGGTCGCCGGGTCGGTGAAGGAGAACGAGTTGGGGTGCCAATCGGCAGGCAGCCCGGGCGGGATGACCACCGTGAAGCCCACGAGCGGTTCGGCGCGCTGGAATCCGCCGGTGACGTCCGCCGTCGGGGTCTGGCCATCCGTTGCCTGCCCCGGCGAGAAGCTGATGCCGCCGTACATGCCGACCAGGATCAGGGCGACGACAGCCACCAGGCCCAGGGAAAGAGCCATGTCACGCAGGGTCTTCGGTCGCCGGTCCGCCACACCGACCATGGTGACACGTCGCCGTCGGTGATCTGATGTCCGAGATGGTTCCGCGGCTCCGACGTCTCCGGCGAGAGGCACCGCAGGGGTGCCGAAACAGGGAGGAATCACCCGTGAAGTACATGATCATGCTCTACGGCTCGCAGCAGGACTACGACGCCATGGTGGGCAAGGCCACCGACCAACCGGCGTGGACCACCGAGGATTTCACCGCGATGGCCACGTTCATGCAGAAGTGGAACAACGAGCTGGTCGAGTCCGGTGAGTTCGTCGACGCGCGCGGACTGGCCGAACCGGTGCACACCCGCAGAGTCGGCCTGCAGAACGGAGTCAGGGTCGTCACCGACGGGCCGTATGCGGAGACGCAGGAGGTGCTGGCCGGTTAAACGATCGTCGAGTGCGACAGCTTCGACCGCGCGACCGAGATCGCCGACCGGCTGGCGGACTGCCCACCCGGTCCGGGTAATCCGCAGAACCTGTACGTGGACATCCGGCCGATCGCCGACGGCGCCGGCGAGTTCGAGGGGTGACCACTGCGTGACCGACACCGCAGAGACGCTCGAGGGCTTGCTGCGCCGATTGGCGCCGCAGGTCCTCGGTGCCGTGGTGCGCCGGTACGGGAACTTCGACGCCGCCGAGGACGCGGTCCAGGAAGCACTGGTCGCGGCCGTCTCGCAGTGGCAACGCGACGGGCTTCCTGACAATCCCCGCGGCTGGCTCATCACCGTCGCTGCCCGCAGGTTGACCGACCTGTTGCGCAGCGAGCAAGCCCGCCGGCAGCGCGAGGGGATGCTGGCGACCTGGACGTTGCCGGAGAGCTGGGTGGCGCCGGCCGCGGACCGCGGGGTCATCGCGGAGGGGACCGGTGCGGCAGATCAGGACGACACCCTCATCCTGCTCTTCCTGTGTTGCCACCCGGCGCTGTCCCCCGCCTCGCAGATCGCCCTCACCCTGCGGGCGGTCGGCGGCCTGACGACCGCGGAAATCGCCCGCGCTTTCCTGGTGCCGGAGCCGACCATGACCCGCCGCATCACCAGGGCCAAACAGAGCATCAAGAACAGCCGTATCCCGTTCCGCATGCCACCCGCTGCCGAGCGGGCGGACCGGCTGGGTGCGGTGCTGCATGTGCTGTACCTGATCTTCAACGAGGGCTACGTCAGCACCTCGGGACCGAGCCTGCACCGCGCCGAGCTGTCGGCCGAGGCCATCCGGCTCACCCGCGTCGTGCATCTACTGATGCCCGACGACGTGGAGGTGACCGGCCTGCTGGCGTTGATGGTGCTCACCGACGCACGCCGGCCCGCACGTACCGCGCCGGACGGGGCGCTGATCCCGATGGCCGAGCAGGACCGAACCCGTTGGAACAGCGGCGATATCGCCGAGGGTGTCGCTTTGATCAGTGGTGCGCTGCCGCGCGGCACCCCCGGCCCGTACCAGCTGCAGGCGGCGATCGCGGCCATCCACGACGAGGCGCCCACTGCCGAGGCGGCCGATTGGCCGCAGATCGTCGCGCTGTACGAGCTGTTGATGCGACTGTCGGACAACCCCGTGGTGGCGTTGAACCACGCCGTCGCGGTCGCCATGGTGCATGGACCGGCCGCGGGTCTCGCGCTGGTGGACGAACTGGCCACCGACGCGCGGATCATCGGGGATCACCGGCTGGACGCCGTCCGTGCCCACCTGCTGGAGTTGGCCGGCGATCAGCACGGGGCGAAGGAGTCCTACCGGCTGGCGGCCGGCCGGACCACCAGCATCCCGGTCCAGCGGTACCTGTACGCGCGGGCGGCCCGGCTCAGTGGAGACGACTGAGTGGAGACGACTGAGTGGAGACGACTGAGTGGCCGGACGGTCCAGCCCGGACACCGGGTGTGACCGAGAAGGTCGACGGGCCGCTGGTCCCACGGCGAGGCGTCCCGCTAGCGTGGCCAGCATGGCAGAACACAACGGCGTGAGCGCTGACGCATCGGACTACCGCATCGAGCACGACACGATGGGCGAGGTCCGGGTACCGAGGAACGCGAAGTACCAGGCGCAAACCCAACGAGCGCTGGAGAACTTCCCGATCTCCTTGCGGCCTTTGGAACGGGCCCAGATCCGCGCACTGGCGCTGATCAAGGCAGCCGCGGCGACGGTGAACGCCGAGATGGGCGTCGTCGAGCAGGAGATCGCCGACTCTGTGGTGGCCGCAGCGCAGCAGGTGGCCGCGGGCGACTTCGACGCGGACTTCCCGATCGACGTCTTCCAGACCGGTTCGGGCACCAGCTCGAACATGAACACCAACGAGGTGCTGGCAACGCTGGCCACCGAGTCACTCGGGCGCAAGGTGCATCCGAACGACCACGTCAATGCCTCTCAGTCGTCCAACGACGTCTTCCCCACCTCGATCCACGTGGCCGCCACCGAGGCGATCGTCCGCACCCTGATCCCGGCCATGATGCACCTGGCCACCGCACTGGAGTCCAAGAGCGTCGAGTGGGCTTCTGTGGTGAAGTCCGGACGCACGCACCTGATGGACGCCACCCCGGTCACCCTGGGTCAGGAGTTCGGCGGGTACGCGGCCCAGATCCGTTACGGCGTCGAGCGTTTGACCTCCACCCTGCCCCGGCTCGCCGAATTGCCGCTCGGTGGGACCGCGGTCGGCACCGGGATCAACACCCCGCCCGGCTTCCCCGCCGCGGTGATCCTGCACCTCGCGCACGACCTGGACCTGCCGTTCACCGAAGCCCGCAACCACTTCGAGGCGCAGGGCTCAAGAGACGCGCTGGTCGAGGCCTCCGGTCAGCTGCGGGTCATCGCGGTGAGCCTGACCAAGATCTGCAACGACATCAGGTGGATGGGCTCCGGACCGCGCGCCGGCCTGTCCGAGATCCGCCTGCCCGATCTGCAGCCCGGTTCGTCGATCATGCCCGGCAAGGTGAACCCGGTGCTGCCGGAGGCGACCCTGATGGTCGCCGCGCAGGTCATCGGCAACGACGCCACCGTCGCGTTCGCCGGCTCGCAGGGCAACTTCGAGCTCAACGTGATGTTCCCGGTCATCGGCCGCAACCTGCTGGAGTCCATCCGGTTGCTGTCCAACGCGACCCGGACGCTGGCCGACAAGTGCATCGACGGCATCGAGGCCGACGTCGAGCGCTGCCGGTACTTCGCCGAGTCCTCGCCGTCGATCGTCACCCCGTTGAACAAGTACATCGGCTACGAAGAGGCCGCCTCGATCGCCAAACAGGCGCTCAAGGACGGCAAGACGATCAAGACGGTGGTGCTGGAACGCGGGCACGTCACCGCCGGCCGGCTGACCAGCGAACAGCTGGACGCGGCATTGGACGTGCTGTCCATGACGCACCCCTGACCGCGCGCTGCGCTGACCCCAGCCGTGGGTCAGCGCCGGGGCGTCCGACCGTCGGCGCCGGACGGATCGTCGTCGTCACCCGTGTCGGTGTCGTCGAAGTCCGGTGTCCAGGCCGAGGTTCCCGTGCTGTCGGGCGAACCGGGGCCACCGGGGCCGCCGGCCGGGGGCACCGGCGGCAGCGGTCCGGTCGGCCGGTCCTGATCCCCGATCGCCTGGGTGGGCGCGCCGCCACTGGGCGCATCACCACTGGGCGGACCCCAGCCCGGCCCCGGTGGGTAACCGCCGGGACCGCCCTGGTACGGCCGGCCGCCTGGCGGCCCGAGCACCTCTGTCGGACCGGCGTCCTGGCCGGAGTACAGCTGCGGGTTGTCCGGGTGGTCACGGCCGGACAACAGACCGTAGGGATCCTGGCCGGGAGGCGGACCACCCGGTGGCGGTCCGACAGGCGGCAGCAGCACGGTCTGCGCGTCCGCACCCGGCTGGCCGGGATAGCCGGCCGTCTGCTCCTGGGCGGCGGCGGCCGCGAGGTCGGCCTCGTCCTTCTCGCGTTGTTCCTGCTGCTTGCGCCGCCAGACGATCACGCCGGTGACGATTCCCGCGATGACCACGATCGCGATGAGCAGCCACAGCCACCACAGGCTGCCGGCGTCCGAGCTCCCTGACGGCGTCACCGCGCTGCTCGTCACCACGGTCGGCGAGACGGGCGCCGAACTGCTCACCGGCGCGGTGCTGGACCCGCTGGGGCTCGGGGTCGGTGACGGGGTGGGGCTCGGCGTCGGGCTGGCCGACGTGACCGGCGGCGGCGCGGTGACCTGGAAGCTGGCGACCCCGACGGTGCCGGAGGTCTGGCCGATCGCCTCCAGCCGATGGGTGCCGGCCACGGTGTCGGCCGGAACGGTGAATTCAGCCTGCGCGACCCCGGCGCCGCTGGCGGTGACCGGGGGGAGCGCGACCTCCCTGGAGAACAGCGTGAGATTGACCTGCTCACCGGGCTTGAACCCGGAGAACACCACGATCTGGTTCTGACCCGCGACCACCGTCGGTGAGGCGATGAGTTCCGGGTTGGCCGGACTCGGCGCGGTGGGCGCAGTCGGCCCGGTCGGCGCGGTCGGCGCTGTCGGCGAACTGCTGGAACTGGTCGGCGGGGCGAACGTCAGCGGAACCGTGTTGTCCTCCGACCTGACGGCGTCGTCATCGCTGACGGTGTAGAGCGAGCAATGGCCCGTCACGCAGTTCGGGTTGCCCCCGGTCACCGACGGCAAAGTCAGGGTGACGTCGAACGATCCGCCGTTCTCCCACGACGTGACGTGCGCCCAGGCGTCGGTGGTGTTCCCGTCCGGGATCGGGCCGCCCACGCATGTGGTCAGATCGGCGGGAGCTCCGGAGCCGTCCGCACAGACCGCCACGTACAGCCCGTGGGCGGTGTCGAATCCCTTGCCCTGCACGCTGATCTTGGCGCCGGTGGCGGCGAGACCGGCGTTCGAGTCGACCACCAGGGTTCTGGTGCCGTTCGCGGTGGTGACGGGTGCGTTTGCACGGAAGACCGGGAGCTGGGCGGGCGCTCCGGCTGCGCCCTGAGTCGGCTGTGGGGCGTCGGTGGCGGCTTGCGCCGGCGCGAGTCCCACCAGCGCCACCGCACATGCCACGACGGTCGCTGCCGTGCCGGCGGCGATTCGACCTGTCCGCATCGGTTCCTCTTCTCGGCTGTACCGGGCGCTCGTCCGAGCAGTCCCCCGGGTGCCACTGTGCCGGTCACGGCAGCCCGGTGCACGCCGACACGAGGCGCGGCGGGCCGATCCTCATCACATCCGGCCGGGATCAGGCTGGGCGACTCCCTACCAGCAGGTGGTGCGGGTGAATCCGGCCGCGGTCCAGCCGGTGGGACGAGGTGTCCAGCCCCGCGTCGGCCAGCCAGGCCGCCATCGTCTCCGGCTCGACGAACTCGAACCGGGCGGGCCCGACGCCGCGCTCGCTGCCAGCACGCGGGTCCGCCGCCGTCGACGCTCGCTCGGTGATGCCCAGGATCGACACCGCCAGGGTTTCCTGAGCGGTGTTCCACGCAGCCTTCCACCGCGGCGTCCGGCTCATCTCCTTGATCACCAGGCGACCACCGGGGGCGAGTTCGGCGGCAGCCTCGGTGAGCAGCCGCCGTTGCTGCGCCGCCGGCAGCAGGTACAGCATGTCCACCACCACGATGGCGTCCCACGGTCCCGGGCTGACTGCTCCGGACGGGCTGACGTCGAACTCCAGGTCGGCGTCGACGTGGCCGGCCGCCACCTGGGCCACCGCGATCTTGTCCCGGTCGATGTCCACCCCGCGGACCGCACGGGACCTACCCGCCAGGGCCGCATACACGCTGAAAAGCCCGTGACCACAACCGATCTCGAGGATGCGGCCGGTGTCCGGCAGGACACCGGCGATCGCCGGGAAAGGCGCGCTGTACCACCGCACCCAGGCGTGCAGCCGCACCGCCGCGCTCTGCCCGGCATATCCATCCAGCGCCGCCCGGCCGGCTGCGTCCGGCCGGCGCGGTGTCCGAACGCCGCGGCGCACGGTGAGCTGGTTCCGAGGTTCGGAGTTCATCGAGGTTCGGTGCTCATCGTTCAGGCCGCTGGGCGGTCAGATCGGCGAAGCTGCCCAGCCGGAAGCCACCCGCGTCGATGAGCGACCGGGTTCGCGGCGCCAGCAGCATGGCCAGTTCATCGGACCAGCGATACCCCCAGGAGAACCTGGCCAGATCCGGATCGCCGGCCTCGCCAGGGTGAACGTTGATCTCCACCGAGCCGCCGCTGCCCAGTCGGCTCAGCGAGGTCCGGAACCGCGCCGCGTCGAACGCACCGGCCTCGTCGAGGCCGGTGTAGTTGTCGGTGGTGGCCAGCCCGGCGGCGGACAGCTCGCGCCGTAGCCGGGAGGCCAGCGCGTTCACCCCGAACCCGACCGGCAGCACGCGATGGCTGGCCGGGGTGCGGACCGCGGGGATCCGCTCTTGCCGCGCCAGCTCGGTCACGACCCTGGCGACCGCGGGCCACAGGTGGACGTGCTGGTGGGTGTCCAGGTGCGTGACGTGCACGCCGGCAGCACGGATCCGCTGCAGCTGGGCGGTGAACTCCCTGCGCACCTCGTCCGGGTCGATCCGGCGCGCGAAGCCACGGGCGAGGACCGTGCGGTAGGACAGTGGGAACCGGCCCTGCTTGTTCACCAGCGTGGGGATCTCCCGCCGGGTGAGCAGCGGCGGGTCTTCGCCGACCATGGCCAGGTGAGCGCCGACGTCCAAGCCCGGCGCCTCACGCAACACGCGCACGGCGGATGAGAAGGCGCGGCCCACCGCCAGCAGCGACGTCGACGTCACCACCCCGTCGGCGTGGCCACGAGCAATCGCGCTGCACACGCCGTCGGTGAGCCCGAGATCGTCGGCGGAGACGATCAGCAGCCGGCTCATTCCGGCGGGGTCGGCTGGGTCGGCTGGGGGATCGATACGACAGGACGGACCGACTTCAGTTCGCTACGCAGGCGCACCATCTCGGTCAGCATCCCTTTGATCACCGACGGCGAGGACAGGGTCGACAACCCCCTCGTCCGCGGGAAATAGTCGACCCCGATCTGAACGATCGAGTATCCGGCGCGCTGCGCCCTGATGACCAGCTCGGCGTCGATGAACGAGCCTTCGCTGGACAAGCTGACGTGGTCAAGGACGCGTCGGCGGCACAGCTTGAATGCGAAGTTGACGTCCCGCAGCCGTGTTCCGAAGGAGATCTGGATCAACCAGTTATAGGTCCAGGAATAGACCGCCCGGCGCAGTCCCTCGCCGGTCCGGTCGAAGCGGTAGGCGCTGATCATGTCGGCCTCGTAATCCCGCAGCACCCGGATCGCCCTGACCAGTTCGATCATCTCGAACGGCAGGTCCGCATCGGTGTAGAGCACCAGGTCCCCGGTAGCGGCAGCAAGGCCGCTCTTGATGCTGCCGCCGAGTTTGCGATTCTGCTGATGATGGACGACGCGGATGTGCGTGTCGACCTCCACCAGCGCGTCGGCGTATTCGGCGGTCCGGTCGGTGGATGCGTCATCCACGACGATGATCTCGTAATCGCCGATCTCCTTGTGCTCGACCAGTTGCTCACAGATTTCCTTGGCGGCCCGGACCGCCCGGTGAATGTATAGCTCCTCATTCCACATCGGAAAGAAGATCGACAGTTTCTCGAAGCGCTCCCGCTGCAATCCCTCGCTCATGAAACCTCCACCCCACGCGCGTAGAAAGCTGTCGCGACCATCAGTCCCGTCCCCAGCGCGGCGAGCACGGCGACCCGAACCCATTTCGGCGCGCGGGTTGCCAAGAAATCGCCGGCCGCGGCCACCACCGGGAACGCGACAAGAACATAGCGCCCGGTGCCCATGAAGTCCTTGGTGCCCAGAATGGGGATCGCCAGTACCACCACGGAAAACGCGGCGTATCCCCAGCCGAATCGGCGCCAGACCCTGCGCAGAAGCAGCACCGCCATTAGGCACATGATGGCCTGTGCGGTGGTCCGGATCGCGACGTCCACCGGCCCGAAGACCATCGTGCCGACATAGACCACCTTGAACCAGGTGTGCGGACCGCTGCCCTGGTACCAGCCGGGCGCCGCCTGCACGGAAACAAAGGCCAACGGATCACCGAACTGGATCCACAGATAGATGCACCAGGCCGCCAGGCCCAGGCCGGAGACCAGCACGCCCGCTTCCCGCCAGCGGACCGCCGGAACTGCGCGCAGCATCTCGCGCCAGCGAGGGTGAGCAGGGTAATCGCTCCGGCCCGCCGCCGGCGGCGCGGTCGCCTCGGCCGGATCGACGGGTTCGACGCGCCCGCCGGATTCCGACGAAGGCGTTTCGACGGCGCCGACCGCGCCGGCCGAGATGACGGGCACTTCGAGAGCTCTGTGCTCGGCGAGCATCTCGAGCATCCGGACAACCAGGCCGACCGCGACAGCGACTCCGACCGGCCGCCCCGCAGTGGCCAGCGCGCCCACCAGGCCGGCCAGCCAGTAGTGCCGCCGCTCCAGCAACAGGAACGAGCCGATCGCAGTGAGCATGAACAGCGATTCGCCGTACATCGCGCCGTAGAGGTAGAACGAGTAGGGGTACAGCAACAGCACGGCGATCGCCGTGACGGCACCGGCGCGGGGCAGCCGCCGCCAGACCCACTGAGCGAACAGCACCGCGGTGGCCGCGCCGCAGACCACGGAGATCAGCGAGCCGGCCACCTGGTCGTCGCCGATCAGCCAACCGACACCGCGAACAGTCATCGGGTAGGTCGGGAAGAACGCGATCGGCGACTGCACCCCGGGGATGTAGCTGTACCCGGATCTCGCGATGGCGTAGTACCAGCCGGAGTCGCCCGAGAACCAGCCGTCCAGCCACACGGGCCCGTCCAGGGACCCGTCCAGCGGAGACCGCAGCATGTTCCGGGTGGCCAGCGTGACCACCAGCGTCAAGACCGCTGTGATGGTCACGAACGCAGCCATCACCGCCAGGATCGGCGGGCGGCCACCGGCAGCGGAAGTAGGTGTGCGAACCGTTGGGCTGACTGAGCCCACGTTTCCTCCCGCGTCCTCAATGCGACTGTGCGGCTACTTCACCACTCGCGTCATTCGTGGGTGCTTCCCGGCCATCCGACGGACCGCCGCGTCCCTGTCATGACGAATGGGACGAAGGCACTAGCGTACTCAGCGGCGCGCGACCATTCCGACGACAGACCGACAGCTGACCGGCGACGTGTTCCAGGGAGTCCAGTGGTGAACCTGGCATTGCTCGCGGTCGGTGCGGCGGCGATCTGTTCCGGCGGCGCCGCCGTCCTGCAGGCCTCCGCCGTTCGGCGGCTGCCGACAGCCTCGGCGGTGAACGCCCGTTTCGTGGTGCGGCTGGCCAGGAGCCCGCGGTACCTGATGGCGCTGGCCCTGGTCGTCGCCGGTTTCGGGTCGTCCATGCTGGCCCTGCGCAGCCTCCCACTGTTCGTGGTCCAGGCCGGTCGTGCCTCGAGCCTCGCCGTCACCGCCGTGCTCGCGGTCCTCACCCTGCACGTTCGGTTGCGCCGCCACGAGGTGATCGCTGTCATCGGCATCGTCGGAGGCCTGCTCGCGCTGGCGCTGGCCAGCGGGCCGCAGAGCGCTGCCGAGGTCGGCACTGCGGCCAGGGTGGCCCTGCTGGGTGCGGCGCTGCTTGCGGGTCTGGCCGCGGCGGCGGCGCTACGGGTCCGGCCGCTCAGCCGGTCGGGCGTGCTGCTGGCGGTGCTCGCCGGGATCTGCTTCGGGCTGCTCGCCGTCGGGGCCAGGATCGTCCGCGACTTCGCCGTGCCGGCGTTACTGGCCGATCCGGCCGCGTGGGCGATGGCCGCCGCGGGGGCGCTCGGCCTGCTGCTCGGCGCGGCGGCGCTGCAGCGGGCCAGAGTGGTGACCGTGACCGGTGCGATGGTGGCCACCGAGACAGTCCTCGGCGCCGGCCTCGGCGTGCTGCTGTGCGGCGACCGGCCGGAACCCGGCAGCACCCCGGCGGCGCTGGCCGGTTTCGCACTCGTGCTGGCCGGGGCGTTGCTGCTCGCCCGGTTCGGCGCGCCGGCGCCGGACGCCCAGGGACACGAGGAGCCGGCGACCCTGCCGATCGCCTGATCGCCGGCTCCCCCACGATGACAGAGGGCCGTCAGGCCAGGTCGGGCATCTCCAGCATCTCGGTGACCAGCGCCGCGATCGGCGAACGCTCCGACCGGGT
>JBBQGJ010000120.1:0-16585 GCA_038322925.1 Mycobacteriales bacterium
TCGAGGCCGAGCCGCGCCGCTACACCGTGGTGCCCGAGGGCATCGACCTGGCAGTCACCGAGGCCGCCCGGCTGGAGGCCGAGTTGGCGGCCGGCGTCGGCGTCGGCCGGCCGCGTACCGCCGCCCGGTTCGGGTCCGGCACGGCGCCGCTGTCGCCGGCGCTCGCCGACCTGCACGGCCTGATCGCCGCACTGCCGGCCGAGCGACAGGGGTTGCCGATCGCGCTCACCGTCGGCAGGCTGCACCGCGTCAAGGGGATGGCCACCGTGGTCGAAGCCTGGGCCGCCGATCCAGCCCTCTGGCGGCGCTGCAATCTGCTCGTGGTCGGCGGTTACCTGCACCACCCGAGTGCTGACGAGCAGGCCCAACTCGACGCCATCGCCGCGGTGATGACCGAGAACCCCCACGCCGCAGCCGGTCTCGTACTGTCGGGGCACCGGCCGAACGATGTGGTGGCTCGATGGATGGCGGTCGCGCACACCGGTCTCCCGGGGTCCATCGCCCCGAACGGGGTGTACGTGTGCGGCAGCCTCAAAGAGGAATTCGGGCTGGCGCTGATCGAGGCGCTGGCCGCGGGACTGGTGGTGGTCGGGCCTGACGCGGGGGGCCCTGCGACATATGTCGACGAGGGCAAGACAGGGTTCATGGTGGACACCCGCTCGCCGACCGCCGTCGCGGTCGGCTTGGACCGGGCGCTGGATCTGGCCGCTGATCCCGCCAGGTACGGGCGGGTGGACGCGGCGCGGCGGCTGGTGCACGACCGGTACACGATCCAGGCGATGGCCCGCACCCTGTCCGGGATGTACGCGGGGATCGCCGCTCCGGTGGCCGGATGACGACCGTAGGCACCTCGTGACGCTGCTGGTGATCAGCCCCGACTACGCCAGCCACCTGTTGCCGCTGGCCACGCTCGCGACTTCCTGGCGCGACGCCGGTGACCGGGTGGTGGTGGCGACCGGCCAGGCCACCAGGAGAATCGTCGACTCGTTCGGGTACGCCTGGACCGACCTTCGACTGGGGCGCGGGTCGAATCCGGGCGTCATCCGGGCCGAGGAGCAGGCGCGCGGCGAGGACGACGCGCTGCGCGGGTTCTTTGCCGCGACCGAGCACGGGATGGTGCCGACGCTGCTGTACCAGGCGAACGCCCGACTGGCCGACCTGCTGTGGAATCCGGTCGAGACCGCCAGGCATGTAATCGATGTCGTGGAAGCGGTGCAACCCGACCAGGTGATCGTCGATCATCTGGCGTTCAGCGGAAGGCTTGCGCTTCAGGCTGGCGGCGTGCCGTATGCGGACGTGGTGCTCGGCCATCCCAGCGCACTTCCGGTCGGGGACGAGGTGTACGGATACCCGCCGTCGTGGCCCAGGGCGTTCGACCCGGACCCGGGGCAGTTGGCCCGGTTGCACGAGCGATGCGTTGTGGTCCGCGACGCGTTCACGGTCGAGTGGAACGGTGCCTTGAGAACCCTTGCTCCGCAATCGGAACCATCCGTCGACGCGTTCGCCGAGCACGGGGACCTGTTGCTGCTCAACTATCCCCAGGCGTTGCACGACCCTGCGCGGACCGCACTACTGCCCCCGCACGCCTTCCTCGGGTCCGCGGTGCGGGACGAGGTCCTTCCCGACGACATCGCCGCCTGGTTGTCCGTGCCGTCCGACATGCCTGTGGTGTACGTCAGTTTCGGCAGCTTCCTGTCGATCCGCGCGGAGGTGCAGGCCCGGGTGGCGGCGGCCCTACGCCGGATGCACGTCCGGGTCGCGCTGGCCATCGGTTCCGCCGACCGCGCAGTGCTCGGCGACCTGCCGTCGCACTGGCTCGTCCGCGAGTACCTGCCGCAGGTGCAGCTGCTGCGCCGTGCGGCACTTGCGGTGACGCACGGCGGGAACAACAGCGTCACCGAGGCGCTCACCTGCGGGGTGCCGATGCTGGTGTTGCCCTTCTCCACCGACCAGTTCGCCGGGGCGGCGGCCGTCGAGAACGCCGGGGTGGGGCTGGTTCTCGACCCCAACGCCGCGACTGTGGCCGACCTCGAGGGTGCTGCTCGGGAGTTGCTCGAGGGTGACAGTGCCCGCGCGGCAGCCGATCTCGGAGCGTCACTGCGTGCGGCGCCGGGCCGTGGGCTGGCCAGGGCGGCGATGCTGCAGGAGGTTTCGACCCGAGTGTGATGTGCGTGGCGGGTGCTGAGACTGGCGCGCTCCGGGCGGTTGATCACCGTCCCGGGACCCGCGCTGGTGCGGGGCACCCGACGCCGTCCCCGGGCGGCGATCTTGATCGGCTCCGCATGACGGGGGCCTGCCTCCGATTGCCGCGACGGGTGAAGTGTCAGGTGTTGATATGCCAGGGTGGTCGCCATGACGACGTGGGTGGTGGACGCGATCCTGTTCGACCTCGACGGAACGCTGGTGGACTCTGCGGGCAGCGTGGAGCGCAGCTGGCGGCAACTCGCCGACAAGATCGGCCGGCCATGGCCGGAGGTCCGGCCGCACATCCACGGGGTGCCCGTGGCGCAGGTGATGGCCATGCTGGAACCGGACATGTCACCGGAAAGGGTCGACGAGCTCAGGCTTTTCATGATCGAGTCCGAGTCGACCGACACCGAGGGTGTGGTCCCGCAGCCCAGCGCCGCGCGGGTGCTCGCCGCGTTACCACCGGACCGGGTGGCGATCGTCACCAGCTGCGGGACCCGGTTGGCCAGTGCCCGGATCGCCGCGGCCGGCCTGCCCACTCCGGGTGTTGTCGTCACGGCGGACGACGTCACCGTCGGCAAGCCGGACCCCGCACCGTACCTGATGGGCGCGAAGCTGCTGGGCTTTCCTCCGCAGCGCTGCCTGGTGGTGGAGGACGCGCCCGCCGGGGTCGCCTCTGCCAAGGCGGCCGGATCCCCGGTGATCGGCGTGCTGACCACGCACCCGGCGCTGGACGCGCCGACAGTGCGCACCCTCGGCGAAATCGCCTTCGCCCCGGTGGCGGACGGAATTGAGGTGAGCATCCAGGACAGCACCGGGGATGGCACTGGGGAAGGCATCGACGGCATGGATGGGACTCTGGACCTCGCGGCAACGGAGATTTCGGCAGACTGACCCGATGCGGATCCACCTCGTGCACGGCCACATCACCGAACAGGCCGTCGACGCGGTGGTCAATGCCGCCAACCAACGCCTGCTCGGTGGTGGCGGCGTGGACGGCGCGATCCACCGCAAGGGTGGCCCGGAGATCCTCGCCGAGTGCAAGCGCATCAGGGCCGAGCGGTACCCCGACGGCCTGCCCACGGGATGACCGGTGGTCATCAGTCTGCTCAAACGCGGGGCCTCAGCGGCGTGTACACCCGGGAAGGATCAGGAGTGTCGCTGGTGTTTGCTGGGGCTGCTCAGCCTGTCGTGCACTGATGCTTGAGGCTTTCGGGTGATGTCATGCGCGACAGTGCGTGTCGGGGCGTCGTGCATGTTGTTCATGTTGTCCACTGGGCGGGTGGTCGTAGGCGCGGTTGGTAGGCCTCGGGTGTTCCCGGTACGGATGCCGTCGGGGGAGCGTTACTGGACGTTGCTGGATGATGATCTTGAGCCGGTCGTTGCCACGGATGAGTTCTTGCGGCATTTGCGTTTTGGACGGGATGCGGCGGAGTCGACGACTCGGACCTATGCCGGTGGGATCGCGTTGTTCCTGCAGTGGTGCGCGTTGACCGGTCGGGATTGGCGCACGGCTGCGGGCTATTTGGGCATGTTCATGCTGTGGCTGCGGCATGCCGAGACCGGCGGGGACGTGGTTGTGTCGGGACCAGGCACGAAGGCGGTTCGAGGTCCCCGCCGGGTGAACACGGTGTTGGCTGCCGTCCGAGAGTTCCTGAAACATCAGGTGATTGCGGGGTCGATCGACGCGCACGTGATGTCGCAGCTGTATCAGGTCGCCGATCAGCGTCACCTGCCAGCAGAAGCTCGGGGGTGAGAGCACTGGGTTGCGGTACTACGCCAAAGCTCGGCATCGGCTCGGTGAGCCCGTCCAACCGGTGGACCGCGCCACGGACGCGGAGGTGCTGGGCTTGTTGAGGGCGTGCCGTTCGGCCCGGGACAGGTTGATCGTGTTGCTGATGGCGCGGGCAGGGCTCCGCCGCGGCGAGGTGGTGGGCTTGCGCCGGGGGGACCTGCATTTCGTGGTCGACGCGACCGGGTTGGGCTGCCCGGTCCAGGGTGCGCACCTGCATGTGGTGCGCCGGGACAACATCAACGGGGCGTGGGCGAAGTCCCGGCGGTCGCGGATGGTGCCGGTGGATTCCCTGGTCGTGCAGGCCAACGACGACTATGTCGCGGAACGCCACCGCTGTCGGCGGCAAGGGATAGTGCCTTCGTGTTGGTCAATCTGTTCGGCGAACCGGTGGGTGAGGCGATGGTGCCTGGGGCGATCAACGAACTGCTGCAACGGTTGTCACGTCGGGCGGAGCTGGACCGGCCGGTTCATCCGCACATGCCGCGGCATGGATTCGGGAGCAGCGTGATGGAGGCGGGGGCGACGTTGGACGAGGCCCAACGGTTGCTGGGGCACGTATCGATCAGTTCCACGCAGGTGTAGTCGAGGGCGAGATGTTCTCGCAGATCCCGCCGCTGACGGCGTGCACGGCCAGTTCCGGGCACGACCATTTCGACAGCGGCAACCCGCTGTCCTTCGGTGGGGTGCAGGCCAATGCCTTGACCTGCGCGACCTGCACCGCAGTGAACACCGCCGGGCGACCGCAGGGTTTCGCATCCCCCAGCGAGGACACCCCGGGTGCGGCGCACCAGCGGTGCCGCCATTTGCGGGCGGTGTCCTCACAGACACCCAGCGATGCCGCGATCCGTACATTTGGTTGTCCGTCCGCGGCCGACAGCACGATGCCGGCTCGCTGGGCCAGGCGTTGCTCGGTGCGTCCGGCGCGGACCAGTCGGTCCAGTTCCCCGTGCTGGGTGTCGGTCAGCGCGATGCGGTCGGGGCTGGTCATCGGCATGGCGGTCATCCTCGAACGTGGGTCCCATCAGTCCCACTAGCCTCATCTGTCACATGGCTGGTGGTGGTCAATGACACGCCGATCGGGCACTATCACGCCCATGGCCGTCCCACCCGCGTCGACGAAAACATCCCTGCAACAGCGGTTGTCCGCCCGCGCCCGGGAACGCTGGCCGGAACTGGCCGGCATCGACGTCAAGTTCCGGGGCGAGTTCGCCTACGTCACCGGCCGCCTGAAAGACGGCACCACCCAGCCGCTGATGCGGCTGCGGTACGGCGGATCAGCCGCCCGCTGGGGCTTCGCGATCTACCTGGCCAGCAAAGACGGCTACGAAGATTCGGTCCTGCCGACCGGTGTCTTCGCCGGCGCCCCCGAAGACGCCCTGGACACCGCCTGCGGGCTCTACCTCGGCGACCCCACGGCCTGGACCTGAACCCCCGACGAACTTACGAGCGAGACCACTAAGCATGACCCTGCAGCTGGCGTCGCCACGTACCACTCGGATCGTCTGCCGACGGACCGGGGTTTGCCGGCGTCGTCGGCGCCGTGCTGTTCTTCTGCCAGCCCTGTGGCGGTCGCCGGCTCCGACGGTTACCGTTTGGAGAGCCTCATGTCGACCGGCGGTGGTTACCCCGAATCCCCAGCGCCCGGACCTTGGGCGGCTACTCCGGTGTCCCGCTCAGGATGTCTGCGCCGAGCAGTACGGGCGTCGTCAGACCAGTCGGTCCGCCCGGTAGGAAAACAGGTTTGCTGAACATCGCGAGGGCGGAACGGCCTGCGCACTGCGCGGCACGGTGTGAGCCGCAACCATGCTCCGCCACGCCATCGTTTGGAGCAGGAATCGTGTATCTGACAACGGGAACGATGATCTGCTCGCGTCTCGGTCGTATCGCAATCGTGGGAGTCCGTGACGTGTCTACACGGGTTGCGTTACAAGCACGCTCGGCGGTCGCCACCTGTGATTTTGGCCGGCTATTGGGGGCACAAGGGTCCGACTTGCTGGCGGCGCGCACCAGAATCTCTGGACGGGAGAACGGAGCATGAGTGGCGGGAATGGTCAGGCGCTGGTCATTCCGGCTTTGAGCTTGTCCATGACTTGGTTGATCGTGAAGCTGGCTGGGCGTTGCGACGGCGGGAATTCGATCAACGATTGGGCCATCTGGGCCACGTGGGTTTGGGCGGGGATCAATGTCCATGCCCGCTCGAGCATCCAGTCGAAGTAGGTGTTCGAGGTGATGTCGGCCCGTTCGTAGGGGTCGGTACGCAGGTTGAAGATCTTGGGCACACGGAGTTCGGTGTAGGGCTCCATCCAGATCTGGATGGTGCCTCGGGCGCGTTGCTCGAGGAACACGAACTTCCAGTTGTCCCACCGCATCGCGGTGAGGTCCCCGTCGTCGGAGACGTAGAAGAAGTGCGGGCGAGGACTGCTGTCCACATCGCCTTTGAGGTAGGCGAGTTGGTTGAAGCCGTCGAGGTGCACACGGTAGTTGCGGCCGTTCATTTCGTGGCCGGCCTTGAGCTTGCCGGCGATGTCGGGCTCACCGGCGGCGGCCAGCAACGTCACGAACCAGTCGTTGTGGCTGACGATGCCGTTGAGCACTCGCCCGGCGGGTATCTCTGCTGGCCACCGCACCATGGCCGGTACCCGGTAGCCACCTTCCCAGTTCGAGTTCTTCTCGCTGCGGAACGGCGTCATACCTGCGTCGGGCCAGGTGTTCATGTGCGGGCGGTTGTCGGTGCTGTAGATGACGATGGTGTCGTTTGCCAGACCCATCTCGTCGAGCATGTCCAGGAGCTCCCCGACGGACCTGTCGTGGTCGATCATGGTGTCGTGGTAGGGCGATTGCCACCGGCCGGCCTGGCCGCGGCTCTCGGGCTTGGTGTGGGTGCGGAAGTGCATGTGGGTGGTGTTGAACCAGACGAAGAACGGGGTGCCGGAACGCTGGGCGTCCTGGATGAAGCGCCGGGCGTGGACGGTGACCTCGTCGTCGATGGTCTCCATCCGCTTGATCGTGAGCGGTCCGGTGTCCTCGACCGTGCCGTTCGCCCAACTGTGGATCACCCCACGTGGCCCGAATCTGGCCCGGAAGTCCGGGAACTCCTGCTCGGAGGGGTAGTCGTACTGCTCGGGCTCCTCCTCGGCATTGAGATGGTAGAGGTTGCCGAAGAACTCATCGAAGCCGTGATTGGTGGGGAGGAATTCATCGCGATCGCCGAGGTGGTTCTTGCCGAACTGGCCGGTTGCGTAGCCATGCTCCTTCAGGGCCGTCGCGATGGTCGGATCGGTCGGTTGTAGACCCAGGTTCGCACCCGGCATTCCTACCTTGGTCAATCCCGTTCTGATCGGATTCTGTCCGCAGATGAAGGCGGCGCGGCCCGCCGTGCAGCTTTGTTCGCCGTAATAGTCGGTGAACCGAACCCCTTCCGCGGCGATCCGATCGATATTGGGCGTGCGATAGCCCATCAGTCCGTCGCTGTAGGAGCTGACATTCGAGATTCCGATGTCGTCGCCCCAGATCACCAGGATGTTCGGCTTGCCAGTGGGCACAAAGACTCCTTGCGTCATGTGATCCACCGAACGTGGCGGACCCGCCGCCGAGCGTAACGGCCGAACGCCCGGTGGTGCCTCACGGACCTTCCCGAACGGCCCAGTTCCGGGCTCGGCCCGTGAGATCCGAGCACGTCCCGGACGGCCAGTGCGGCGATGTGGTCGCGGACGGTCAGCGACGCGGCCAGGGCGGCGAGCAGGTCGGCGGCGTGGTCGTCGGGCAGGGCGCCGCCGTGGTCGGCGCGTTGCAGGAGGTCGGTGTAGAGCTGTTCGGCCCGCGCGGCCAGTGCGTCGGGGTCGGTGCGGCACAGTCGGGTGGCGTCGCCGGTGGCGTCGGCGAGCTGCCCGCCGGCAGCGGGTGCCCGGTGTGGGCGGGGTCGATGGCGCGGGCAATGTCCTGGCGGCTGGGTAGCACGCTGCGGCCGATCATCGCGGCGGCGGCCGCGACGGGCCTGCAGCCGCCCACCGCGACCACCGGCTGATCGGGGTGGTGGTGGCTGCCGATGGAGCCGGACGTGACCTGCAGGACGTCCAGTACCTCAGTGGCGGTGCCGTGCAGGATGTCGGCCAGGGTCAACGCCAGTTCCGCGTACCTGGCCGTGGCAGACGAACTGGGAGCAGGGACGATCGCCTTTCCACTGGTCTCCGCCGGGATCTACCACTGGCCGAACGACGACGCGGTCCGCCATGCGCTGACGGTGCTCACCTCGGCGGAAACGACCGTCGGCGAAGCCACGATGGTGCTGTTCGACGAGGCGACCCTGGCGGTGGCGCAGCGAATCGGCGGGGAATTCCGGTTCAGCTGAACGACCCGCGCACCATGCTGATTCCCGAGTGCGTCGGGTTGCCGTCCGGCGGTTCGTCGGAGATGTCGACGGTGCGGTACTCCTGGGTGCTGATGTCGCTCGGCACGGTGAAATCGCCCTTGCCCTGATCCAGGGAGCCGAGGGAGATCATCTTCCCGTCGTTGCCGAACAGCCACACTTCGTAGAACGTGCCCGGCATCGCCGGCAGATCGGCGGCGCTGACCCGCACCTGCTGGCCCTGGGTCGTGGCCACCAGCTCGGCCTGGCCCAGCTGGCCGTCCTTGCCCGCCAGCGGTCCGGTCGGCACGGAGGTCAGCGGTGCCGTCGCTTCCACCGTGACGCTGTCGGACCTGTTCTGTGCCACCACCAGCACGCCTGCGCCCAGCGCGGCGCCGATCAGCAGCGCCGCCACCGGTGCGGCCCACCGCGGCCAGCGCCGTGCGCGGTCGGCGGCCGGACGCGGTGTCGGTGACCCGGTGCCGGGAACGGCACGCAGCGTCGGTGGGTGGGTGGGCGCGGCCTGACCGTCGAGTGCGGAGGTTGTCTGATCCGGTTCGGATGTGACCGGCCACGGGGTGCCGGCACTGGCCTGCGGTGCGTGCGACGAACCGTTCGTGGCCGGGGCGGCGGCGAAGCCGAGCTCGGCGGCGATGGCGTTCCAGACGTGCTCGCCCGGTTGGCGGGTGCCCTCGCCGTAGTTGCTCAGCTCGGCGAGTTCGACGGTGCGACGCATCGACTCGACCTCGGCTCGGCATTGTTCGCACTCGGCGAGGTGGGCGTCGATGGCCAGATCGATCGGCTCACCCATCGCGAGCAGGGTCAGGTCATCTGGGTCAGGATGTTGCACCATCCACCTCCCAGAGCTTGCGCAAATGAATGAGGGCCCGCCGGATGTGGCTCTTGACGGTGCCGATCGGTATGCCGGTGGTCGCGGCGATCTCCGAGTGGCTGAGGTCCCCGTAGAACGCGAGCCGTAGCACCATTCGTTGCTCGTCCGGCAGCCGGTTGAGCTCGTCGCCGATGACCACCCGATCCACCACCCGGTCGGACGACTTGACGTCGGCCTCGGGCCTTGCCGTGCTCTGCGCCGCGGTCAACACCTTGCGGTCCTTGTCCAGCGCGGCGTATCGGTCCGCAATCTGCCGCCGGGTGATGCCCAGCAACCACGAGCCCAGCGAGCCGCGGTCCGGGTTGAACCCCTCTCTGCCCTTCCAGGCCCGGACGAAGACCTGTTGGACGAGATCCTCGGCGTCGTGGTGATTCCCGAGCCTGAGGAGCCCGACGCGGTGCACCATTCCGCCGTACCGGTCGAAGGCCTGGCGAAGGGCCGCCTCGTCGCCGGCCCGGAATCTATCCATCCACTCGCCGTCCAAGAGCGGCTCAGGAGTTGCCCCCGACAAGGGGCGCGAGGCGCCGGACACGCTTCTGAGCCTAGGTCATCCACCGGTGGGCACCGCCGTGACGGCGATGTTGTCGTCGTATCCGAGCGTGGAGGTGTTGAACGGGCCGCCGCAGGTGATCAGCACCAGCCGCGGCTCGCCGCTGCGGTCGAAGAGCCGATCGAGCGGAACCTCACTCTTGTGCCATTCCTCCCGCGACAGCACCGAGAAGGTCCTCGGCACCCCGGTGTCGTCGGTCACCGTGACGGTGTCTCCAGGTCGCAGCGAACCCAGATTGGCCAGCGCACCCGCGCCCTGGCGGTAATCGTCGACATGGCCGGTGAGTACCGCCGATCCCTGGGCCGCGCCGGGAGCCGGCCCGAACCGGTACCAGCCGATGGTCTGGACATCAACTGGGATGTCCAACTGGCCTTTGTCGTCGACCCCGATGGGAACGATCGAGCTGTCGACACCCAGAGCGGGAACCTGCACCCGGACCGGCGTGCCGGCTGGTGCTGGTGCTGCTGCTGCTGCTGCTGGTGCTGGTGCGGTGGTACTGGCTGGCGCCGCGGTGGGCGACTCCGATGGCAACTCCGCAGCGACCGATGTGGTTGGCGACTGTTCGATTGCTGTTCCGGGCGTCCCCCCCGATGCCCCCGACGGCATCGGAGGGGACGTTCCTGCGTCGTGCGTGAGTGCCATCGCTTCCGCCGCGTTGACGGTGGTGACCGTTTGTCCGGCTGGTGCCGGCTTGGTGACCCACCAGACGACCGGCGCGGCGGCGAGGATGGCCAGCCCCACCACCAGGCTGGTGGCAGCCAGGTGGTGGGACAACCAAGGGCGCTTGCGCGCCTGGTGGTGACGGCCGGGCTCGGTCAGCGGGAGCTCTCCGAGTACAGCCGACGCCCACCGACGACCACGGCGGTGGCGCCGATGGTCAGCAGGACGACCAGCAGGATGGTCGTCACCGAGCTGTCGGCCGGACCGGTGCCTGCCGGGACACCGCCGGGTGCCGAGTGCAGGCCCGGGATGGTGAACGACACCAGAGCCAGGGTGCCGTCCGCGGCACTGCCGACCGCGTGCACGAACGTTGCGGATCCCTCAGCCAGGTCCAGCGTTGCCGGGCCGATCACCACGGTATCCGTTCCCGCGAGCACCACGTCCGCGTTGACCGAGCCGGCCGGAATGTTCAGCACTCCCTCCTTCGGGTTGGTGACGCCCGCGAGGACGACGGTGCCGCCGGCCCGCACATCGACCGCAGGAGCGGCGGCATCGTGCCGGACGACCAGCCGGGTCTGGCCGGCCGAGATGGTGGAGATGTCGTTTGCGTACGGCGTGATGGTCGGGTCGCCTGCCTCGGTGAGGTGGGCGATCAGGGTCACGCTGGTCCCGCCGACCAGATCGGCGTTCGCGGTCAGCAACGGCGCGGAAGCATCCGGGGCGTCTGCGGCGGTGATGTCGACCTTGTAGCTGCCTTCCGGAAGATCAAGTGGCCCGGCAACAGTTTCGGGCTGGAAATTGTCTAGGGTCAGGGCGCCGTTCACATAGATGTCGACGGGAAGGCCGGGAATGCCGTGCACCACGTACACCTCTGCGGTGCCGGCGGCGGATGCCGCGGTCGCACCGAGTAGGCCGGCCGCGACGGCAAAGGTGCCGACGGCGGTCGCGGCGATGAGACGCCTCATAGATCCTCCTTGTTGGAGTGGGGATTGCTGACGTTGTGAATACTCGGCGCCCATCGGAATCGGATGCACAGATCCGACATTCATTCGTTCGTGGGATTGCAAAGTGGTGGCGGCGAACCCGAGGGCCGGCGGCGGCGGCGCGGTCTGCAGCGCGGTTTGCGGGTGTGACCCGGCGCATGCCGGCCCCCGTGACGCAGGAGCAGGGTCAGTCGTCCACGCCGCGCGCGATGAGCGCGTCGCCCATCGCGTCGGCCGCCCGCAACGCCCGAACGACAGCAGGCCCGGCCATCGAGCGGAGCGAGAACCCTGTCCCGCGAGCCTTTCTCGCTTCAGACACCTCGCGGACGATATCGACGAGCAGCGGAATGCAGCGAATCGTCAGGGCCAGCACCAGGCCCACCCGGTCGGGATCGACGCCGAAACGGCGCAGCGGTCGGAGCAAACGCTGGCAGAGGTCGAGCATGGCGGTGACTCGGGTGGTGAGCGTCACCAGGGCGGCGATGGCCACGGTGATCAGCAGGCTGCCGCAGACCATCACGGCCCGCTCGGGTCCGCTGAAGATCACTTGGAAGATGCCGACGAACAGGATGATCCAGCGCAACGGCCAGAGCTGCGCCCAGGCAACCCGGGCGGGGATGTGGGCAAGGGCGAAGCCGCCCGCGACGAGAACGGCGGTAATTCCCAGCTGCCACGGCGCCTTGGCCGCGACCACGGCGATGATCCCGACCAGCATGCCCAGCAACTTCCATCCAGCCGGAATCCTGTGCAGCACAGAGGATCCGGCGTGATAGAGCCCGATGACCGTCATCGCGCTTGCCGGGCGTGCGATGCTGTCATGCCAACAGCCTGGTGTACGAATCGACCGCGGCCTCCGGGGAGCCGTCGGCAATGACCCGCCCGGAATCCAGCACGACGACGCGATCGAAACCCTCGAGCAGGTGCAGATGGTGGGTGACGAGTACGACCTGCTCGGGCATCCCTGCCAGCAGGTCGTTGACCATTCGTGAGTTGCGCAGGTCCAGCAGCGTCGTCGGTTCGTCGGCGACGATCACCTCCGGCCCGGTGATCAACACCGCGGCGATCGCCAGCAACTGCTTCTGGCCGCCGGACAGCAGGTGTGTCGGGTGGTCGGCGTGTTCGTGAAGATCGAAGCGGCGCAGCACTTCTCGGGTGCGTTCCTGAATTTCCGGTTTGCTCAGACCGGAACGGCGCAGTGAGAAGGCGACATCCTCTGCGACCGTGGGCATCACGATCTGGTTGTCGGGGTCGGTGAAGACGAAGCCGACGCGGCGGCGGACCTCGCGGCCCTTGGCGGAGGTGTCCAGGCCGTCGACGGTGACCGACCCGCTGGTCGGCTTGACCAGGCCGTTGATCATCCTGGCCATCGTCGATTTCCCGGAGCCGTTCGCGCCGACGATGCCGATGCGCTGCTCCACCAATGTCAGGTCGAGTTTCTCCAGCACGACCCGGGTGCCGAACCGGTGATGCACTGCGGTGAAACGGATCTCGGCCACGGCTCAGCCGCCGGTTGTTCCGCGTTCGACCAGCATGGCCAGACCCTGCCCGCCGCCGATCGCGCACGCCGCCACGCCGAACTGCGGTCCGTCCGGGCGCAGCATTCGAGAGGCCAAGCGCAGCAACAGGATCGTTCCGGACGCACCCCAGGGATGGCCGAGACCGATGGCGCCACCCTCGGTGCAGACGAGATCCTCGTCGATCCCGAGCTCGTCGACGACCGCCAGCACCACCGATGCGAACGCTTCGGTGATCTCGAACGCTCCGATGTCGGTCAGCGTGAGACCGCGGTCGATCGCCGCTTGACGGTCGAGCAGCCGTCGAACGGCCGGCGCCGGGGCGGCACCCGGCAGCGCGGGGTCGCCGGCCGCGATCGCGGTGGCGATGATCCGGAGATGATCCAGGCCGGCCTCGGCCGCGGCCGCGGCGGCGGTCACCGCGAGCACTGCGGCGCCGTCGGAGACTCCGCAGGAATTGCCGGCGGTGGCTGTACCGTCCGCCCCGAACGACGGACGGAGCCTGGCCAGCCGCGCCGCCGTCATCCCCGGCCGTGGCCGATCGTCCACCGAGACATCTTGGACAGCAACGATTTCCGGCTTGAACACGCCGGCGTGTTGGGCGTCGACAGTGCGTGCGTGGGAGCGTGCCGCGTACTCGTCCTGCCTCGCCCGGGAGATGCCGCGGCCGGCCGCCAGTGCGTCAGCGGCCTGGCCCATGTCCGGGTCGGGGTATCCCGGCGGCGCGAAGGGTGCGCGGGTGTAGCGCACCGGATTGACGGATTCCGGCGGACCGGCGGGTGGCCAGAATCGCCACGGCGCGGTGCTTGCCGATTCCGCCCCGCCGGCCAGGATCAGCCGGGCGTCACCGGCCCGCACCCGGGACGCCGCCTGCAGCACGGCGTCCAGCCCGGAGCCGCACTGCCGGTCGACCGTGACGCCCGGCACCGCCGGCCCGAGGCGGGCGGCCAACCCGGAGACCCTGGCGATGTTTCCCCCCGGCCCCATGCAGTTGCCCAGGATCACGTCGTCGATCGGCAGGCCCAGCGGGGCGGCCAGTTCGGCGAGCTCGGCCAGCACCGGCGCCGTCAGACCCACCACGTCGACGGCGGCGAGCGAATGTCCGGCCGTGCCGATGGCGGTGCGTCGCCCCAGGGTGAGCACGGGGGCGCCGGGATCGGCGACGTTTCGGACCACGGTGCCCTACCGTAGCTGGCCTGACGGCAGTGGACGTTCCAGCGAACGCCACGGCGGCGGAGGTGACGGCGCGGACGGTATCGCAGCGGGCGCTATGGCAGCGGACGCAGCTGCGGCCCGCCGGCCGGCGGGCCGTCCCCGGCGACCGCGCGCCGTACCGCATCGCCAACCACGCCTCGCGCGATCTTGCCGTTGCCGGCTCGTGGCAGGCGTCGCACGGTGAACCAGCGCCGCGGCAGCGACGGGCCGTGCAGCAGCCGGCGGGCGGCCGCCCGGATTCCGGCGATATTCGGGGCGGTGAAACCAACTCCAGTGGAACCGGCCCCAAAGGATTCGAGCACCGCGGGTTCGGGCACCGCCGGTTCGATGACTGCTGCGACCACCTGGCCGAGCCGTCGGTGGGGGACCCCGACGACGGCTGCCGCGGCGACGCAAGGCAGGGTGCACAGCGCGGCCTCGATGTCCTCGGCGATCACCGTCGCACCACCCGTGGTGATGGCCGCATCCGCGCGCCCGCGCACCCGCAGCCCGGCGCCGTCCAAGCCGTCGACCCACTCGCCGAGGTCGCCGACGCTGGCGTATCCGTCCTGGTCGCGGCGTAGCGGACCGGTCACGCCGCTGGCGTACCCGGACGCCAGGTACGGCGAGCGGACCCAGATCTCGCCGTCCCGGAGCTGCACGTCCGCACCCGGGAAGGGGCGGAGCGGTCCGGGGTGACGGCCGGCTGCCACGAAGGACAACTCGGCGGCTCCGTAGTACTCGGTGACGGCGACCCCGCGGGCGGCCGCGTCGTCCGCGAGACCCACCGGCAGCGCCGATCCCGCAGCCACCGCGACGCGCAGCGGCGCGGTCGGCGGCAACGCGGCGAGCAGATCCGTCAGCACCGCGGGAACCGCGTGCACCGCGGTGGCCTGGTCGGGGCGGTCGGTGAGCTCGGCGCCCAGCCAGAGCGTGTGCACCGCCGCCAACAGGTGCATCGTCGCGTGCAGCGGCCCGGTCAGCAGTACCCGATCCCGCCCGCTCAGGCCGGCCAGTTCAGCGAGCGGGGTGAACGAGCTGGTCCAGGAGGCAGCGGTGCGCAGGACCGGTCGCGGACGGCCGGACGTGCCCGAGGTCACCGCGATGAGGAAGGTGCCAGGCGGTGCCGACGCTGCGACACCGGCAGGCTGGGGGAGAGCGGTCGGGTCGGCGACCAGCGCCGGCACACCGGCCCCCGCTGCCGCAAAGATGGTGGCGAGCGCGTCCGTCACCGGCAGGCCGGTCGCGTCGAGCCACCCGCGGCCGGTGTCGACCCGCTCGATCAGTCGGGCCAGCTCCCGGTAGCTGACTGTCCGGCCACCAACGGTGACGGCGGGCGAGCTACCGTGAGCGCCCAACTCCACGGTTGCAGCCCGTTGAGCCGGGGGCGTCACCGTCAGGGCTTGACGACAGGCCCGTCGGCCGGTTGGGTGCCGTCCACCGTTGTACGAAGGGTGGCCGGGGCGTCAGCGGGAGCGGCGGTGTCAGCGGCCACTGCGGTGTCAGCGGCCACTGCGGTGTCGGCCGGCCCTGGCTCGCCGGTGGCAGCCGGCCCGATCAGACCCGGGTAGGCCCGATGCACCTGCTTGACGACGATCGACGCGACCAGCACCTTGAGCCCGTCGCCGGGCAGGTACAGGAAGTTGCTGGTGACCGCGGGCACGAATCCGACGCGGAAGGCCAGTACGGCCACCCCGCAGGCGTAGACGATCAGCACGCCGCCGACGATGTTGATCACAATGCCCAGCCAGAGCGGGTACGCCGGCAGGATCCTTGCCGTCAGCCAGCCGATCACCGCGGCACCGACCAACCAGCCGATCAGAAAGCCGGCGGACGGCCCGGCCCACACACCCAGCCCGCCGCGGCCGCCGGCCAGCAGCGGCAACCCGGCGGACACCAGGACCAGGAAGACCAGCACGGACAGGAAGCCCTTGCGGGCGCCGAGGATGCCGCCCGCGAGCATGATGCCCAGCGTTTGCAGGGTGATCGGGACGCCGGTCGATCCCACCGTGATCGTTCCCGGTAGACCGAGCGCGGCGATCAGCGCCGCGAAAATCGCGATCTGCGCCAGGTCCCTGGCGGTGGTGCGGCGGTTGGTCATGTCGTGCTCCTTCACGGTCGCCGGCGGTGAGCGGGCGAACGCCGCTGGTCGGACGTCTCGGGCAGCGTGGCGGCCTGAGCTTAGGGGGTGCGGCACGGCGCGGCGAGGGGGAGCGGGGTGAACGCGCGGCGGCATGCCCGAGTTCGTCGACGACGCCGGTGATGCGTCGCCCACTCGCCGGGGCCGGCGCACTCGCCGAGGTCGGCGCACTCGCCGAGGCCCGCCCCCTGAGATTTTCATGGGCCTGGCGGATCGCCCACGGGTGGATGAAACTTGTTGTGCTGTCCGCTGACGTCGCTTGTCCTTGGTGCCGGCGAGTCCGACCCTGAGATTGACGCTGGAACCCGTCCCGGTTGGGTACCCC
>JBBQGJ010000121.1:0-16450 GCA_038322925.1 Mycobacteriales bacterium
ACAAGATCGCCGCGAAGGCCTGAAGCGTTCCCGCGGGGTTCGTTCGCCGGCGCTGGGGCTGGTGAACCGAAAGCCGCCCTGGCCCGAGAGTTCGGCATCAGCCGTGAAACCGTCACCCAATATCTCCGCGCCGCCGATACCGGAACCAGGCTCAACACGGACGGCATTCCATTGCGGCTGGTGACAGCACCGTTACCAGCACCCCTCGGTGCGGGGTTACGGGTCGAGGGTGAGGATTTTCCAGTTGGTGAGCAGTTGGGTCAAATCGCCCGGTGCCATGTCGTACACCACGGCCAGTGAGTGCAGGTCCTGTTCCCGGAGGGTCAGCACCGTGCTGTGGTGGTCGTCGCGCTGGGCCCGGACGATCGCGGCGTAGCGTGCCAGCGGCCTGGCCTGCGCTTCGGGGAGGGCGGCCAGTTGTTGCAGATCGATTCGCAGTCTGCTGCCGCTGCCGGTGGGTGGTGGAACCGGCGGGGCGTGGTGGGGGAGCAGTTCGTCGGTGCGGACTCCGTAGACGCGTGCCAGTTCGGCCAGCGTGACGACGGTGACCGCTCGTTCGGCGCGTTCGTAGGAACCCACCACGACGGCCTTGAGCCGTCCGTGGGCCTCCTGTTCGACCTGCCGCAGGGTGAGCCCGCGCTGGTGGCGGATGGCGCGCAGCCGCGCACCCAGGGCGGCCACGTATCTCTGGGATGCCGCTGATGTCGTCGGTCCGTCGTGTGCGGCGTCGCGGGCCGCGCGGGTCGTGGACGTGTTCGCCTCGACGTCGTTGTCTGTAGCCCCCTGTTGCCGTGTGGCGGCGTGGGGGGTGGTGTGCTGGCTGCGTGTTCTCGTTGCGGCTCATGGGGTGTGGGCGAGGTGGGCGTTTGGCCGGGGTTCGTCGTCGGAGGGGTTCGCGGGGAGGGCGGCGGTGCTCGACGGTGTGGGCGCGCACGGGAAGCTGCTGGATCGGCGCAGGGTGTGGGTGGTGTCCGGGCCGTGGGCGAACATCAGGTCCAGGGCGCCGAGGTGGGGTTCGAAGGGCTGGAATTGTTGGTGGTAGGTGGGGTGTCGGTAGTGCTGTGGTCGGATCGTGAGGCCCGCGGCGGCGACTCGGTGCCAGTCGATGTAGGTGCGTTCGGTTCCCCAGGTGCTGGTGAGGTGTTCGCGGCCGCCGGCCGCGGCGGTGAGTTGGATGAGGCGGTCGGTGTTGTCGCCGTGGTGGGGCAGGTCGGTGGCCTTGACGATCCGGGTCCGGATCTGCAGGTAGGTCAGGAATGTGTGGAGCAGGTCGAGGTTGAAGTCGACCAGCGTGGTGTGGGGGCGCTGGTAGACGTCGCGGACCAGCGGGAAGATGTCGGTGAAGAAGGGGGCGCGGCGGTATTCCTGTTCGATGATGCGAAGGTGGTGGCCGCGCCACTTGTCGGTGGGGTCCAGTTCGACGTTGCACAGCAGTTGCCGGTGTTTGGCGTGGCGTACCGGGACGGTGAGCAGTACCGGTCCGCGGCGTGCCCGGAGCCGTTGCCGGTTGTGGTATTCGGTGCGGGTGAACTGGACGCTGTCGTAGGCGACGTAGACGTCGCTGGCGGCGATCTTGGCGAGCAGCTTCGTCCAGGGGATGAAGTTGGGCTGGTGCAGGCACATGCTGGTCATCAGAAGATCGCGCGTAGCGTCATGAATCCCTCGGCGCTGTCGACGGAGATCTCCCGGCCGCGGGATTTCGCTGCCAGTTCCAGGCTTTCCGGGCTGCCGTGGAACTCGGGTTCACGTATCTGGGAGGCGTGCAGGCGCAGGGCCTGCAGTTTGACGGGCAGGTAGCGGGTGATGTCGACGTAGAAGCTGGCGTGGAATTTCTCGCGTTCCAGGGACCAGAACAGGCTGGTGTTGTCGTAGGCCAGCACGTAGGGAACCAGGTGACGCTGGCTGCGCACGCCGGGGCGGGTCGCGGTGATGCAGGCCCGGAAGAGGGCTTCGTGGTCCTGGTTGTAGCTGAACGCGGGTATCAGCATGAGGGTGGGTTCGACATTGGCGATGGACAGTCGGGCGTCCCGTTCGATGATGCTGACCAGTTCTTTCCGCGGGATGGTGTCCAATGCCAGGTGGACCGAGTCGTCGGTGTAGACGACTTCCCAGTCGTCGACCTTGAGCAGCTTCATCACGTCGGAGAATTCCCGCAGGCGGGTGCCGCTGGTGACCCGGCGCATCGCGGATCCGTCGGCGTTGCCGGCGTAATGCTCCAGCGAGCCCACGGAGATCAGGCAGACATAGACCTGACCTCCCAGGTCCTTGATGCGGGCGATGGTGCCCGCGCAGCCGTAGGTTTCGTCGTCGGCGTGCGGTGCGATCACCAGCACCCGCTGCCGGCTCAAGAACTGATCTCCGATGGAATCCATGTCTCCCTCATCGCCGCTCGGGTGCTGGTTGGTGCGGTGCAACTGCTCTATCGGGCCGATGCGAGCCGGCCAGGACCGTTATCGGCGGTCCCGCCGAGGTCGCTGCCCGGTGGGCCGTCCGTCCCGGGCTGCTCGGTGGTGGCCGCCTCGGTCATGGCCGGTGATCCGCAGAGATAGATGTCGTGGTCGGTCCAGTGGCCGTTCTCGGCGGCGATGTCGCCGATCAGACCGTGTGGTCCGGGCCAGCGGACGTCGTCGGACGTGGCGGTGGTGACGGTGAGCCATCGGTGCCGTTCGTCCAGGGCGGTGAGGGCCTGGTGGTCGTAGATCTCGCGTTCGCTGCGGGCACCGAAGTACAGGTGGGTGCGCCGTCCGCCGTTGCGGGCGAGCTGCCCGATCATCGCTTTCATGGGTGCCAGGCCGGTACCGCCGGCCACCATCAGCAGCGGCCGGTGGGAGGCGGGGTCCAGTGTCATCCTCCCGAAAGGTGGCCCGAGGCGCAGTGTGTCGCCGGGGCGGCAGCCGCGGACGAGGGCGGCGGACACGGCGCAGCCGGGGATCAGCCGGGCGTGCAGCTCAATCTCCCGGCCGCCGGGGGCGTTGGCCGGGGTGAACCATCGCCATTCCCGCGGCCGGGCCGTGGTGGGTTCCACTGCGACTGACTGTCCGGCCAGATACGGCACGGGTTCGCCGGTCCGGACGGTGAGCACGGCGATGTCGAAGGTCCGGTGATCGACCTGGATGATCTCGGCCGGCCAAGCGGCGGGTTCGGTGTGGGCGGCTCGCTCGGCGGCCCCGAACATCGCGGCGGCGACCAGCCCGTACGCGGCCGCCCAGTCGGCGGCCAACTGGTCGGTCCACCCATCCCCGCTGAAGTGCCGCAGGGTGGTCAGCAACGCTTCGCCCACGGCCGGGTAGCGCGCGGTCAGGGTGCCGAATTTGCGGTGGTCACGTCCCAGGTCCTGCAGGTACGGCAACAGTTCCTCGACCTTGTCGACATTGGTGACGATGCGCACCAACGCCCCGATCAGCCGGTCGCGTTGTCGGGTCATCGCGGGCGGGAACATGCCACGGGTCTCTGGATACCGAAGGAACAGGTAGCTGTAGAAATACAGGGCGACGTCATCGGCGCCGTGCGCGGCGACGACAGCGAAGTTCTCCTTCAACGCGCCGGTATCGATATCGGCCATTACGCGATACCCCTGCCGGCCGCGGGCCGGCCCGCGGCGGGTGCCGGCGCCCTGACCGCTGTCACCGGGCATCTCCTCTGACCGGGATCAACGCGGGGCTCGCCGGGCGGCCGTCGTCGGCGGTGAGGGCCGGCGCCGGTCCGACTCGTCGGGTGGGGCTGATCCACACACCGGAGGATCGGGCCAACCACGCCATCGGCAGGGTGCGCAGGCACAGGGCGGCGTCGACGATCCGCATCAGCCCGAACCCCAGGCCCAGCAACAGGTATCGGGGTCGGTGCAGCACTACGGCGGCCATGACGGTCAGCAGGTAGTCCGGGAGCAGCACCCCGATGAGAACGTCCCGCGGGGTGAGAACACCGGCCGCCCAGGAACTCCAGCTGGCGGCGTCCGGGGCGGTGGCCAGCACCGCGGTGGCCAGCATCGAACCGATCAGCACCGGGATCAGCAGCACCAGCATGAGGCTGGACAGGAGCAGCTCGACGATGAAGACGGCCAGCGCGACCCAGAACACCCCGGTGCGGAAGCGGTGCCGGCGCACGGTTTGCCAGAACCCCAGGATCCACCGGCGCACCTGACGGACGTACTCGCCCAGGGTGTCCGGGTCCTGGGTGAAGGCGGTCGCGGCCGAGGGATGGAACGCGATGCGGCCCAGTCTCTTCGCGTGGATCTCGAAGGTCATGTTGAAGTCCTCGATCACCAGGCCGGCCCCGGTGACATCGATCCGTTGCAGGGCGCTGGTGCGGTACATGCTGGCGAAACCGGGCACGATGGTCACCGCGTTGGCCCATTTCGCGGCCTGCCCGAACTTCAGCAGCAGCTGCACGATCAGGTACAGCCGTTCCCGGTAGGCGATCAGGAATCGTCCCAACCCGGTCGGCGGCGCCGGGTGCTCGATGGTCCGGGCCCGGCCGGCCACCGCGACGACGTCCGGGTCGCTGAACAGCGGCAGCCCGGTGGTCAAGTAGTCCGGCGACAGATGGGTGTCCGCGTCCAGCAGCAGCACGACCTCGAATCGTCGGCACAGCCCGAAATGGTCGATGCCCGCGGCCAACGCGCCGGCCTTGCCCCGGTTGGGATTCACCTCCAGGACCAGCGCGCCGGCGGCGGCCGCGACCGCCGCCGTGTCGTCGGTCGAACCGTCGGAGACCACATGGATCTGCGCGGCGTCGACCAGCTGGGACGCCGTGCGGATCGTCTCGGCGATCACCAGTTCCTCGTTGTGCGCGGCGACCAGCACGGCCACCTCCGCCGGGGCCGGCGGATCGGCGGCACCCGCCGGGGTCGGCCGCCGCACCCAGCGCCGGCGCCGCAGATGCTCGGCGCGCCACCGACGCCGAAGACCGAAAGTCGGGGCATTCGGCCGACGATGACGCGGGAATTGCCGCCGGCGTCCGGCGTCAAAAAGTCGAGCGTAAAGAACACGTCCCAGACCCACCAGCGACCAAAAAGTCGTGCTGACGCCCAGCACCAACACCACAATTACCGCGACCACCGCGATCTCCGCATCATCGTCCGTATTCCGCACTGAACAGGATTCCCACTGATCAGGGGAACGTCGCTTCGACGAGCCGGGCTCGACCAAGCCGCCATCGGCGACCGCAGACCACCCGTTCGTGGAACACAGCCGCCTATGTCACTCCTCGTAAGTTCTTCCCCGGCGTTAGCGTTGTTAAGCGGACGTTACACCCATCCGTGTCACCACCGCACGGGGAGTTGACACGGATGGTGACCTCGGCTAAATCTAGTGTCGATCGCTGGAGAAGCCCGGCGATCGCGGCTCACGGCAACACAACGGGGGTCCCGAACCCCCGACCTAGCGGACGGTCCTGTCGGGGACGACCGAATCAATGAGACGTGCCGAATCAATGAGGCATGCCGAATTAACGGCATGCCGAATTAACGGCATGCCGAATTCGAATGGCCATCAGCATATTGGCTCGGCAGACCGGCACAGGACAGAAGAACGGAGGGGAACGCCAATGACGGTGCCCGACTTGGCCGCCGACGAGATCCCCGACTCGGAGCAGGGTCGGGCCGCGCAGGTCACGTACACGGACAGCGAGCCGGGTCGAGCGGGGGATCAGGCGTTCGCCTTCGACGTGGCCGTGGTGGGCCTGGGGTATGTGGGGTTGCCGACGTCGTTGGCGTTCCACGCCGCTGGACGCCGGGTGCTGGGGGTCGATGCCAGCCTTCGTCGGTTGGGCGTGATCGCCGAGGAACGCGCCGATCTGGTGGCCTCCGATCGGCGACGGTTGGCTGCGGCGTTGGGTGATCCGGGATTCGAGATGACCAGCGACCCCGACCGGTTGAGCACGGCCGCAGCGGTGCTGATCGCGGTGCCCACGCCGGTCGATCTCTACCTGGTTCCCGATCTCCGCATGCTGGGCAGTGCCTGCGAGACCGTGGTCGCGGCGGCGGTACCGGGGCAGGTGTTGCTGTTGACGTCGACGACCTACGTCGGCTCGACGCGGGACTTGCTCGTTGCCCCGCTGGCTGCGCGGGGCCTGACCGCGGGTCGGGACGTGTTCGTGGCGTTCAGCACGGAACGCATCGACCCGGGCAATACCCGCCACGCACAGGAAGATGTGCCCAGGGTGATCGGCGGGGTGACCCCGGCGTGCGCCGAGCGGGCCTCGGCGGTGCTGGGCAGCTACGCCCGCACGCTGCATGTGGTGCCCTCACCGGACGCCGCGGAGATGACCAAACTGCTGGAGAACACGTTCCGCGCGGTGAACATCGCGCTGGTCAACGAGTTCGCCGAGATCTGCCAGTTGATGGACGTCGACGTCATCGACGTGATCGACGCCGCGGCGACCAAACCGTACGGGTTCATGCCGTTCTTTCCCGGGCCCGGGGTGGGCGGGCATTGCATTCCGTGTGATCCGCAGTACCTGCTCTGGCAGTTGCGCCGGGACCGGTTGAGCGCACCGGTGATCGAGCAGGCGATGGCGGGGATCTCCGGTCGCCCGCACCGGGTGGTCTCCCGGATACGCGAAACGCTGTCCGACGCCGGGCGAGGGCTGGCCGGTGCGCGGGTGCTGGTCGTCGGAGTGGCCTACAAACCCGACGTGGAGGACCTGCGGGAGTCCCCGGCGTTGGAGGTGCTGGCCGAGTTGATCGCCGACGGCGTCACGGCCGGCTACTACGACCCACGGTTCCCGTCGGTGAACCTGCCCGACGGTGCGAGCCTGATCGGGATCGACGACCCGGTGGATTTCCATGCCGACCTGGTGCTGGTGCACACCGCGCACCGTGACGCCGACCTGTCCTGGCTCGCCGGTCAGCCGTTGGTGCTCGATGCGACCTACCGGCTGCGCGGCCTGCCGAATCGGGTCCCGCTGTGACCCGCCCGGCCGCCGGGCGGCATCGAGCCACTCCCGGGGACCTGAATCCGCTGCCGCTACGGCTGTTTCCGGTTTTGTCCACCCGCGCCCCGAAGGAGGCGGCCGTGACACCATCGACGACCCGGGCAGGCCACCCCGGCCGGGTGAGCACACCGCGCCGCAGGGTGCTGGCGGTGCTGGTCACCGCGGCCATGTCGGTCGGGTTGCTGCTGGCCGTGGGCGCGGCGTCCCCGGCCGACGCGGCGAGCGGCACCATCGTGTCGCTGACGTTCGACGACGCGAACGCCGACCAGATGCCGGCGGCGCAGTACCTGACGTCCAAGGGATTGAAGGGCACCTTCTTCCTGGTGTCGGGGTTCATCGGCTTCCCCGGCTACATGACCCTGGCCAACGCGCAGTCCCTGGTCGCCGCCGGGGACGAGATCGCCGGTCACACCATCTCCCACCCCGACCTGGCCACCCTGTCGATCGACGAGGCGACCCGGCAGGTCTGCAACGACCGGGTGAACTGGGCCAACTGGGGCATCCCGGTGGCGAACTTCGCCTACCCGTTCGCGTCCTCGACCCCGGCGGTCGAAACCGCGGTGAAGAACTGCGGCGAGAACAGCGCCCGCGGCCTGGGTGATCTCAGAACCCGGTTCTCCTGCACCACTTGCGCGGTCGGGGAAACCGTCCCACCGCCGGACCCGTATTACACCAAGGCGCCGGACGAGGTGGAAAGCACCTGGACGCTGGCCGATCTGGAAAAGAGCGTCACCCAGGCCGAGGCCAAGAACAACGGCGGTTGGGTGCAATTGACGTTCCACCACATCTGCGTGTCGACCAGCAATTGCCCCGCCCCGTCCGTCTCCTCGACGATCTTCAACCAGTTCATCGACTGGCTGGCCCCCCGGGCATCACGGGGCACCGTGGTCAAAACCGTCGGCGCCGTCATCGGCGGCACCACCAAACCCGCGGTCCCCGGACCGGTGGCACCGGCCGCGCCGCCCGGGGTGAACGCGATCCAGAACCCGTCGATGGAAACGTTCAACCCCGACACCGGACTGCCGGCCTGCTACCTGGCCGGCGGGTACGGCACCAACACCCCGTCCTGGGCGGTCACCACCGACGCGCACACCGGCACCAGCGCGGTCCGCCTGACCATGACCAACTACTCGTCCGGGGACGCGAAACTCGTTCCCTCCCTTGACCTGGGACAGTGCGCGCCCACCGTGGCACCGGGCAACGTCTACACGATCAGCGAGTGGTACAAGTCCACCGCGGTCACCCAGTTCGCGCTGTACTACCGCACCGCCGACGGGTTGTGGCACTACTGGACCTCCAGCCCGTGGTTCGCCGCGGCTTCCGCCTACACCCAGGCCACCTATGCGACGCCGCCGATGCCGGCCACCGCCACCGCGCTCAGCTTCGGGTTGAACCTGTTCACCAACGGCACCCTGACCACCGACGACCTCAGCATGATCCGAACGGGCAGCACGCCGGCCACGCCCGCCGCTTTCCGCCTGGGCTCCGCCGCGCTCACGGCGCCGACATTCGACCCCGCGGCACTGCCCGCCACCCCGGACACGCAGACCACGAAACCGGGCAAGCACAAGGGCGGCACGGTCACCAGCCATAACACCGTGCCGGTGGCCGAACCGGGTCGCCCCGACACATCAGGCAGGGAGCCGAAACTCGGACACGCCCCCGGCGCTGTCACCCTGCAACCCTTCGTCGTCTCACCCGAACTCACCGGCGGCTAGACAAGCACTACCGCCGGTTGGTACGCCCGTCCGGTCCCGCGCGAGTCTGGGGCGCGCTGGACCGGCACCGCGAACTTTCGACCCACGATCAGCGACCTAGACACTGGAAAGAGTGAGTTTGTGAGGACTGCGGTGACGGGCGGGGCGGGGTTCATCGGGAGTCACCTGGTGGAGCACCTGCTGCGCCGCGGCGACGAGGTCACGGTCATCGACGACCTGTCGACCGGGCGGTTGGGGAACCTGCAATCAGTGCTGGACCACCCGCGGTTGCGGTTCGTCCGCGGCACCATCTTGGACCGCTCCGCCGTCGACGAGGTCGTCGCCGGCGCCGACCGGGTGTTCCACCTGGCCGCCGCGGTCGGCGTGCACCTGATCGTGGACCACCCCTTGGACAGCCTGCGCACCAACATCCACGGCACCGAGGTCGTGCTCGACGCCACGCTCGCGGCCGGTGCCGTCCTGCTGTTGGCATCAACCAGCGAGATCTACGGGAAGAACACCGCGGACCGCCTGCCGGAGGACTCCGACCGCATTCTCGGGTCGGCCCTGAAATCACGGTGGACCTACGCCGCCGCGAAGGGCATCGACGAGGCGTTCGCGCACGCCTACTGGCGGGAGTTCGGGTTGCAGGTGTCCATCGTGCGGCTGTTCAACACGGTCGGCCCACGGCAAACCGGCCGGTACGGCATGGTGGTACCCACCCTGGTCGGGCAGGCGCTGGCCGGGCAGCCGCTGACCGTGTTCGGCGATGGTGGGCAGACCCGCTGCTTCTCCTACGTCGGGGACGTCATCCCGGCGATGGTGGCGATCGCCGAGCACCCGGCGAGCCGTGGTCAGGCGTTCAACCTCGGCGGCTCGTTCGAGGTGTCGATCATGGACCTGGCCCGCCGCATCATCGCCGTTGTCGGCAGCGACAGCCCGATCAGCCTGGTGCCCTACGAGCGGGCCTACGGCGAGGGCTACGAGGACATGCGCCGTCGCGTCCCGGACAACACCAGGGCCCGCGACCTGGTGGGCTTCCACCCGAGCACCACCCTGGACGACATCATCACCACCGTCGCCCGGGACCTGACCAGCACGCCGGATCGCGCCCTGGGTGATTGGGACGACCGGCTGTTGGCAGGCTGACCCCATCCACTTCCCACCGCTGTGATGCACCTGCCGAACCGGCGCCGTCAGCCACGAGTCGGTGCGCGATGAGGCGATCCCTCACGCGGCGCGGCCTGACAGTCCTGGTCGCCGTCCTGATCGCCGCCGTGATCGGAGTCGCTGTGCACACCACCAACGCCGACCCCGGCCCGTCGACCGCGCCGACCGGCTGGGATCCGCTGGTGGTCGGCGCGGTGCCGTACTGGGACGAGGACGAGGCCCGCACCTCCCTGGACACCCACAGCAACCAGATCACGGTGGCCTCGCCGTGGTCCTACGCGGTCGGCGCGGACGGATCCATCCAGCTGCAACCCGACCTGCACGCCAGCGGTGAGCAGGCCTTGACCAGCCACATCCACGCCCTCGGTCTCAAGGTGATCCCCACCGTGGCCAACACCACCGCAGGGCTGTGGGACACGGCCACCGTCTCCACCGTGCTCAACGATCCCGCCCTGCGACGCACCCACGTCCAGTCGATCCTGTCCCTCCTCCAGTCCAACGGGTACGACGGCATCCAAATCGACTACGAGGACCTGCCCAGCAACGACCGGGACAGCTTCTCCGCGTTCGTCACCGACCTCGGCCAGGCCGTCCACCAGGCCGGGAAAGTCCTCTACGTCACCGTGCACGTCAAGGAGGACGACGCCGGATACGACCCCCGGAACCAATCACAGGACTACGCCGCGATCGGCAGGGCCGCCGACCAGGTCTGCCTGATGGCCTACGACTGGCACTGGAGCACCAGTTCCAGCGGCCCGATCGCCCCCTACGACTGGGTGCAACGAGTCCTGACCTACTCCGTCACAAAGATCCCGCCGACCAAAATCCTGTTGGGCGTCGGCCTGTTCGGATACGACTGGGTCGGCACCACCGCGAGCAACCTCACCTGGCGACAGGTCGTCGCGCTCGCCGCGCAGAACCGGGCCGACGAAGCATGGGACGTCGGCGCCCAGTCCCCACACCTCACCTACACCACCGGCGGCGTCCAACACGACGTCTGGTACGAGAACGGCCGCAGCGTCACCGCGAAATTCGACCTCGCCAAGCAATACCAACTCGCCGGCATCGAACTCTGGCGGCTCGGCGGCGAAGACCCCGCGATCTGGGAGCCCGGACCATGACCCCACTCGCACCACGACGCCGTCCCCGCACGACCCCTCGCGTCCGAACTGTCCTGCCGGCGATCGCCATCCTCGCCTTGCTCACCTCCTGCACCACCGCCACCGCCGCAGCACCCGCAGACCCCCCAGCGGATCCGCCACACACCACCACCACCGCACCGGCAGGTGGTCGGGTGTATCCGCTGCACACCGGTATCATCGCCACCACCTTCTGGGTCGGCGAGATCTTCGACGCCACCGCCAGCGACGGCAGCCAGGTCATCTCCACCTACGACTCCCAATGGCTCCAGCACTACGGCGGCTGCGACGGCGTGATCGCAGCCGGCGACTGCACCACCGAACCCCGCACCGCCGGCAACGGCTACTTCCCCACCCGGATGACACCCACGGAAAACCCGTTCTACCTCGACCTGCCCTACGACGACGTCAACGACCCCACCGCGTTCGCCCAACGCACCTCGGTCATCCCCTGGGCGCAGGACCCCGGATACACCGGCCACCGCACCGACCCGACATTCTCGTACATGAAGAACCGGTGGGTCGCGATCACGAAAAACGGGCACACCTGCTACGGCCAAATACAAGACGCCGGCCCCGGCGACTACCACGACACCAACTACGTCTTCGGCGCCCACAACGACAGACCGGTCAACACCAAATACAACTCCGCCGGAATGGACGTCAGCCCCGCACTCAACGGATGCCTGGGTTTCGCCGACCTCAACGGCGACAACGACCACGTCGACTGGCGTTTCGTGGACCTCCAGGACGTGCCCGACGGGCCATGGCGCACCGTGATCACCACCAGCCAAGTCACGCCATGACCACCGACCGCGGAACCATTCCCCCGGCAGGCCAAGACACCACAGCGCACCCCCAGGGCCACCCGCGGAACATCCACCGTTCCGGCCAGGTCTTTCGGGCAACTCGAGCGGAGTCCCGACGGATCGCTGTCGGTCGTGGTGTTCCGCGGCAACGCAGTGATAGCAGGAAACAGGTCCGATCAGCACGACGGGGCCGCCGAAGACTGATCGACCTGGTGCTGACCGACGTTGAACCAATCCCGCGGCGGACGAGACAGCAACCGGCTCACGGTGAACCCGGATCCGCGAGCACGCCCGGGTTGTGGACCGTCGTTGACGGCGCGGATATTGGCGTCGTTGATGTTGCGGTTCTGCGGAAGTGGAAACGGCCCCACCGTGGTGTCGGTGGGGCCGTTTGGTCTGCGGGGTGACGTGGTGGTCGTCGGGGTGGTGACGGTTTAGTCGGTGGCGGTTTCGGTGAGCGCGGCGCGGGAGGCTTTCTCGTCGACGACGGGGTTGCCGGCGGCGTAGGCGGCGGTGAGGGCGTGCACGCCGAGGTTGTTGATCGCGCGGGGGTAGCCGCGGCCGGCGTTGTGGATGACGGTGACGTCGTCGGCGGTGAACAGGGTGTCGGAGCGGCCTGCGATGGTGGTGTGGTGCCCGATGTAGTCGGCGGTTTCGGAGTCGGTCATCGGGGGCATGGCGTAGCGCATGCCGATGCGTTGGTCCAGGGCGGCCAGGACGCCCAGGCGCATGCGTTGCCGGAGGGTGGGTTGTCCGACCAGGAGCACCGCGAATGGTGATCCGGAGTCCATGTCGTGACTGGTGAGCATGCGAATCGCTTCCATTTGTTCGTGCTGGAGAAGGTGGCTCTCGTCGATGACCAGGACGGGGGTGCGTCCCCGCTCTGCTTGTTCCCCGGCGAGGGCGTCGGCTGCCTGGGTGATGAGGCTGGAGGTGTAGAAGCTGGGGACTCCGCCGAGGGCGGCGACGATGTGGTGCAGGATCCCGCGGACCCCGACGACGGGGTTCGCGAGGTAGATGGTGACGTGCCGGGAGGCGTCCAACGCGGCGGTCGCGGCGCGGATCGCGACGGTTTTCCCGGCGCCGACCTCGCCGGTGATGACCCCGATGTGGTGTTGTTCGATGCACCAGGTGATCCGGGCGACGGCTTCGGCGTGGGAGCGGTGCTGGTGCAGCATCCCGGGGGCCAGGTTCCGCCCGAACGGCATTCTGGTGAACCCGAAATATGTTTGCATGAGCTCGATACTCATTGCTGTCCAACATCTTTCATGCTGGGGGTGGGCATGTCGAGCAGGGGGAGCTGGCCGGGGACCTGTCCGGGTTCGGTGACCGGCGCCGGTTCGGCCGTGATGTCGGGTTCGGCGCCGTCCACGGCGGGCGGCGCCCCGGGGGTGCCAGTCAGGGCGTGGAAGTTGATCGCCTGCCCGGTTCGGCCGTGGTGCTCGCCGGCGACCAGGTTGAGGTAGTCGATGCCGGTCGGGGCCGGCGGGGTGGCACCGCCACCGGCCACCCGTCGCCACCCGTCAGAAAATCCAAACGACACGAACCCATCAGTGCGCCGCCGGGACGCAGAATGGCGAACAGCATGCTTCGTCGGTGCGTATTGGGTTCTTGGCGGCTGCGATTCAGGTTCTTCACCGCGTCCATAAGGCCATCACTGAACGGCCCCCCGGGCACGAACTCGCCCTCGGCCGTCGCTCGTCCCCAGGTGAGCGCAACGTCATGAGGCGCCCGGCGGGGTGTAGCGCACGGTCTGCTTGGCGGCGTCGTCGATTTCCTCGGGGGTCAACAGCGCGACGGTGCGCACACTGGCTTGACCCGTGGAGTTCACCGCCAAAGCCACGGCGGCGGCCGTCGTGTTGGTGGGGAGCTCAAGGATGGTGTAGACATCGTCCTCGCCGAAGGCGAAGTCGAATGTCTCCATACGGCCGCCGAGTCCTTCGGCCAGCTTCTGAATGACCGAGCGTCGGGCACTGCCACCGGCCGCGGCGACTCCTTTCACTCCGTCGCTGGCGTAGCGAGCAATGAACAGGTAACGGCTCATCTGAACCTCCGGGCGGTGCCGTCTCGGGTTCGGGCGGTTGGATGATGCTCCTCCCTCAGGGTGGGTCGCGCAAGCTTGGCGTCGATCCCTCGACGGGGAGGGTGCGCCCGGCGACGGCGGCCTGGACACCCTGCGTGGTCAACGCTGACCTGCGGCGCTGCGTCGCCGCGCGCGCTCCGAACGAGCCGTCACCGCGCCGGCGGTCCGTGGCACGTGTCGGCCTCGCCGTCCACGTCCCGCCACTACCCCGAGTTGGGAATCTCCGCAGCCGCTACCCGCTCGCCGCCGTCGGATACTTCTTCGTGCAACGCGCCACCATCCGCACCACCGAACCGGACGCCTTCGAACGCAGCGTCGACATGATCCGCAAACTCCGCGACCAGGGCGACAAGAAGTCCGGCTCCACCGTCGACCGCCCAGGATTGGCCGCGGTGCTGCGTTACGCCCGCAGCGGTGACGTGATCGTGGTTCACACCTTGGATCGGCTCTAGTCGGTATAGCGGCGGCGGTTCCATGGGCTTCGCTCTTGTGATGCCCTGAATGTCACGCCGGCTTGGATGAGCCGGTTGCGGGTGGCGAAGTCACCCAATCCGATGAGCAGGGCGATGTGGTGGATCGATAGGCCGATGTCGACGTACAGCTCCCGTAGGAGCTGCGCGGGGACGGGCAGCGGCACGTAGGTGTGGAACGGTCCGGTGACGTGCCAGTCGGCCTCGTCGGGGACCTGGACGCGGTGACGGCGCAGCGCAGCGACGACGTCGGGGTCGACGTACAGGTCACTGATCAACGTCCGCGGCATGCCGTGCGCTTCCGGTCGGGCCCCGCCGCCGGGTCGCACCGGGGCTTTGGCGGCGTGCAGCGCCATGCTGACGGTCGAGCTGGACACCCCGAGCCGGGCACCGACCTCCCGCATGTTCATCCCGGTCGCGTACAGCTTCACTGCCTTGGCCTGCAACACATTCGGCGGGTACGCCGACCGCGGGGCGAAGGTGCCGGGGCGTCTGGTCAGCCCGGTTTCGGCGATCCGGCGGCGCAGGTATTCATCGCTGACCCCGAAATGCGCTGCCGCCTTGGCGATCGTCATGCCCGGTCGGTGGTAGACCTCCGCCAGCGCGGTGTCGGTGACCGCGGCGCGGGCGCCGCGGGCCCTGCGCACGGACCGCGGCCGCCGGGGGATCCCGGCGGCGGTCAACGCCCGGATCACCCTGGCCTTGTCGATCCCCATCTCCACGGCGACCTCTCTGGTGGTGAACTGCCGATCCACGTACAACTCGCGGAGCAGCACCGGATCGACCCCGGGATCGGTGCCGAGCAGGCCGGCCTCGGTGAACCACCGAGCCGCCGTCGTCCGGGACACCCCGTACTCCCGGGCCACCGCGGCCGCCGTGCCGCCGGCCTCAACCATCGCGTGGAGGGTGTCGGCGTCGACCGGGCAGTCCTTGCGGGAGGTCCGCCGGGGGATCCCGGCGTCCCGCAGCACCGCGGCCACCCGGGCCCGGCTGATGGACAGCAGCACCGCTATCTCGGTCTCGGTGCGCTTGTCCTGCATATACAACCGGCCCACCACCGCCGGGTCGGGATCCGGGCCCCGCCACCACCGCGGCACCGACCGCGGCACGGCGGCTCCAGCCTCGTCCCGGATGTCTGCCTGGTACTGCACACCCCGGCGTGCCATCACCCGATCCTGCCCCACAGGTTCTTCGCCAGCGAACGGCTTATTGCCCGACCGGTCGGGTACGACAGTGTCTTGACCGACCCGTCACCCCCGACGTCGGACCGCCGCACCCGCACCCCCACCCATGTAACGTAAACCCGGCCGAAGTAACGGAAGTACTCCGGGCGACGGCGACCCGCCGCGGACCCGGATAGGCGACATCCCCGCACGGCACGACCGGCCCCAGCCTCCAACACCGGGCCAGCTCGACCATCCCGCAGCCACCCGGCGCAGATCTCAGGTGCCCCGCCGCTCCTGAATCCTCCGCAGGGTGCGGCCCCAGGCACCGCCGTACCGGTCAGCAACCGCTGCCCTCCCCACGGCGTCGGCCGGCCCGTGGTGGTCGGCCGGCTGACGCTCCAGCCCGCGATAACTCGCCCGGCCCCCCCGATCCGCCGCGAACGCAGCCCGCACCAACCGCAGCCGCACCACCAGATTCCTCATCCGCCAGACCCTCCCCACACTCGAGGGCTTCGACGACCCACCCCTCAAGGACGGGCGCCACCCCCGCACGGTTCCACCCACCCTCCCCACGGGTGCGGGACCGATGCACACGATCACACCCGGCCCTCACCCCCGACGCACATAGTGCGAGCCGATCGCGCGGCGCCGCCGCACACCACGACAACCCCGCCGCTGCGCGGCGGCGGGTTCTTCGACAGGGCCTTGCCACTCCCAGGATCCGGGACCTCCGCCGCTCCCGCGCCCCGATCCGTCCGGGTCACTGGTCCACACTCCCTGTTGCGGGCACTGGTTGGGTGTTCGTTGTAGGGACTCGGCGGGAGCCGGGAGACGGCCTGGCCCGGTCGCCGTTTGACGGCCCGCATGACACCGCCGCTCCCGGTTCTTCCGAGGCCGTGGAACCGGCAACAGAGGGACGCGCCGTAGAGCGCCAGTCAGTGACCGCCCGGTGATCGGCCTTTCCGTCGGAGTCGTCGCTGCCA
>JBBQGJ010000122.1:0-16403 GCA_038322925.1 Mycobacteriales bacterium
GCCGCGCTCCGCAAAGTCCTATGGGCACAACGAATTACAGTCATGTCATCCCCCAGCCCGGACGACACGAAAATCACCGAGGCCCTACTCGACACGCTCGCCTACGCGGCCTGACCAGACGTCAAGACTGCGAAAGTCCACTCTCATGACCCGTGGATAAATGACCCTCTCAGAGCATTCGTACACGGCATTCGGACATAGGCAAGCAAAGGATCGTTCCCGATACAACTGCGCCAGATCACGTCCTCGCACGTAACTTTGTAACGCATCCCCGTGTAGACAACTACGTCACGTATTCCCCCGTTTGCAACACATTCCGGTGTGATGATCGACTACGCCCTGGTCGCGACCCCGATCAGATCGCAGCGCCTGGGCATGTTTGAACTCTTGAAGACGTGTGATAATGGGCACGTGCGCAGTGGCAGCAGAATGCTGCGTGCAATTGGCCATCTTTGATTCGTAGCGGAATGGTTTACTGACATCTGCCTAAATGCCGGGCTGAACAGACGGGGAGGCCACAGGCGGATCGATGGATCCAGGCTGAGCGTTCGTGATTTGATATTCCACTCCCGGCAGCCTGGCGATTTCGGGTGAATGAGCGGGGGCCACCGATTGTGCGTCTCGTTCGATAGCTTCTTGCCGTTTCCGGGGAGGACTGAGTTCGGTGCGGGTGCGGAGCTCGGCGTCCAGCCGGTCAAGAGCGCTGCGGTCTGGATCTGCAGTAGCCCGCAGGGTGATCCTTTCTGCGGATTCGATGTCTTTGGTCAAGGCCGCTCCTCGTTGACGAAGGCGCAGGGCATCTGCGGTGCTGATGCGTTCGGCAATTCGCTCGCGTTCGCCCTGGTCCTTTGGCACTCGGTTGAGGGTGCTGGCGACTTCGGCGGCAGCAGCTGCCACCTGGAGCGCCTCGGCCTTTTGCCGGTGCAGCTCGGTGATCCGGGTGTCGAGTTCAGCGCGGCGCCGATGAGCGCGGGCGCGAAGTTGATTGCGCTCGTGTTCAGCGATTGCTGCGGCTGCGGCCGCCGCTTGAGCGGTCTGGATGGCGGTGCGCCAGTCCGCCTCGAGGGAGCTGTGCCGGGCGAGTTCTTCGGCGGTGCGGTGCAGTTCGGCCATTTCGTGGTCGAGGCGGGTGACGGCTGGTCCGCATCCGGCGGCGGCCGCTTCGGCGAGCAGTTTGGCCTCCGCGGCAGCGGCGGCCTGCCCGGCGACGGCGGCGTCGAGTCGTTGGCGGGCCCGGGCGAGTTCGTCGGTGAGGGTTTCGTCGGTGAGGTGGCCGTACTCGCGCTCCGTCCAGGCCGGGATCCGGGCGTCCGCGGCGGCGCGGGTGAGCGCTGCGGCGGTGATGCCGGCGGGTGAGGGCACCTCGGCGGCGGCGATCTTGTCGGGGTCGACGGTCTCGAGCAGGGTTGCGGCGTCCAACCCTGCCTGCTGCGCCTGGGCCATCCGATCGGCCAACAGGTCGAATCCCGGCCCGGTGACGACTTTCTCTGCGGCGTCGGGGTGTTGACGCCACGCTTCGCGGAGGACGTCGGCGGCGCCGTCGAGGTGCCAGGTCAGGTCGTCCGCAGGGTACGGGTCCCAACCGCGATCGGGCTGGGGGTGAGCCGATGCGGCGACACGGACGGCGTGAGCCGCGTATCGAGCCTTCTCCCCCACCGCGGCGAGAGTGTCCCGCGGAACCTCGGCGAGCAGGTCCGCGACGTCCAGGCCGTTGCGCTCGGCCTCGATGATCGCCCGGACGGTGGTGGGGAACCGGGGGTCTTCGATGACGTGTCGGGCCAGATCGGTTGCATCGTGCCAGGTTCGGGTGATGATTTCGGCGACCCGGCTCAGGTCCGCGTCGTCGACGGCATGGGCAGCGGCGTGGTCGATGAGCAGGTCCGCGGTGTACGCGGCGGGGTCGTCGACGAGGTCCAGGTCGGTCGTCGGCAGGTCGGCCAGGACCTGGCGGGCATCGAGTCCTTGCTGCTGCAGGCGTTCGACCTGGTCGGCGATGGCGCCGATCGCTGCGGCGTTCCCGACGCGGTGGGCGAGTTCGGGTCGATCTGCCCAGACGTCGGCGAGAAGTGCTGCGACGGTGCTGATCCGGGCGTGCCGGTGCTGTTCCTGTCGCCACCGGTCGGCCAGCTCTGACCGGTCCCGCCCACGATCGGGGGGAGGGTCGGTCGTGAGTGTGGGTCGTGTCGGCATGCCGAGCGGGTCCGCCGGGTCGGGGGCGACGGCGTCGTGGTCGGGTGGGACGTGGTCGAGGATGGCGTCGATGACGGTGAGGTAGTCCAGGCGGAGCCGGTCGGCGAGCCGGCTGGCCTGCCGGGTCTGCTGCTCGGGTGGCATGGCGCCGATCAGTGCGGCGGCGTCGCGGAGGGCGTTGAGCCGGTGTTCGACGAAGTCGTTGCCGGCGGTCCACCGCCGGCAGGTCTCGTCGACGACCAGGTCGGCCAGTGGATACCGCTTCTGCAGCGCGGCGGCGAGAGCCCCCGGACCGCGGGTGGCGAGCAGTTCCGCCGGGTCCTTGCCCTCGTCCAGGGTGATGGTGTCGGCGTCGGAGACGCTCGCGTCGGCCAGGGTCCGCCACGCCCTGGCTGATGCTGCTCGGCCGGCGGCGTCGCTGTCCAGGAGGAGGATCACCCGGCGGCCGGCCAGCGGTGCGATGTCGTTCAGGGTCGCCAGGTGCCCGGCGGTGAGGGCGGTGCCGAGGGGCGCGACGGCGACCAGGTCGGGCCGCGCGAGGTTCACGGCGAGGGCGTCCATCGGCCCTTCCACCAGCACCAGGTCCGCGCCGGCCCGGAGGGCGGCGACCTGGCGTGGGGTGAGCCCGAACGGCACGTCGGACTTCCGGAACACCATGGTGGTGGGGCTGTTCAGGTATTTCGGGGCGCGGTCGTTGGTGTCGTCGGGGTGTTTGCGGCCGATGAACCCGACCACCGACCCGTCCTGCGGTCGGGTGATGGGCAGCACCGCCCGGTGGTGGAAGAAGTCGATCAGCCCGCCCCGACTGGAATGCCGGGCCAGGCCCGCGGCCAGGATCTCCTGGTCGGTGTGCCCGGCCGCCCGCAGGTGGTCGACCAGGGCGGTCCAGGTCGCGGGTGCGTACCCGGCGGCGGTCGCCGGCAGTCCGCGGCCGGTCAGGTAGGCGGGCACCCAGGACCGCGCCGCCGCCGCCGTGTAGAACGCGGCCGCCGCCGCGAGCGCGGCCAGCACCCTGCCCTCGTCGACCCCGGGTTCCGCGTCGTCGCCCGCTACGTTGTCGGCGTCGACTGGGTCGAGCGGGAGCGACTCGTCAATGTCGGGTGGTGCGTCGAGATCACCGGCGGGACGACGGTTCTCGTCGCCCGCGGGTCGGCCGGTGGGGGTCCGCGGTGCGGTCCGGGCGGGGTCGTGGAGGTCGGCCGGTGGGTACCGGTCGGCGTCGGCTGGGTCGGGGTGCGCTGACTCTTCGTCGACGGGTGCGGGGTCGGTGAGCAGGGCGATGTGCCAGAGCAGCACGGTGGCCCAGTCGTGGTCGGGCACCGTGTCCAGGGCGGCGGCGAGCATCCCGGCGGCGTCGGACACCAGGCTGGCGGGGCCGTGGCCGGCGCGGGCGGCGGCGTCGACCCGGGCGACCAGTGTCGGCCAGAGCCGGTCCGTGACAATCCGTTCCGCCACCAGATCACCCAAAGCGTCGGTGAGCACCCGAGTCCAGGTGGGCCGCAACCGCGGCCCCCCGCCGGTCGCATCGTCGGCGGTGGCGACGGGACCGAGGTGCGGGGCGAGCCGCCACCACAACGCGGCGGCGGTCTGCTCCACCGGCAACGGACCGGCCTGCGCGGCGGCGGCGAGCAGGCCGCGGACAGGCATGCCGGCGGATTCGGCGATGTTGAGCCGGCCGACGAGGACCGGCCAGAACTCGTCGGCGAGGACAGCATTCAGATCGGCGCCGTGCTCGGCCAGAACCCGGGTCCACCGGTCGGCGCCGTCGTCGCGGCCGCCCGCGACGGCGAGGCACCGGGTGACGAGGTCGCGGTGCCGGTGCCGCAGCGCGATCCGGCGGGGCCGGTCACCGGCCGGGCGCAGGTCGTCAACATTGACGGCGTTGACCGCCCGCCACACCGCGAGGACCACCAGCAGGTCCCGGTCCGCCAGGTACGGCACCGCCCATGCGGGGGCGTCCAACCGGGTCCAGCCGCGGACCTGGGTCGTGAGGTCGGTGACCAGGTCGGTGATCAACACTCCGCGGGCGGCGAGATAGCCGTTCCACACGGGTGTCTCGGCCAGCGCGGCGGGGATGTCGGGGATCCAGGGCAGCGGGCCGGGGCGTTGGGAGTGGTTCCCGGTCGGGTCGAGCCGGTAGTCCAGCACGGCGGCGACATCGTCGGCGGAGGCCAGTTCCCGTGCGGCCGCGGCGTCCGCGAGGAGCGTGATCGGGTCGTGCCCGTCCAAGGCGAGAACGGCCAGGTGCCCGAGCAGGGTCTCCCACGCCGGCGCCCCGGTGACCCCAGGGACCGCCTGCTCGGCGCCCGTGGTGATGGCCGCAACCCTGTCCGGGCCGAGGACGGTGACGGCGCCGACCATGATGGCGTGGACGTAGGCGGCGGCGGCGTGGCCGAGCCGCAACGCCGGGTCGTGGGCGTCGCGGATCTCGGTGGTCGCGGACCGGGCGGCGCCGTCCCGGCCGATGACCGCTGTCAACACCTCGATGGCGGTGGGGGGTTGGAGCGCGTCGGGGGTGATCACCTCGTCCGGGTTGCCGTCACCGCCGAGGATGACGTAGGCGTGGGTGCCGTCGGCCGCCCGGGTCAGGGTCGGGTACAGGTCCTGGCGGGTCATCCGGTCGGTGACCACGGTGTGCGCGGTCCCCGCCCGGCGGTGCGCCGCGCCGACGGTCATGCCCTGCACGGAGGCGTGGGTGTAGGCATACCCGAGGCGCAGATGCCCGGCGGTGACGTACCAGGCCGGCAGGATTCGGGTGACACCGCGGCCGATCTCGGTGGCCAGCAGCGACCCGTCCGGGTACACCTTCTGCACGGTCCACCGGTAGTTGTTCCGGACGAAATCGGTGCCACCCATCGACAACGTGCGTTTGTTCCGTTTCGTGATCACCGTGTCCCCGGCGGACACCCGTTCCCCGTTCGGCAAGGTCACCTCCGGGCCGATCACTCCACCGGCGGCGGTGATCCGGTCGGCGCGGGCTCGGGCGTTCAGCCGGGCGACCATCTCCAACGTCGGCGCGATCATCACCGATTCAACACCGGCAGCCACATCGGCGGCCCACCCGGCGTACACGGCGTCGGCAGCGGTGTCCCCGGTGACGGCGTGCACCCGGGACCGGTCGGCGTAGAAGCCGACCGCGGACGGGTCACCCGCCCGCAACGCCAAGCTGGCGTGCCCTTCGGTGGGGTCGGTGAACCGCAGCACCTCCGTCAAGGTGACAGCGCCGTGAGCGGTTTCGATGTCCCGGAGCACCCCACCGGCGCCGGTCGCGGCGCGTTGCCGGTCGTCACCGACCAGCAGCACCCGGCCGCCCCTGGCCAGGACGAACCCGATCGCGGCGTCCAGTTTCGGGGTGGACGCCAACCCGGCCTCGTCGATGATGACCAGACTCGTGTCGTTGATACCGGTCATCCACGGCTGCCACCGCTCCGGAGGTGCCGTGGTGAGGTCGTGCACGAGTTTGTCCAGGGTGTCAGCCGGGACACCGGGGATCGCTGCGCCCAGTTCCTGCGCGGCGCTGGCCTGCGGCGCCAGACCGACGATGCTGCCGCCGCCGTTGCGCCACGCCGCGGCCAGCACCCCCATCACGGTGGTCTTCCCGGTCCCGGCGGGCGCCAACGCCAACTGCACCCGGCGGCCGCTGGTCGCGATGTCCCGCACCATCACGCCCTGCCCGGTGTTCAGCACCCGCCCGCCGGTGTTGGCAGACCACTCCAACTCCGCCAACGCCACATCCGCGGCACTCACCCGCCGCCCATCGACCCGGCCCGCAGCGGCGACGATCCTCGCCTCCGCGTCCAACACCGACGGAGAGGAGTACAGCTGCGCTTTCGCGACCCGGTACACCGATTCCCCGTCGACCCGGGTGAGTTCGGCGGGTCGGTCCCCCGGGATCTCGGTGTCCATCCCGATCGGCACCGAATAGTCCCCGGCGACCACCCGCGCGGTGACCGCCTCCGCCACCTGCCGGACCTGGGCGGTGTCGGTGAACCGGCCGCGGATCACCCGCAGCGCCTCGGCGTACACGTTGGATTCCCGCCACTGCGCCCGGTGCGCGGCGACCGTCGCCACCGTCGCGGCAGCCAGTTCCTCCACCACCGACACATCCACTGCTGACGGGGGTTCGACAGGTCGACCCAGCACGGTGGTGATCATGGTGTCCAGGGCGCGGCGGCCGCCGAGGACCTCCAGGGCCTCGTCCCGCCACTGCGCGCGTTGCTCGTTCAACGAGCGGGGTTCGTGTTTGGCCCGCCGGGTGGACAGGTTCGCCTGCTGCCGCAGCGAGATCATCTCCACCGTGGTCGGGACCCGGCCGTGGTCGGCCAGGAACCTGCCCTGCAGCCGGGTGTTGGTCGCGGTGATCGCCGACGCGCGGCTGGACCACTGGTGGTTCAGCCGTGGCTCGACGCCGGTGATCTCCCGGACCGGCCGTTTCCCCGACTCGCCGGGTCGTTCGGTGAACGTCACACCCAATGCTTGGGTGAGTTCGGCTTCCATGGCGGTGTTGTAGTACTCGGAGCCGGCGACGTTGAACCGGTACAGCATCCGGGCGTCCAGGGCGAGCCACCGGCCGTCCAGGGTCTGCACTTTGTTGGAGACCGCGACGTGGGTGTGCAGGTCCGGGTCCCCCGCCCGGGAGTCCCGGTGGGTGAACTGCGCCATCACCAAACCGCGGGTGTCGACCTGGGCGGGGCCGCCGGTGCCGACCCGGGTGTACCCGACCTGCTTCTCCAACCAGGACAGGGTCGCCGCGACCGCGGCGTGGTGCGCCGCCTCCACCCGCTCGGACACCGCGCGGGGGGCGACGGCCCACAGGGTGGACACCGATTTCACCGGGGAGAACGTCAGGTCGAACCCGGCGACCGCGGACCGCGCCGGCCGGGACATCCGCCGCAGGAACCCCGTCAACTCCTGCCCCGTGGCCGGGTCCCGGTGGTGCTGCTCGGCGAACATCTCCCGAGCCAGGTCGGTCCGGATCCGCGCCCGGTCCCCCTCCGGCACCCGCTCGCCCGGCAACCGGCCCAACGCCTGGTTCCAGTCCGCGTACGCCTCGGCGAGCCGCCGATGCCACTCCACTGGGCCGTCGTAGACGGGGAACGCCTGCCCGAGCCGGGCCGCGGCGGCCGCCGCAGGCACCGAGAGCCCCTGCGCCACCAGGTCGGCTTGGATGCGTTCGGCGTCGGGGTGGATGCCCATCCCCAACAGGTTCCGCATTTGCCGCTCACTGACCGTCCCGGAGGTGCCGAGCGACGCCAGGCCGCGGCCGGTCCACCGGCCCGGTGACTCCCCTTTCGCGGCGTAGTAGTCGCCGAGGGAGGTGTAGCCGCGTTCGGTGGAATCGGCTGCCGCGACCTGCCGGGTCAGGTACGTGTACCCGTCCCCCGCGGTCAGCTTGTGCAGCGTCATCACGACGCCCAGGCTACCAGCCGTAATCGTATCGTGACCACAGTGCATGAGGTGTGAGACGTCGATGGCTTCAGGGTCACATTGGTGCCCGGGGGTAGACTCGCCGGACCCCTCCGGGAGGCCGGGGGTCGGACGCGGGAGCGGCGGATGGGCAAGGCGACGAACGCGGCGGTGACGGCGCGGGCCAGGACAAGGGGACGCAGGATCGCGGCGGATGTGGACGGGGCCGCGCGGGGCCAGCGTTTGGATGTTGCCGCGGCGGAGGTGCACCGTGCGCGCGCGGTGATCGAGGCGGCGCGGGAACGCGCCGCGCTGGCGGTCGCGGCGGCGCGGGCGGTGGAACGGGAGCAAGTGGCCGACGCCGAGGCGGTGATCGCCGGGGCGGTGCGGCGGCTGTCCGATGAGCGGTTGACGGTCGCTCAGGTCGCCGAACTCGTCGGCATGACCGGGCCGGAGGTCCGGCGGATCCTACGGACAACGTCCAAAACCCTCCAGGACTCCCCTGGCGTCTCAGCTGCGGATGAGACGGTGAGCAGCACGGAGTCGTGACGGCGGCGTCCTCGGCGACGGTGACAGCGGGGGCTCCTCGAGCGGCCGGATCAGTGGCGTCGGCCGGTCGGCGGCCGCCGGCGGGGTGGTCACGGGATCGTCGTCGGCCGCGGGTCGGCTGCTTCCTCGTCGAGGGTGGCGGCGATGTAGTCCATTTGTGTGGCGATCGCGGCGCCGGCTTCGTCGGTGAGGCCGTTGAGGTTCAGCCGGCCCTCGTAGACCAGGTGCCAGGGGCTGGTGATGGTCCAGCCCACCGGGCCGGCCGGCAGGTGCTCGAGCAGGTGCGCGCTCAGGACCTGGATGGCGTCGATCCGGCCGGCGACGTCGACGGCGAGGCCGGCGGTGCTGGTGAGGTGGTAGCTGCCTGTCATGTGCGGTCCTCCGCGTGCCTCGGGGGTCGCGTCTCATGCTGCCCTGATCTCCGGGTGAGAGGCGCCGGTGCGGGCGGAATGTGGACCGTTGCGGGTCGTGGGGACAACTGCCGTGGTGACCACGGGGGTGGCGGGCGCGGCGCCCGTCCCGGTCGGGGGGGGGGGGGGGCGGGCGGGGGGGTGGGCGCCGCGGCCGCCGGTCTTTGTCCGGCTCGTCAGGGCCGGAATCGTCAACGCGGTGGGTGTTCGCGGTTGTGGAGTCGGGGGTGGGGTGGCCCCGCCGGGGCGGGCGGGGCCAACCGGGCGGGGTGTCAGGGGTGGATGAGCATGATCTGGCCGAGGTCCTTGGCTTGTCCCCAGGCGGTGCTCATGCTGCGGTAGGCGAGCCGGTCGTGGACCATCCACCGGACTTGGCCGATGCGCAGGATCAGCTGTTTGCGGATCGGGTCGTAGGTGTGTTCGACGTGGTCGCGGCCGTGGGCTCGGATGATGATGCCGGGGGTGAATTCCGGGCCGGTGCCGAATTGTTCGGCCTGCTCGGGGAGTTGGTGGTTCGCCATCGCTCCGGCGTCGATCCACGCGTTGGCGTAGGTGGCCAGCGCGGTCGGGTCGTAGGCGTAGACGGCGACGTGGTCGGCGAGGACGGCGACGTTGCTGCCCAGGCCGCGGCCGCCGTGGGTGTCGACCTGGACGTGCTGGTCGCCGATGATGTGGATGGTGAGGTAGATGCTTTGGGTCCGGTTGAACGGCTCCCTCGTCCTGGTCATGATTTGGGGTTCCCCTTCCCTGGTGGTGTTGTGGCTGCCGTTTTCTCGGCGGCCCGATCACGCAGTGATCGGGGGCGGGTTCCGGGGGCCCGCAGGGCGGTGCGGGGGTTCCGGCTCGGCCGGGCGGGTGGATGCCGGGAGGAGCGCAGCGGGGGGAGGGATTCACCCGCGCGGTTGGGCCGGGTTCATCGGACCCGGAGCCCCGGAATCCGCCCGTACCCTCCGACGGTGTCGGGTTGCCGAGAAGAGGGGCGCCCCCATGCTTTTCGGGGGCGCCGGGTCAGCGCGGCCGCAGGCCGCTCCGTTCTTCCGCCGGCCCCCTGGGCCGGCGCTGCGTGCCGTCACTCGCGGTTGGGAGGAGCCCCGCGGTGTGGTCGCGTGGTCCCGGGTTTCCGGGTCGGCTAACCCTGCACGCGGGGACGAAGTGGACCGGGCGGCGGGTGACCGGCCGACGAGTCCTGTCCCCCGGGTTTGACGTTGGGTCAGGAGGAGAATTCGCGGCACACCAGTGGCCAGCCCAGGGGCTGTAGGTGGTAGCGGCCGTGGTCGTCGGGTCGCAGGGTGGCGGCGCTGCCGTCTGGCCCGGTCACGTGCACGGTGCCGTCCGGGCCGGGGGTGACATCGACGCTGCGCTCGTGGGTGACATCGGCGGCCATGGTGAGGATCTCGTCCAGGGTGTCCGGGGTGACGACCGGGAACAGCCGGCCGGTGTGGTCGCGGTCGAAGCCGGCGGCCGGCCAGATCATGGTCGGGTCGTCCGGGAGGTGGAACTGCCCGGCGTGCGGCGGGTCGGGGTGACCGATGGTGGCCACCGGCTCGCCGTGATCTCCCTGGTGGACGTGCAGCACCAGAGGGAGCCGCAGGGCGCGGGTGTGCGGTCCGATCGGCGGTACCCGGCACACGGTGAAGTCGACCTCGTGGGTCCCGGGCGGGTGGCTGTCGACGGCGTGGCGGGCGGCCCACAGCAGGTCGGTGATCCGGCCGGCCTCGCACTCGCGGGTGGCGCGGGGTTTGCCCGCCTCCGCGTGGGCGTCCCAGGCGACGGCGTCGAACCAGGCGACCGCGGTCACCGCGATCGGGTAGCTGAACCCGAACAGCCGGGACAGCCGGGGTGGGACCTCGAACAGCAGGGCATCGGTGATGGCGTCGGCGCGGGTGTACGCGGCGGCGGCGCGGCGGTCCGGGCGGGGGGTGGGCATGGCACGAACTCCTGTCACGGTGGGTGGTCCGGGTGACGACAGTGGTTGCCGGGTGGGGGTTACCGCCGGGCGTCGGTGGTCTCGTCGTTGTCGATGAGGTGCGCGGTGAGTTCGGCGCGCAGCGCGGCGCAGGCCTGCGCGGGGGTCGCGGCCGCGGGGACGGTGGCCTCGACCTTGTGCCGTGCTGGGCAGTACACGTACGGCGCGGTCATCGCGTGCACTGACCGGAAGTAGCCGTAGCTCAGTTGCCGGCGGGCGATGCGGCGGGCCGCCGCCAGCACCGCGCGGGACGGGTCGGACGCAGTGGGCGGGGCCGGGTGGGGGGTGGGCATGGCCGGGCTCCTAGCTGGCGGGTTCGGGTTGTCCGGGCGGGGCCGGGGGGTCGCTCCCCCGACCCAGGGCCCGGACTGAGCGGGGTCAGAGCGCGGCGATGAGGTCGAACGCGCGGGTCTTGATCTGGTGCACACCGGTGCTGGTGACGACCCGTTCGGCGCGGGCCAGCGCCGGGTTCCGCTTGTCCGCGATCGGCGCGACGTGGTCGGTGTACTCGGTGATCGCCTGGTAGGCGGCCCACCTGGTGCCGCGGATCGCGGTGTTCGTGTCCGAGGAATGCAGCAGAGCGGACAGCGCGGCCTGCCGGTTCTCGGTGATCGTCTTCGACCGTTGCGACTGGCTGTCCGTGGTCCACAGCTGCCCGACGATGTCCCGGAACTGCTCATCGGTGATGGCCTGCTCGATCATCCGGTCGGCCTCGGCCTGGAACGCGTCGGCGAACCGGAACGTCAACCCCAGCGCCTGCCGGGCCTGCCCGATGTAGCCGTGGGCGCCGGAGGTGTGCCGGATCGAAAACGAGGACTGCGCCCGGCGGATCGCCAACGCCTGGGTGTTCGCGCACACCACCCGCACCGGGGAGATCAACAACCGGAACGCGCTGGTCCCGTCGTGGGAGTTGCACGCCACGATGTACAGGTCCACCGCATCGATCCCGCCGATCAGCATCGTCCGCGGCAGCTTCATCGTCAGGAACACCTGCCGGCCGCCCCTGATCGACCCGGCGGTCTCGAAATGCGCTCCGGACTCGTCGACCAGGGCGTCGAGCAGGGCGGCGTGCTCCTCGTTCTGGATCGGGGTGTACCCGCGGCCCACCACACCCAGCACATCCGGCCGCCCGGTCACCGGGTTCGTCCGGACCGTCGCGAAATGCTCCGGCACCGCCAGCACGTCGACCCCGTCCGCGGACAGCATCGGCGTGGTCTGCAGCGCCTGGGTGCGGACATTCCAGCCGCCGAGCTTGGCGTACCGCATCGCGTCCGCCGCGTCGAACTCCGCCGGCAGCACCGTGCCCAACCGGTGCCACGCATGCTGACGCGCCGACACGAACGACGCCGACCGTCCGCCGCTCCAGGTTTCCAGATCGTGGGCCATGACTTGTCTCCTCCCGCCTGGGCCGGACCACCCGGCCTCTTGGCACATGCCTAGTTTACTAGGCATGTGCCAACTAGGCAAGTGACAAATGTTTGGGTTATGGTGGGCAGATGCCTACCCTGTGCGAGGTGGAGACGCTGCTGGGCAATGCCGAACTCGGGAAGCTGCTGGGCGTCAGCCGTCAGCGGGTGAGCCAGCTCGTGACCCGGGAGGACTTCCCCGCGCCCCGCGCGGTGCTGATCATGGGGAGCGTCTGGACGCTCGACGACGTCAAGGCGTGGGCCGACCGCTCCGGGCGGACGCTGAACCTCGGCGCGCTCGATGGCACTTCCGTCAGGGCCAGGGGTGACAAGACGCAGCCGTAATGCATGAAGAGCGACGGGGTTTCGCGCGGATTCCGCGGCGACGTGGGTGACAACGCCGCGAAGCCACCGACCGCCGGAAAGCTGGTTGTCACCCGGGCTCGTCGTACCGCCGGTTGATGTCATCGAGCACGCTCGCCGCGTGCCGTTGGCCCTTGATCGCGTCCTCCAGACGGCTGGCAGCGTCCCGAAGGCGCGCCGACGTCGGCTCCTTCACGGTCGGCGGCGCCGTCGGTGACGCGACGCGAACGGTGCTCGCCCGCCGGACGCGCTGGCGGGCCTCGATCAGCTCGAGCACCAGCTCGGCGTACTCGGTCATGCCGGCCAGGGTGGCCCGCGGGTCGTCGGCTCGGCCGGTGGCCAGCGCCCACAGCGCGCGATGGAGCTCATAGACGGCTTCCGCGAACTCGGGTGGTTCGTCCACGGAGCTACCGGCGCTGAGTCGTTGTTCTTCGGCGACCCCTGATTCGTGCATCCACAGGTGGTCGCTCACCCAGGTGAGAATCTTCGCGCCCGCGAAGGCGTCGGCTACCGCGCTGTCGCGTTCGGTCAAGATCCGCAAGGGTGGTCGCCTGGAGAATGCCCACCGGCGCCACAGCGCCGCGATGGCCGTTGCTCCCGCCGCCGTGGCGACGGCCAACATCAGGGTGACGGTCTGAAGCCCCCACCACCAGACGCCGGCAACCCCACCCAGCAGCAGGCCGCCCAGCGCACTCCACGCCGCGGTCGTGACCTGGTCCGTCGGCCGGTGCAACGAGGATCTTTCGTTGGTCGAGTCGGGATCACGGACAGCGATCTCGACCAGGACCGGTTGTGGCGTTCTGCTGGCCAGCCGCGCTGATCGCGCTGTGTCGGAGTCAGCTGCCTCCCACGCCAGCCACCCCCAGCGCGTCGAGATTGTCATCCGTGACGCCGGCGGCTTCCCGGTGAACAGCGCAGACCACCGCGCCACACCCTGATCACGGGTCAGGCCGGCCAGGCTCCATTCATCCAGGCACTCAGGTCCAGTCATGGGACACCACGCTCAGCTGCTCCGTCCGGGTTGCGCCCCGGAGATCCGCTGCGACCCTTGCCGTCTGGAGCGGAATCCCCGGGGACGCGAACCGACCCGATCACCATGCCAACAATTGTCCGCCGCGCCCCCGACAGCCCCCGCGAGAACACGCTGCGGACCGCCGGCGAAAGAGCACAACGGATCGGACCAAACCGAAAGCCCGGATTACCCATCGATCAATCCGTGTACGGCGATACCACGCACGTCGGTTGGCACGAGCTTGATGTTCGCCCCCGCCCCGAGAATCAGGCTCTTGATCCGAATGTGCGTCCCGATTGTCGGACCTGAACGAGAATTCAGACCGGGCGGGTGTTACGGGACTCGTGATCAACTCGGGATCTGAAAGCCGCGACCCCAGGGAAGCCGTTCCGATTGCGGTTCGGCTTGCGGGATATCTGGGCTCGACCGGTGAGTTTCGAGCTGCTCGGTGGCCCACATCCATGAGAATGGGCGTCCTCGTGGTCAGGCCCTAGCGGTGGGCCCTGATGCCCGCGGAACGACAAGCGGCGGCGTACGCGCTCGGGACCTCCACGGTGCCGGGGCTGTCCGCCACGGCACGCAGCACTTCACACCGCTGTGGTCACCGCGGGAGGATCACGACATCAGCCGTGTCCGACAGCAACGAGGTCATGCATCGATGGCCGGTCGGGCGGGAGGAGGCTTCCGGTGAGCACGTTGAAGCGCAGGTTGACGCGGGTTGGGAATCGCATTGGCGTGTGGATGTACCGGACTCTGGACGGGCGACTGTCCAGCGGCAGCAAGGACGTCCATGTCTTGTTGATCACCACGCCCGGCCGGCGAACGGGTATCCAGCGCTCCACGTGCGTGCGCTACCTCGAGGCGCCTGCGGGGTTCGTCGTGTGGGGCACCGGCTCGGGTTCCCCGGGTGACCCGGACTGGTTCCGCAACCTGCGGAAGGTCGAGGTGGCCGATGTGCAGGTGATGGCCAGGCACCTACGGGTTCGGCCGAGGGAGCTGGTCGGTGCGGAACGCGAGGCGATGTGGAACGACGTGGTGGTGGCGCAGGCTCCGGCCGTCGAGAGGTACGCGCGGAAGGCAGGTCGAACGATCCCGGTGGCCGTTCTGCAGCCGACAGAGGGAGCCGATCAGATTTGAGTGGAACAGGCTTGTGTTCAACACAGGTGTGTTCTAGCATGTCGGTATGAGCGCAGGTGACGTTCAGCCCCCCGTCTCGGGGCAACCACGTCGCTACGACACCTCCCTGCGGCGCCGCCAGGCCGAGCACACCCGGCACGCCATCATCGACGCCGCATCGGCACTGTTTGCCGAACGCGGGTGGTCCGTAGGAATCCGCGAGGTCGCCCGGTCGGCCGGAGTCTCCGTCGAGACGGTGTACGCCAACTTCGGGTCAAAGGCCGAACTCCTGGGTCGGGTCCTGGACGTCGCCGTCGTGGGGGACGAGGAACCGGTCCCACTCGCGGAGCGCGCCGCGTTCGCCGTACTCGGGTCCGGAGATCCAGCCGACCGCGCCCGAGCGGCCGCTCAGCTGAACACGGCCGTCAACGTCCGCACTGCGGGTATCCAGCGGGCGTTCCGGGAGGCGGCCACCGCGGAGCCGGACCTGGCGGCCAGACTCCAGCAGGCTCGGGATCGGCAGCGCGGCGACATACGAGCCGCCGGAGCGATGATCGCCGGCAGGACGCTGAGCCGGGCGGAGGCCGACGGGCTGTGGGCAGTCGTGAGCTGGGAGGTCTACGACCTCCTGACCGTTAGCGCGGGCTGGAGCGATGCTCAGTACGAGAACTGGCTGACGGGGGCCATCAGCAGGCTCCTGGGCCCGGAGTGAAAGGAGACGGCCATGACGGCAGACACGGATGCGCGCGCGGACATCCGCACGATGGGCATCGTGCACAGCGCGTTGCGCCGAGATCTCGAACGCATCCGGATGGTGCTGGAGGCCCGCCCGCACCCCGACGGACCGCGGCGCCAGGCGCTGGCCGACCACCTGCTCTGGATGATGCACTTCCTGCACATGCACCACGGCGGGGAGGACGCCGGCCTGTGGCCGCTCATCCACAAGCGGAATCCGGCGGCCCACGCGTTGCTGGACCAGATGGATGCCGACCATCAACGGATCGCGACGGCGATCACCGGGCTGGAGGCGGCCGCGCGGGAGTACCGCGACGACAGCACTGCGCGGGAAAGACTGCTCACCGCGCTCGCCGCGCTGGGGAACGAGCTGCTGCCGCACCTGCGGCGGGAGGAACTCGACATGATGCCCGTGGTCGCGGTCACCATCACCGACGCCGAGTACCGCGCGGTCGAACACGAGTACTTCGTGAAACCGAAGGGCTTCCTGGAGCTGGCCGCCGAGGCGCACTGGGTGATCGACGGACTGGCCGGCGAGAGCCGGGAGGTGATCGTGCGGGTGGTTCCCGCCGTGCCACGCTTCGTCATCCTGCACGGTTTCGCCCGGAGTTACCGGCGCAAGCGGGCCCTGCTCTGGGGCGACGGGCCGGCGGCGGCGCTGCCGTCGCTCGACCTTGCCGCTAGCCCCGTAATTCGCACATGGGGTGTGGTGGGTCGGCGGTGGTCCGGGGATCGATCTTGAGTAGGTCAAGGACTCGTTTTTGCAGTGGTGTTGGCTCGGGGATCTCGGGTGCGCCGTCGTTGGCGTGGCGGAGGCGCAGGGTGGCCAGCGTGGTGAAGATCAGGCTGGCGGTGGGTTTCGCGGGGCGGCCGGCGTAGAGGCCGTCGATCTTGGTGGCCGGGGCGAGGTTACGTCGGGCCTCGCGTTCGATGAGGCAGAAGATCAGCAGGGCCAGGCAGATGACGCCGATGAGCGCTGCGATGCGGCGGTTGGTGTGCAGGAACATCGGTGCGACGGCCAGGGGTCCTTTCAGGTCGTGGTAGCGGCGTTCGCTGGCGGTGGGCTGGTTCTTGTAGCGGATGAGAATCTGCGCGGCGGTGATGGTTTCGGGCAGGTTGGTCAGGAGTGCGTACCAGCCGTCGGTGGCGGCCTCGGTGTCGATCGTTGCTTGGTCGAACGACCAGTGAAGGGTGGGTCGGCCGTTCTCGTCGGTGCCGATGGTGGTGCGCAGGTAGTCGCCGACGTGGCG
>JBBQGJ010000123.1:0-16392 GCA_038322925.1 Mycobacteriales bacterium
GACCGGCCGATCGCGTCGTGCGCAGCGACGCCCAGCATCTTCTGGGCGCCGGTGTTGAAGACATCCACCCGGCCGGTCCGGTCGGTGCCGACGATCGCCTGCTCGGTGACGGCATCGATCACGCTGACCAGTTCGTTGGTCGATTCGCGCAGCAGCGCCGACGCCGCCGCGCTGGCGTCCGCGTTGTCCCTTGCCTCGGCGAGTAATCGCTCCTGCTCGCGCCGCAGCCGTTGCACGGCGCGCACCCGGGAGCGCAGCCGCCTGGCCAACTCGTTGACCGAGAGGCAGGTCAGACCCAGGATGATTGGCCCGAAGATGATCCGGCTCCACTGCCCGTCACCGAGCTGGGCGGGGTCATAGGCAACCGGCAGCAGCAGCGCAGCGATCGTGACGGGTCCGCCGATCAACATCGGCAGCCTGCCAGGCTCGACTCCCAGCGAGATCACCGGCAGCACCAGCATGAAGGTGAAGATCGAACCCACGCCGCCGGTGCCGGCCCGCAACAGCCCGACGGACAGGATGTCCACCAGCGGGATCACCATGGCCACCCGGTGCGGCACAGCAGGCGCCCGGAGGAAGTAGGCGCCGACCGTGGCCGCGACCATGAGCGCCCCCGCGGCCAGCACCGGTTTCAGGTAGATCGCGGAGACTCCCGGAATCAGGAACAACAATTGGGAGAGCAGGTAGGTGCTGGCCATGCACAGCTGACGCTCCAGCACCGAATTCGGATCACTCGCGAAATGCCGGACGAACGAGGAGACCGAGTCGCCGCGGTGGGCCGCGATCCCACGGGGCGACCGCACGGCCTCGGCGATGGCCATCAGCTGTTGACCTGCGCTGTCAGCAGATTCCTGATGTGCATCGCCAACGACCGCGGGCTGAAAGGCTTGTGACTGTAGAGATCTGCTCCCGCGGCCAGCCCGGCCTCGATGGCGGTCGTGTGCACGGCGGCGGACAGCAACAGCACTCTGGTGCCCGCGATTGCGGGATCGGCCCGGACCGCGCGGCACACCTGCAGGCCACTCATCCTGGGCATCGCCACGTCCAGGATCGCCAGATCCGGCCCGATATCGAGGATCGCCTGCCAGGCCGCTGCTCCGTCCGACACGCTGGCCCCGACACTCGCCCCGGCGCGCTGGACAGCGACGCCGACCAGGTGCCGGATGTCGGCATCGTCGTCGGCGATCACCACCACCGGTCCTTCGGTCACATTCCCCCCATCACAATTCCCGCCTCACAATTCCCGCCTCACAATTCCCACCGCCTGATCGTCGAGGACAGCAGCTGCTGGATGTGAGCCCTGGTGACCGGTTTCGGCAACGCGCCGTCGGCGTCCGGATAATCCTCGACGTCCAGGACTGAGGTGATGGCGATCGGGCACCGGGGATAGCGGGCCCGCAGTCGGCTGGTCAGCTCCCAGCCGTCCATGCCCGGAAGCCGAAGATCCAGCACCATCAGGTCCAACCCGACGTCCCGGGGCAGCGCCAGCGCCTGCTCGGCGTCGGCCAGGCCGATCACCGCGCAACCGGCCCGGTAGAAGTACGCGGTCAGCAGGCCCAACTGATCGGGTTCGTCATCGACGATGAGGACCGTCGGGACAGGTGCCCGATCCGCCGTGCCGGAGGCATTGGTGCTCATCCGAACGCCTCTGCCTTCTGCCTGCCGGCACCCTGCGCGCGGTGCCGGTCCCGCCCCAGCTGCGCCAAGAGGGTGACAGTCGAGATCAGGGTGGCGGCGCGAATGGGCTTCACCAGGAACTCGTCCGCGTGGCAGCGGTTGGCGGTGACCGCGTAGTCCGCAGAGGTGTGGGCGGTCATGACCGCGATCGGGATCAACGGCACGAGCTCGCGAGCGAGGTTGGCCAGCTCGAATCCGGAGCATCCCGGGAGTTCGATATCGGTGAGTAGCACGTCGATCTCGAGGCGGCGCAGCACAACCTCGGCGACCTGGATGTCGGCCGCCAGTTCGACCCGCATGCCGGCCCTCTTCACCAGGACCAACCGCAGGTATTCGGCCACGTCGGGATCGTCCTCGACGACCAGAACGTGAAGGCTGTTGGCCATCGCGCACCCCCCTGCGGCTGGTCGGGAACCCTGGTCCGCGGACCGCATCTCGGTCGATTCTATCGCCACGACACGAAAAATGTTCGCGTTTCGTAGTCTGAAGTGCGCGCATTAGAGGCATTGGGCCTGGTCGGAGGTGACTTTCGGCGCGTTACGACAGCAACCGGCATGGACCAATGCCGTGACAACTGGGACCAAGGACGGTGCCTGCTGCTTTCACGGACAGACTTCAATGATCACAAGGTCACGGTTGCAATCAGCCCAGTCGGTCAGCCGAGCATGGAGCGAAGGATGAAGCACAACGCCGTCATCGGCCACCGCATGGTCACCGACATGGTGCTGCTCGACGGCGACGTGGCTGAACCGGTCCGCGCGGAGCTGCGCTACCACCGCCGGGACCCGCTGGCGGTCGAGATGCGCTTGTCACTCGCTCCGAGCCCGGCCGTCAGTTGGGTGTTCGGCAGGGACCTGCTCATCGAGGGGTTGCGCAGGCCCAGCGGCATCGGCGACGTCCGGATCTACCCGGTGCACGAGAGCGTGATCATCGAATTGCGGTCGTGCTCCGGGAAGGCAGTGCTGCTGGGCCATCTGCCGGACATGGCCGACTTCGTCGCGCAGATCGTGTCCGCCGTGCCTGTCGGCGCCGAGATCGGCCGCGACGACCTGGAACGGGAACTGCTCGAACTCGGTCAGCGGTGACCAGGGAATGAACACCACACTCGAAACAGGGATGCTGTGATGTGCTTGACGTTGGCCAACGCCACTGCGGTTCTGGATCATCCGCCGTGCCGACCGAACGCGACCGCGTACACCCGAACATTGCACCACATCGGCTATCTCAGCCCCGGCGATCTCTGGTGGCCGGTCGAAGAAGGGCGTCCGCGGACGGTGTCGGCGGTACGCCGGCACGGTGCGGAGATCACCGTCGCCGATCAGCAGGGAGTTGTCTTCGCCTACCCGAGCGGCTCGGTGATCTCGACGGCCGTCCGCGACCCGCTACCCATTCTGGAGCGCGGACACGGCGGTGTGCGCCAGTAGCCGGACACCGGCGGCGACCGCTCGTTCGTCGACCACGAAGTGCGAGGAGTGCAGGTCCACCCGCGGGCTCACCCCGTCCCAGACACCCAAGCGGGCCAGCGACCCGGGCACACGCTCCAGGAAGACCGCGAAATCCTCTGCGCCGGTGGATTGTTCGGCGAGCCGCACCGCGTCAGGACCCAGCGCACGGTGGGTGGCCGTGCGCATGAGTTCAGTTGATTGGACGTCGTTGTTCACCGGCGGCACGCCCCGCCGGTAGGTGAGCTCGAACGTGGCGCGGGTCGGTGCCAGCAGTTCGGCCACCAGGTCCTTCACCAGCGGCTCGGCCAGGTCCCAGGACCGCCGGTCCATCATCCGCAGTGTGCCGCGGAGCACCCCGTCCCTGGGGATCGCGTTCGCCGCGTCACCCGAGTGCACGGCGCCCCACACCATGACCGCGGCCGCCCGAGGGTCAAGCCGCCGGCTGAGCATGGCAGGCAGCCCGGTGATGACGGTGCCGATCGCATACACCAGGTCCGTGGTCAAGTGGGGGCGCGAGGTGTGGCCGCCGGGGCCGGAGATGTGCAGTTCCACCACGTCCGACGTCGAGGTGATCGCGCCGTCCTTGAGCCCGACCAGCCCCGCCTCCAGCCGCGGGTCGCAGTGCACCGCGAACAATCGGCTGAGCCCGTCCAGCCCGCCGGCGGCGATGACGTCGTGGGAGCCACCTGGAAACACCTCCTCGGCCGGCTGGAAGATCAGCCGGACCCGGCCGCCGAGGTGCTCACCGGCCCGGTGCAGCGCTCGCGCCGCCCCGAGCAGCACGGTCAAATGAACGTCGTGGCCGCAGGCGTGGGACACGTTCGGCAGCGTCGAGGAGTACGGCAGCCCCGTCGACTCCGCGATCGGCAAGCCGTCGATGTCGGCACGCAGGCCGACCAACGACCCACCGGAGCCGATCTCCGCGATCACCCCGGTGCCGCTGGGCATCAGCCGGGCCGTGATCCCGTCCTCGCGCAGGGTGCGCAGGATGAGCGCGCTGGTCGCGGACTCGTTGCGGCCGAGTTCGGGGTGGGCATGCACCCGGCGGCGGAGCTCGATCAACCCGGGCAGCTCGGAGCGCAGCGTCTGGTCCAACCACAATGGTCCGTGCCCGTCACCGGGATCCGTCACCTGGTCCGGACTGGGAACGCCTGGCCAGTTCGGGTGGGGCACACTCATTCGCGCTCGCCAGCCTCCGTTCCGTGCCTGCTCCGGGTGCGCCACGGTCGGCAGGCGCCCGATCAGACTAGCGGCGGGATCCGCGGCGCCTGACCGCGAGCAGGCGGCGGTGCCCGCGGCCGTGGGTGGGAGGATCTGCCACGTCAGGGGGACTCGCGCGATGCCGGCGCCGTGATCGTGTGGTTGGGTGAGGTCGCCATCGGCCGGCGGGCGCAGGAGGTCATCCATGGGCGACGACATCGCACCGGCGGTCTACACGCGCGAGCAGCGTCATGCGTACCGGGCGAAGGTGCGCCGATGCCTTGACGTGTTCGAACGGATGCTGGTGGAGCATTCCTTCGACTTCGACGAGCCGCTGACCGGGCTGGAGATCGAACTGAACCTGGTCGACAAGTACTGGCAACCCGCGATGGCCAACGCCGAGGTCCTCGAGGCCATCGCGGATCCCGATTTCCAGACCGAACTGGGCCGCTACAACATCGAGTTCAACGTCAAGCCGCGCCCGCTCGCGCACGATTCCTTGACCGAGCTGGAGAAGACGCTGCGCGACTCCTTGGACCACGCGGAGTCCAAGGCCAACGAGATCGGCTCCGAGATCATCATGATCGGCATTCTGCCGACGTTGCGGACCGAGCATTTCGAGACCGAGTGGATGAGCGCCAACCCTCGGTACCGGGCACTGGACGAGGCGGTATTCGCCGCTCGCCGCGAGGATCTCGAGCTGGACATCCACGGACCCGGACCCGGGGCGGAATCGCTCCGGATGTACGCCGACACCATCGCTCCCGAGTCGGCGTGCACCTCGGTGCAACTTCACCTGCAGGTCTCCCCCGCCGACTTCGCGGCCAGCTGGAACGCCGCGCAGACCCTCGCCGGGCCGCAATTGGCGCTCGGCGCCAACTCACCGTTCCTGTTCGGCCGGCAGCTCTGGTCCGAGACCCGCACCGAGCTGTTCCTGCAGGCCACGGACACCCGATCGGCGGAGTTGCGGAACCAGGGCGTCCGACCCCCTGTGTTCTTCGGCGAGCGGTGGATCACCTCGATCTTCGACCTGTTCGAGGAGAACGTGCGGTACTTCCCGGCGCTGCTACCGGAAACCACCGAGGAGAACCCGGAGGAGGTACTGGCCGCGGGCCGGGCGCCACGTTTGCAGGAATTGCGGCTGCACAACGGCACGGTCTACCGGTGGAACCGGCCGGTCTACGACGTCGTCGGCGGCCGCCCGCACCTGCGGGTGGAGAACCGGGTGCTGCCGGCCGGCCCGACAGTGGTGGACGTGCTGGCCAACGCCGCGTTCTACTACGGCGCGCTGATCAGGCTGGCCGCCGAGGAACGCCCGGTGTGGACGAAGATGTCGTTCGACGCCGCACACACCAACTTCGTCGCGGGCGCCCGGCACGGCGTGGAAGCGATGTTCTACTGGCCCGGTTTCGGCGAGGTTCCCTGGGACGAACTCCTGCTACGGCATTTGCTCCCGCTGGCCGACGAGGGACTGGCGAGATGGGACGTCGCCACCCCGGTCCGGGACCGGTTGCTGGGCATCGTCGCCGGGCGCTGCAAGACCAGGCGCAACGGCGCGTGGTGGCAGTCCGAGACCGTCGCGGCCTTCGAGAACCGGGGACTGTCCAGAGATCTGGCCTTGACCGAGATGCTCAAGCTCTACTCGGTCGGCATGCATTCCAACGAGCCGGTGCACACCTGGGAGGTTCCCGGCTGACCAGACAGGCGACGCAGAGCGCGGTGATCGTGGCCATCCCCGAGGCGGAGGCCGCAGTCGCCGCGCTGCGGCTGCGGCTGGACCCCGCCGCTGCTTGGGGGGTGCCGGCACACGTCACGGTGCTCTACCCGTTCCTGCCACCGGACGAGATCGACGGCCCGGCACTGGCCGGGGTGGCGTCCGCGGTCGGGACCGTCCCAGCCTTTGACGTCCGGTTCGAGCGCACCGCGTGGTTCGGCGACGAGGTGCTCTGGCTCGCCCCCGAGCCGAGCGAACCGCTGCGCGAATTGACAACCCAGGTAGGCCAACGCTTCCCGGGCTGCGCGCCGCACGTGGGCGCGCACCCCGAACTGATCCCGCACCTGACCGTCGGGGACCATGCGGCGATGACTGCCCTGCGAGAAGCCGACCTGACGGTTTCCGCGGCGCTACCGGTGCAGGCGCGCGTCACCCATGCTCGGCTGATCTGTGGTTCGCCGGAGCCGAATTCGTGGCGGACGATGACCGAATTCCCGCTCGGCTGACGCCGCGGGTATCGAGGCCTCGAGCGTCAGACGCCCGCCCTCAGCGGCAGACCACGCCGATGCACTGCGGGTCGGCGCCGTTCGCCCTGGCGATGTTGCCGCCCCCTCGGTCACCCCGGCCACGGCCTCGCTGCCATGCAAGGTATTGTGGGCGACGAGGTCCGCTTCAGCGTGGCCCCGGGGCTGACGACCTGGATGCCGTCCGCACCGGCGGCGATGACGGCATTGCCGCTGATGACGGTGCCGTCGATGGTGCCGCTGCCCTCGAAATCGGTGGAGATCGCGATACCGACCGTGCCAGCCCCTCTGACCACGTTCCCGACCACGGTCGTGCGGTGCGCCGTTGATGCCGTTTCGTTCTCGAAGACGTTCAGCCGGATGGCTTGGTTCAGGGTGCGGCTGGTCTGATTGCCGGCGATGCGGTCGTCGCCACCGGAGAAGTCGATGCCGAAACCGGGTGCGAACGCAGGGATGTCGGTGACCACGTTCCGGGTGATCTGGTTGCCACGCCCCCGGAAGTTCACCCCCGCGGCGGCCGCGCGCTGGCTCCGGTTGTTGCGGAAGGTGTTCCGATCACCCTCGAATCCGACGGCGGAACTGCGGTCATCGGTGATGACGTTGCTCGACAGCACGTTGTCACACTGGAGTCGGGTTCTACAACCACAGCGTGGTCGCCGAGATCCTGAACGCCAAGGTCCAGTTCTCCATCACCGCAAGTATGGACAAGGCCGTCCAGAAAGCCATCGCCGATATCCCCAAGGATGCCCGACTGATCATCCCCAGGGTCAAACGGCTCGACCCGACAACCGCCCTACTGGCCAACAGGCCGCCCGCCGGTGCTGGCGGTGTTGTCGCGGATGTTCTGCACGACGTCTTGCAGGGCGTGCATGTGGCCGGCGATCCGGTCGGCCATCGCGGGGTCGTTCTTTGCGGTGCGACGTCGACTGGTGCTCATCGCCAGGCCGATCGCGTACAGCTGTTGGATGACGTCGTCGGTGAGGTCCAACTCGTGCAGCGCCGGGCTATCCGCGGTGAGTTGCAGGTGTTTGCGGGCGACGGCGAACCGGACGGCGCGGGCGATGTCGTAGCCGTCGGCGCGTTGTTTGACCAGGTAGTCCTGGGCGCCGGCGCGGAGCGCGATCAGACCGGTGACCTCGTCGTCCAACCCGGTGAGCACCACGGTCGGCAGCTGCGGGGCCAGCTCCCTGACCTTCTCCAGGGCTTGCAGGCCGCTGGCATCGGGTAGGCCCAGGTCGATCAGTGCGCAGTCGACCGCGTCCAGCCGCCGCCCGGTGACCTCGGCGAGGGCGGCCGCGACGTCGCAGGTGATCCCGGACCCGCGGAGCCGTTCCTGGGTGAGCCGGGCGTCGGACGGGCTGTCCTCGATCAGCAGGATCCGCAACGGCCGCGCCACATCCGGTGCGGGGTGCGCGGCGGCGGCGACGGGTGTTTGGCTGGTGACGGTTGTCGGTGCGGTCATCGTCGGTCTTCCCGGGTGGGTGGCAGGGTGGCGGTGTCGAGCCAGAATGCGCTGATGATCTCGATGGTGTTGGCCAGCGCGGTGAAGCCCAGGGGTTTGACGAGGTAACAGTTGGCGTGTTCGCGGTAGGCCAGCTCGATGTCCGCCGGCGCGTTCGAGGTGGTCAGGATGATCACCGGGATGGTGTGCAGGTCGGGGTCGGTTTTGATCGCGGTGAGCACGTGCCGGCCGTCGATGCCGGGCAGGTTCAGGTCCAGCAGCACCAGGCCTGGCCGGGGCGCGTCCTGGTAGGGGGGCTGGTGGCGGAGGTAGGCCAGCGCGGTGTCTCCGTCGGTGATCACCTTCAACCGGGTGAGGCCGCAGGCGGAGGACGCTTCCAGGGTGAGTCGGATGTCGGCGGGGTTGTCCTCGATCAACAGGACCGGCACCAGCCGGCGACCCAGAACCGTTGTGCGGGTCGCAGTTTCGGTAGTGGTCATCGCAGCACCCACCGGTCGGGGTCATCGCAATCCGCGGCGGCCCGTGGATCGGAGGTGATGTCCGGGGTGGTGTCGCGGATGGTGAAGGTGATCCGGGTGCCGCCGCCGGGGTTGTCGGCGATAGTGATGGTGCCTTCGTGGCGGTGCACGACTTTCTGCACGATGGCCAGGCCGACGCCGGTGCCGGGGTAGGTGTCCCGGGAGTGGAGTCGTTTGAACATGCCGAAGACCCGTTCCCGGTGCTCGGGGGGGATGCCGATGCCGTTGTCGGCGACGGTGAACCGCCAGAACGGGCCGTCGCGGTCGGCGGATACGTGGACGTCCGGGGTGGTGCCGGGGGCGTGGAAGGTGATGGCGTTGCGGATCAGGTTGGCGAACACCTGGGTCAGTTGGGTGGCATCGACGGTCACCACCGGCAGCGTCGTGTCGATCCGCACCCTGGCGCCGGTGTCGCCGATCCGGGCGTCCAGGTCGGCCAGCACGGTGTCCAGGACCTGTCGCAGGTCGACCGGGGTGAGCGGGCGGGCGCGGGTGGTGAGGCGGCTGTAGGCGAGCAGGTCGTCGATGAGGTGCTGCATGCGGGTGGTGCCGGCGGTGATGAAGTCGAGGTAGGCGTCGGCGTCGGTGTCCAGGCTGCCGTGGTAGCGCAGTCGGAGCAGGTCGGCGAACCCGGAGATGCTGCGCAGCGGTTCGGACAGGTCGTGGCTGGCGATGTGGGCGAACTGCTCCAGTTCGGCGTTGGACCGGGCCAGCGCCGTATTGGACTGTTCCAGGTCTGCCGCCCGGCGGGTGAGTTCTCGTTGAGCCCGGTTGTGTTCGGTCACGTCGCGGGCCGTGACGAACACGCCGACGACATCGTCGGCCGCGCTGCGGTACACAGATGCGTTGACCATTTCATCGATCAACGCGCCGTCGGGGCGGCGGACCACGAGCGGGAAGTCGGTCAGGACACCGTCGGTGAGCGTTCGCTGGTAGCCCTCGACAGCCCGTTCGGGTTCGGTGAAGACGCTGCCGAACCCGGCGCCGACCAGTTGCTCTCGTGGTGTTGCGGTGGCCCGTTCGGCCGCCTCGTTGACGTCGGTGATGGTTCCGTCGAGCCCGATCAGCACCAGCGAGTCCGGGCTGGCCTCGATCAATCCGCGGGCGTATGCGGAGGACTCTTTGGCGTCGGTGATGTCGCGGTTGATCTCCATGGTCGCGACCCTGGTGCCGTCGGCGGCGCGCCGCGCGGCCCACCGGCTGGCGACCACGATCGAGTGCCCGTCGCGGCGCCGCTGAATGAGTTCGCCCCGCCATGACCCGCTCGCATCGATGTCGGCGTCGATGTCGGCCATCGCGATCGGGTATTGGGTTTCCAGCATCTCGGACGCCACTCGTCCCAGGGCTTGGGCGCCGGTGAATCCGTAGGTCCGTGCCGCGCCGCGATTCCAGTACGTGATCCTCCGTTGGGTGTCGCACACGATGATGGCGTCGTGCGCCAGATCGAGCAGCGATGCCTGATCGGCCATTGCCTGATCGGCCGCTCTGCGGCCCGAGATGTCGATGAACGCCGCCATGGCGAATTCGATGGTGCCGTCGGCGGCGAAGATGGGTTTGCCGCGCACCTCCACGGGCAGCACCACACCGCCGGGTTGGTGGATATCCATGTCGTCCACCACCGCGGACTCGCCGCGCCCGGCACGGACCAGTGGCGTGTCCTGCACCGGGTACAAGCGGTCGGTCCCGCCGACGTAGGCGTGGTAAACCTCTGGCAGCGATTCGCCGCCGACGTCCGTGCGAAGGCCACGGCCGAGCAGCCGGACCGCCTCGGTGTTGGCGAAATACGGATGCCCTGCCTCTGACGTGATGAAGACTCCGACCGGCAACGCGTCCAGGAATTGGAACAGCCGGGACTCGCTGGCAGCGACGAGCCGGCGGCCGTGCTCGGCGCGCAAGGCCGCCCAGACGGCGAACGCCACCAGCACTGCGGTCAGTACCGCAACCGCCGCCACCGCGACGACCGCGGTGTGGCCCTGGACGCCGAAGGTCGGCACCTGCCGATCGGTGACCGCCACCCACACCAGGACAACCGCACCGAGAGACACGGCCGCAGCGGGCATCGCCAACCACTGACCGCGCGGCTCGACCCGCCAGGCCAGCGTCACCAGCCCGAGCGCCACGACGAGCATCAGGGCCCCGGTGGGCAAAGCCATCGCGGTCTCACTGAGCCAGCTGTACGCAGCCGAAACCCCCACGGTGTAGCCGAAAAGGGACAGCACCGCCACCGCGGCGATCAGCGAACCGGTCGCCGCCGCCACCGACGGAGCCTGCCGCGGCCACGGCCACCCCCGCCCGAGAGCGGCCAGTCCGACCCCCGCGAGAACGAAACAGACGGCGGTGTTGAATGCCATTCGACCGAGCGTGGACGACACCACACCCTCGATGCGCGCGTCGACGAACAGGTCATCGACACCAAGACTTCGACCCGACGCATACTGGGCCAACACCACCGTGCCCATGATCACGTCCAGTCCCGCGCCCACGACAGCCAACCAGCCCCATGTCCGCCTGGACACTGCGACCAACGCAGCGCCGGTGACCACGAGACACAACGCGGTGTTGAAAGCCATCGGGTTGCCCCCGATGGGCCAATGCAGCACCGCCCCGCTGTGAACGAACCAGGCCGCCATCACGGTGACGCCCCCGACGCAGCACAACACCCCGGCGAGAAACGCCACCGCCGCCGCGGCGCGCTGACCGTTCAGCCCCCCGCGTCTCCGCGACCGCGCGGCCCGCGCCGCAGCCCTCTGCCCAAGGCCATTCAGGGCTGAGCCCGGGTGAGCTGCATCCGTCGTGGTCAGTCCTGCCATCATTGCCCCCTGCTACGACCGACCGGACCGGGGTGCCGGACCACTGATCGCAGGAAACGGCTGATACACAAGGAAATCACCCCCCACCCCGGACGGGGCCGACCCTGCAGTCACGCGTCGCGCCTCACGGCGGGCGGCGTTCCGGCCGACCCGCCGACACACCCAATGCCGCGGGAACCAAGCATTCCCGGATGTCCCCCTTTTTTTGCGACACCGCCCTCGGGAAATCGTCTCATTGTAATGGCGGTGGTCCGCCGGGTGCCAAGGCAGAAAGCGCCCGGCCCGGGGCAACGGCGGCAGATAGAGCAGGAGCGCCCCGCCGATGAGGCGCCCAGGCACAATTCGAACCAGCGCCGCCGCCGCCCCTTTCCAGGTGCCGCTCAACTAGCGACATGCCTTGCGGAGGAGTCGTTCTCAACACCTGCGGTGACCACGCAGATGCTGATGCGCCACCCTTCCTTGGGCTGCCACTGAGCTGCTGCGGGGGTGAACCCATCCCGTCGCCGGTTGAGACGACCGGTTTGATCCCACACAATTCGGTACCGCTGGTCATCAGAAACAGGCGCGGTGCATCCCAACCGGCGTAACTGTTCCTCGAGGTGTCAGCCCTTGTCCTGAGAAATGCCACTCAGCGACGTCGGCATCAACGGTAGGGTGGTGCGCACGCCCGACCGGGTGAAATCCACCGCACGCTTTTGTCGTCGGAGGAATTTCCGTACGCGCCGGCCGCTCACCCGCCGTTCGGCGGCATGTCCGGGAGGTCTGCCGACCCCCTTGAGGGCCTGCGCGCCTGCCGCGTGCAGCGATGTGGTCGCGGATTGACACCGAACCAACGACCACCTTGGGAGCGAGGGTCGCATTGTTCACCCTCTTGACGAGCTCAACGATGTTCTTGCGGATCGGCCGAGCCGACGACTCGGTCTGCGTGGCCACCCGCGGCTGGATGCTGGTCGGCGACCTGCGCTGGGACATGACAGCCGAATGGCAACGGCCCACCGATTCACAGCTGAACGGGCACGGACGACGGGCCGACAGACAACTGAGCCGTCGCCGGATGCCCAGCGGGCGTTCCAAGGGGAGGGCGGGCAGATCCCGAGGGGACCGACCGCCCGGCCGTGATGAGCAGGTCCATCGCCCGGGCTGCCGCGGCTAACCCACACCGCTGACCTGCACACGTGGGGTCAATGGTCGGTGCCGGTGTGCTGCTCGCGAATCCGGGTGGCAAGGACAGCGATCTGGGTGCGGCTGGTCAAATGCAATTTGCGCAGCATGTGGGACACGTGGTTCTTCACCGTTTTCTCGGCCACGAACATTCGTGCGGCGATCTGCTTGTTGGTGAGTCCTTCACCGATCAGCTCCAGGGTGGTCCGTTCATGATCGGTCAGCTCGGGCAGCGGGTCGGCCGCCGGCGGCGGCGGCGCGGTCCGTACCCGGTCGAACAGCACGGCCGCGGCCTGCGGGTCCAGCAGCGAGCGGCCGGAGCTGACCGTGCGGACCGCCGCGACCAGATCCAGCCCGGTGATGTCCTTGATCACGAATCCGGCGGCGCCGGCCAGGAACGCATCCAGCATCGCCTGCTCGTCGGGGTAGGAGGTGAGCATCAGACACTCCAGGTTGGGCAGCCGGGACTGCATCTCGCGGCACAAGTCGACGCCGCTCCCGTCGGGCAGCCGCACGTCCAGCACCGCCACGTCAGGGCGGGACGCAGGTATCCGCGCCAACGCCTCGGCCACCGTGGACGCCTCACCCACCACCACCAGCCCCCCGGCGGCGTTCACCAGCTCCCGCACCCCGCGGCGCACCACCTCCTGGTCATCCACCACGAACACCCTGAGCTCGGGCCCGTACTGCTCCATCTGGCCGACTCCCACCGTTGGGTGCCGATGACCGGGCGGCACCCCGGAGCGGGGCCACGAGCCCAACGCCACGCCGGCACTGTCCCCTCACCGTAGACATACTCGACGCCCCGCATCACCGAAACGCGCACGACACGCACCCGGACCGGATCCCCATCGACGCAGATGTGGTGTCGGAGCAGCCGTTGAACAATCGCTGGGGTACGACCGGCCCAGCGCGGGGTTGACATGCGGTCAACATCTGCGGGCTGCCCGCCGGCGACCTGCCGTCGGCCCTGGACAACTGCGCCACCGGGTCGGTGCTCACAGTATTGTCTGCTCGCAGATTGTCTGCTCGCAGCTGAGGGTGGCGCGCTGTGCAGATGACGTCGCGGACGCAGTCGCGGACGCAGTCGCTGGGTCAGCGAGGGCGGTGGTCACCGCGAGCGTTTTCACCGCGGTGATCGCGGTCGGGATCAAAAGTCTTCGGGCACGCGGCATCGATGGATCCTCCCCGACGGACGGTGATGGAGTCAGAATGGTGCCGTCTTCGGCGCAGGACCCTGCCTTGCCGTCTGCGCAAAGTCAATCGAGATAGAGCCGGGGTGACGTGCTGCATCACACCCGTCCAGCCTGGTCGGGCCGGGAAGAGGGGGTTACGGTCGGACGATGGCTGCCCTCGATGAAGATGCGCCGTTCACCCTTGCCGGACCGCTGTCCTCCGGTGAGGCGGGGCCTGGCGGGCCGGCCACCGAGCAAGTTTGGTTGCGCGCCGCCGCCGCGGTACTGCGCCGCTCGGGCCGGCTGACCGCGCAGGCGCCGGATGCGGACGTGCTCGGCGCATTGACCAGGAAGACCTTGGAAGGCATCGCCGTCCCACCGCTGGGCACCGCATCCGCGGCCGCCGGCCTTTCCGCTGCTCCCGTCCTGCCGGCCGCTGGGGGCGGCTGGGACATTCGAGCCCTGGTCACCGACGCCGATCCGGCCGCTGCGGGCGCGTCCGCGGTCGCGGACCTGGAGAACGGCGCGACCTCGCTGTGGCTCGAGGTCGGTGATCACGCGCTGGCGGTCGGCGATCTGGCGTCGGCCCTGGACGGGGTCTACCTCGACATGGCGCCGGTGGTGCTGCAACCAGTCGGCGCTGTCGGCGATCTCGCTGTCGCCCGGTCGTTCGCCGACGTGTTGCGGACCCGCGGCGTCGCGCCCGCGCCGGGTACCAATCTCGGCACCGACCCGCTCGCCCGGGTCGGCCGTGGTGCTGACCTGACTGTCGAGCTGTCCGAGATCACCTCACTGGCCGACGATCTTGGCGTCCGGGCGATCGTCGTCGACGGCACGCTGGCACATGCTGCCGGCGCCGGCGACGTGGTCGAACTGGGCTACACGCTGGCCGCCGGCGCCGAATACCTCCGGCTGCTCACCCGCGCCGGCATGAGCGTGCGGGATGCGTTGCGGCTCATCGAATTCCGGTACGCGGCCACCGGCGAACAGTTCGTCACGATCGCCAAGTTCCGTGCGGCCCGGACGCTCTGGCATCGGGTGGCCGAACTGTCCGGTGCGGACCCCGGCGATCGTGCCCAGTCGCAGCACGCCGTCACCTCCGGGCCGATGATGACCAGGTACGACCCCTGGGTGAATCTGATGCGCACCACTGTCGCCGCCTTCGCCGCCGGCATCGGCGGAGCGGATGCGGTGACCGTGCTGCCGTTCGACGCCGCGCTCGGCGTGCCCGAGGCCCTGGGCCGGCGGCTGGCCAGGAACATCTCCTCACTGCTGATCTCCGAGGCGCATGTCGCCGAGGTCGCCGATCCGGCAGCGGGCGCGTACGCGGTGGAACTGTTGACCGCGCAGATCGCCGACGCGGCCTGGGCGGAGTTCGCCCGCATCGAGCGCGACGGCGGTATCTCGCAGGTGGTGGGCGACGGTTCGCTGCACGCTCGTTGGGCGTCGACCGCCCGCGAACGCCGGGTCCGGATCGCGCACCGCCGAATTCCGATCACCGGCGTCAGCGAATTCCCGCACCGCGACGAGGTGCTGCCGCAGCGCACGCCGCCCGCGCCGGTCGGGCACGGGGAACGCTGGGCCACGGAATTCGAAGATCTGCGCGATCACCCGGCCGCCGGACCCGTGTTCCTGGCGACCCTGGGACCGCTGGCCGAGCACACCGCCCGGGCCTCGTTCGCCGCGAACCTGTTCACCGCGGGTGGGGCGGACACCGTCACCGCCGGTCCCACCAGCAACACCAAGGACGTCGTCGACGCCTACCGGCCGACCCGTGCATCGGTGGCCTGCCTGGCCGGAACCGACGCCGCCTACGGCAATCTCGGTCCGGAGGTCATCACCGCCCTGCGTGCCGCCGGTGCCCGCTGGGTGGTGCTGGCCGGACGGCCCGCCGCCGACCTGGCAGAGCTGATCGACGATCACATCGCCACGGGTGAGGACGCACTTGGCTTCCTGCGGAGGACCCGGGCCCACCTCGAACCGGCAGGAGTCACCCGATGACCGTCCCCGACAGCTTCGCCGACCTGCCGTTGCGCGATCCGTCGAGCGCCGGTGCGCCGACTGGGCCCGCTGGGTCCGCCGCCGGCACCGCCGTGGCTGAGCCGTGGATATCCCCGGAAGGGCTTGCGGTGCAGCGGGTCTACTCCGCCGCCGACGTGGCGGGCCTGGACTCGCTGGACACCTACCCCGGCCTGCCGCCCTTCCTGCGCGGCCCATACCCGACGATGTACACCACCCAACCCTGGACGATCCGGCAGTACGCCGGGTTCTCCACGGCGTCGGAGTCCAACGCGTTCTACCGCCGCAACCTGGCCGCCGGGCAGAAGGGGCTGTCGGTCGCGTTCGACCTGGCCACTCACCGCGGCTACGACTCCGATCACCCCAGGGTGGCCGGTGACGTCGGGATGGCCGGCGTGGCGATCGACTCGATCTACGACATGCGCGAGCTGTTCGACCGCATCCCGCTCGGGCAGATCAGCGTGTCCATGACGATGAACGGCGCGGTGCTGCCGATCCTGGCGCTGTACGTGGTGGCCGCCGAAGAGCAGGGTGTGCCCCCGGAGAAGCTGGCCGGGACCATCCAGAACGACATCCTCAAGGAGTTCATGGTCCGCAACACCTACATCTACCCACCAGAACCGTCGCTGCGGATCGTCTCGGACATCTTCGCCTACACCGCGGCGAAAATGCCGTCGTTCAACTCGA
>JBBQGJ010000124.1:0-16362 GCA_038322925.1 Mycobacteriales bacterium
CCCTCCAAAGAGGCTCTCGACACCCCGCTCAGCCCGCCGGATCTCTCCGACGAACCGGGGCCTGCTACCCGGCGCTCCGGTACCTACCGGGACGGGACTCACACCCGCAGGTCTGACACAGCTTTCAGGACGCACCACCCGGGCAGCATAAGCATCGCGCGGTCAGCCCGGCCCGTTTCCTCCCGCCTGCGTGCTGCTCCCGGTGTCGGCAGGTGCTCCGCCCGGATCGGCCCACGTCATCGACAGTGGTTGATAGACAGTCGGTCTCGACGGCTGGGCTGCCTGGCAGGTCAACCAGTGCGGATCGGCCCGCGCGATTTGCACCCGGACATCGGCGATCCGTCCCGCGCAGTTCAGCCGCACCACGACCGTGTCCGGGCCGACCCGCCGCAGGCCTTCGGACCCGACGTCGAAGACCCGTAGCCCGGGCGATTGGCGGTGGGCGAAGGCCATCGCGGCCTGCACCTCGGGCGGAAACCCGACCCGGCCGCGCAAGTACTGATCGAGCACCAGGCCGAGGTCGGCGGCGTCCGCCAGTGCCCCGACGGCGTGCGCGCCGACCCTGCCGTACAGCACACCGGTGGGCAGCACCAGCACGTTCGCGGCGAACCGGTCGCCGCCGATATGGCTGCATTCCCATACCTGGCCGGGGCGGGCATCGTCGAGCGCGGCAGCGATGGCGCGGCCCATCAGCGCGCAGCAGACGTCGTGCGTGCCGTGCGCGCACACCGCGAACAGCGGCTCGGGGCCCGCGAGGTCCTCCATCCCACCCCCGGCGGTGGATTCCGGGGGCATCCGGCCGGCGAGTATGGCGTCGATGTCCAGTTCCAGCAGCTCCCTATCAGAACGGAACCGCCCCCACACCAGGCGCTCCCGGCCGGGGCGGCAATCCACCGCTGCCCAGCGGCGGCGATCGGGCGGGGACGATCGGCCGGGACGCCGGATCGCGACGACCCGGACGCGCTGCGGATCGAGCCGGGCGATCAGCCGGTGCGCTGTCGTCCGGTCGAAGCGGGACTGCGCCAGACCCGCCCGGCCCCAGGGGCCAGATTGTTCGACAAGCAGCAGCCGGGAAGCGGGGAACGCGGTGCCCAGCATCGGGTCGCCTCGCAACCTGGCCTGAACCGAGCAGCGTTCCGGCGGTTCATTGGCCCGTTCGGGCCATTCCCTCGGTGGCGAGACGAGGTCGGGCGGATGCTCAGTCACTCGCGGGTGGTCCGGGGTCAGCCGGTACGACGATGCCCTCCCGCAGCAATCGGCGGGCCAGCACCAGTTGCTCGTCGGGATCGAGGTTGTCCAGCTCGAACGGCCGGAAGGTGTTACCGGACAACGAACGGCGAAGTGCCTGCTCGACGTCGAGGGACCAGCTCACGGTCCCGTCGATGACGTCCAGCGACAGCCGGTCTGCAGTGCGGCGGAGCGCCGGCCGCAGGCCCGAGCGGACCCGCAGCGCGGTGCCGGGCTGTAGGTTGCCGATCGCGGTCAGCTGCGCCAGCGGCGAGATCGGTGCAGGGCGGGTGTCACGCGACAACCGCCGATCCACCCGACGCGCCACCGCGGCAACCGTGGTGTTCGTGACGGCGGCGTCGTCGATCACCGCCGCCAGCCGGCGGGCCGCGGCGCGCACCTGCTCGGCAAGTGCGTCCGGGTGGCCGCCCAGCGGCAAGGAGCGGCGCAGCTCGCGGTCGTCGGTGGCCACAGCCAGCAGCTCGCGGGCCAGGTCGTAGCCGGTGATCGGGTGCACGCCGACGGTCAGATGGACGGAGACCTCGCCCTGGGCGACCGCGGAATGCAGGTAACCGCGGGGCAGGTAGAGGGCGTCACCCGGTGCGAGAAGCGTGTCGATGAGCGGCTTTTCGGACGCTCTGGCGGAGACCTGATCCCTGCGCTTGTCCCAGGTCTGCTCGGGCAGCGGGTCGTCGACGACCGGCCGGTGAATCGTCCAGCGCTTCGTTCCGGCGACCTGCAGGACGAACACGTCGTGGGTGTCGTAATGCGCCGCGAAGCCCTGATTCTGCGGTGGCGTGACGTAGGCGTTGATCTGCACCGGATGCCCGAGTTCCGCGGCCAGCGCGCTGCCGAAACGCACCAACGGCGGCCAGCTGCGGTGCAGTGCCTGCAGCACCAGCGTGGCGCCGTCGGACAGCTGGGCGAGCACCTTGTCGTCGGCGACCTGGTCGGTGATCCCGGCACCCACGCCGCCGGACCGGGTGAACGTCGCAGTGGGCAGAACCGACCCGTTCTTGGCCATCCGGAGGAACGGGGTGCGCAGGCCGCGGGTGGAGACCAGCTCGTCGACGTCGTCGAGCGAGAGCAGGTCCGCGAACGTGCCAGCGCCGCGGGTCGCCGGGGTCAGCAGGGGTGCGCTGGACCAGTACTGCTGGGCGAATTCAATCCAGGAGATACCGATGCACCGATCCAGTGCGGGGGTCGGCACGGGGTCGGGACCGGCCTGCGGCGTCGGTTCGGCGGTCGGCTGAGGGTCGGCAAGCGTGGTGAATCCGTTGTAGACATGACCGTTGCCGTCCGGCTGCGCGGGCCGGGGGCGCCCGGTCGACCCGGACGCCCCGCTCTGATCAGTACCGAGCATCAGCTGTCTGCGGCCCCGTCGGCGCCGCCGTCGGCCCCACCATCAGCGCCGCCGTCCGCACCACCATCAGCGCCGCCGTCGGCACCACCATCAGCACCACCATCGGCGCCGCCATCAGCACCACCGTCGGCGCCGCCGTCGTGCACGCCCGGGACGCCACTTGCGCCGCCGTCCGCCGGGCCCTCCGCCCCGCTGTCCGCTCCCCCGTCAGCTCCCCCATCGGCCCCACCATCAGCCCCGCCGTCCGCTCCCCCATCGGCACCGCCGTCAGCACCACCATCGGCGCCACCATCGTGCACGCCGGGCACGCCACCCGCGCCGCCGTCCGCCGGACCTTCCGATCCGGACGCACTTGTCGTCACGATGTCGTCGTCGCTCAGGCTCATGGAGACTCTCCTCGAGAGATCGGCGGCGTTCTCGCCGCGCCGCGGTGGATGGTCGGCCAATGATCTGCCGACGCCCACGCTATCGACTCCGCGACGATCTTGCGACGGGGTGCCGCCCGGCCGAACCCCTGCTCGCCGAGCGCAGCCACGAGCACTGCCGGTGCCACATTTCCGTTGCCGACTTGCGGGCGCCGGAAATGACCGGTCTGTCGACATCACAGTGCCAGTCGAGATCACAGTGCCAGTCGAGATCACAGCGCCAGTCGACATCACCAGTGCCAATTGCAGCGGGATCTGCCACGGTGCGAACGGTTTCCGAGCACCCGGCGGTCGCTCGATCACCGATGGTTCCGTCGTCCCGTCGAAACGCGCTCTAGGGTCGGCCGACGCCGGGCGCCGGCGCCGGCGCTGTGACGACCATTCCCGTTCGCTGCCCGCCGCCGGCTGCCTCCGGCCATTGCGCAGCCATGATGTACAGCGTGCTCCGGTCACTGCCGCCGAGCATGCAGGCGAAGCACCCTCTGTCGACGTCGACCGTCTGCAGCACCTCTCCGCCCTCCCGTACGCGGACGCACCGCCGATGGGGAACGTCGGCGTACCAGACCGCCCCCGCTGCATCGAGGCAGATGCCGTCGGGGACGCCGTCCCCCAGATCGGCCCACACCCGGCGACGGGACAGGCCTCCGTTGCTGGCGATGTCGAAAGCCGTCAGCCGCTTGGCATACGACTCGGCGACGATCAGCGTGGAGTTGTCCGGCGTCACCGCCATGCCATTGGGAAATGCCACGTTGTCGGCCACCTGCCGCACCTCACCGTCTGGTGTCACCATCGCGATGATTCCCGGGCCGACCTGGCCGTCCGGGAAATCGAAACCGATGTTGTTCAGGTAGGCGTTACCGAGAACGTCGACAACGATTTCGTTCCAAGGCTTTTCGGAAATGGCGGCGAGATCGCTGTGGATGACGAGCGAGCCGTCCGGCTCGGTGCGCAGCAGTCGCCGCGCTCTGGCCGAGAGGATGAGCAACCTGCCGTCGGGCAACCAGTCGATGGAGAAAGGGAACGACTGGACAGTGGTGACGACCTCACTCCTGCCTTCGGCGTCGACGGCCATGATCTGCTCGGTACCCCAATCGGCGAACCACAGGCGGCCGTCATGCCAGCGGGGGGACTCACCCAACCACAGATCGGTGAGCAGGACGTGTGGATCGGACATGGGCACTCCTGGATTCGTTGCCACGATCGGGCTCTACACGTAAACGAGGCCAGGCCGACGGAATCGACAATCGGGACGGGGATCTCAGGCCTTCTTCCGCAGGCGGATGGCAGCCATCCGGTACGCCGGAGCGACGGACTGCGGGTTCCGCGCGATCCGATCTCTGGTGTCGGCCCATACCGCTTGCCAGGCGGCGTCGCGCCGGTGCCGCGGCGACGGGACCTCTCCGATGTGCGGTCCCAGCAATGACCGCAACACGCGAACCTGGTTGTCCGCATAGTCGTGGAATCGGCCGGCCACCATCAGGTCCGCGAACGGATCGGCAAGCACCGCGGTACGCGTCTCGACCCAGTCCAGGCTCCCGCCCGCGGAACCTGCGAACGACGGCGAGAACGGCTCGCCGAGTTCCGGCAGCGAGCGGAACCAGGCGGGGTACACCGCGGCGGCGGCCTCCGCCGCGGTCAGCATGCCATCGGCCCTTGCCTGTGCGATCGCCTGCGCCAGGCATCCGAACAGCCCCTCGCAGCCGATCATGCCATCGTCGCCCCGCACCCCGTCGACGACGACAATCCCGCAGCCTGGGGCCAACTCGGCGCAGCGGTGGTCCAGGAAGGCGCGCCAGTCCTGTGCCGACCGGTCGCGGTAGGCCGCCCGGGCCGCTTCGTCGGCCGACAGGTGAACGAGGAAATGGTCGGGGATCGGTGCCGGAGCGCTGCCCATCCGGTGCAGGCTGGACACCGTCCACCCGAAGGCCAGCGACCTCGCGGGAAGTGCCCGCTGGAACGGCGATCGACCGGCGGCGAGCGGGTATACCCCCTCGTGGCGGGCCAGGTAGCTGTCGGCCGCGCCGCTGACGGCGTCGAACAGCGAGGCGAAATCCGTGTCGGGAGCGTCGCTGTGCACCACGAGGAGCGGCGCGGCGCTCACTCGGCGCTGCCACGATTGAACGGCCACTGTCATCCCGGCGAGCGATCGGTCGCCCGAGCCGGCCCCGAAGTCGGCGAAGATCGACGGCGTGGCACCGTGGGAAGCGCCGGCCCGGAGCGCATCCTCGACGGCAGTGCGCACCATCGGGTAGGCGAAGGCGGCGGCGTCCGGCAGTCGTCGCCCGGGGTGGCGCGCGTCCGTCGAGCCCGCCACCGGGGCCACCGCCCACTCGTCAACCGTGGTGTGCCTGCTCACCGCACCACCCTTCGCTCAGCCCCTGCGGCCAGCATCCGTCCGCCGCCCCGTCAGCGCATGCCGAATTCTGTCACCGAGCGATGCAGTCAGGCTCAGCGCAACCGAACCAGACCCTCCTGCACGGCCGTCGCGATCATCCGTCCATCGGCTGAAAAGAAGTGCCCGGTGCCCAGCCCCCTGGCACCGGATGCGCTGGGTGAACTCGTGTCGTACAGCACCCATTCGTCCACCCGGAACGGCCGGTGGAACCACATGGCGTGATCAAGAGACGCGACCTGAAGGCGGTCGAACTCCGCGGACAGCGCGTGCGTGGCCAGCACCGAGTACAGCAATGTCAGGTCGGACAGGTACGCCAGGATGCACACATGCAGCAGGTCGTCGTCGGGCAGCACACCGTCGGTCCGGAACCAGACCCGGTTGTGCGCTTCGGTCCTCGGCCCGGTGAGCCGCGACTCCCATGGCGGGTCGTCCACGTACCGCACATCGAACGGCCGGGGGATGCGCCCCCACACGGCGATCCGTTCCTTGATCGGGGCAATCCGTTCGGCGTAGGTGGGCAGCGACTCCGGCGGTGGCACGACCGGCATCGGATCGGCGTGGTCCACCCCTGGCTCGTCTATCTGGAACGACGCGTACATCGCGAAGATCGGCTTGCCGTGCTGGATGGCCACCACCCGCCGGGTGGTGAACGTCAAGCCGTCCTTGGCCTCGTGGACCTGGTAGACGATCGGGTTCTTCGGGCTGCCCGGCCGGATGAAGTACGCGTGCAGGGAGTGCACCCGCCGATCGCTGGGCACGGTCCGGCCCGCGGCGATGAGCGCCTGCGCAGCGACTTGGCCACCGAACACCCGGGACGGCGAGATCTCCGGCGAGTAGCCGCGGTACAGGTCGTCCTCGAGCTGCTCGAGGTCCATCAGCTTCACCAGGTCGTCGACCACGGCCTGGCCCCGCGGCACGCCGTCGATGTCCAGCGTCGGCGTCTCGCCGCTCGCCGCCACGCCGAAACCGTCGTCTATTGCCGGGTCCATCACATCCGAGGGATCACTCACGCAGGTCACCGTAGCGGGACAGCCGGTGGCTGCGAACTGGCGGTGTCCCGCTGGTCAGCGCATCCGGGGTAAGACAGTGTCGACACGACAGCGGTCGGCGTAGCCTGAGAAGTCTCTCGCCGAGGACCGCAGCCGCCCCATCCGGAGGCACGATGGCGACCCGTGCACTATCCAGGGGTCCGGTACCCACAGACCGACGCCGCGCGGCACCTCAACGTGGCGCCGACGGCGCTCGTTCCTCGACCTGGCTGGGACCGGCATTCCCCGACCGGACGGCGGTTGTCGGCGCGCACCAACTGGTCCGCACCATGCAGACCGCCGCCGGCAATCTCGCCGTGACGATCGCCCTGCAGCGGGCAGGTGGATGGCCCGGCGCGGCAACGCAAGGCCCGGCGTGGAACGACGCCAAACCGAAGGAGATCGGCAGGATCCGCCGGTTGGCCATCGCGGGCCTGGCCGGCGGAGCGACCAGCTCGTTCAAGGGCGGCGACAGCGAGCACACCAAGGAAGCGGCCGATCACCGAGCCATCGTGCTTGTCCCCCATGGGTTCTCGCCAAAGGACCCGGTCGACGTGCTGCTCCACTTCCACGGCCACACCGAGGTGTGGCGGGGCCGGTACGCCGGCTTCCGGCAGCGCACGTTCACCCCGACCACGGCGACCAGGAAGGCCGAGCTGACCAGCGACAACAAGGTGCGCGACGTCGACCTCGATCAGATCGAGCAACAAATGGACAGCAGCGGCAAACGGCAGACGATCGGCATTCTCGCCCAGGGCGGCGCCCAGCATCAATTCGGCGACATCAACGTGGACGCCTACATTTCCGATGTGTTGGCCAGAACGAACAAGGAATATCCGACGATCCTGACCAAGGTGCCGAAGAGTTGGTCGGTGATCCTCTCCGGGCACAGCGGCGGCGGTTTCGCGGTTCAGGACGCACTTTCGGCCAAGAACAGGCCGAAGAATCTCAAGGGCCTGCTGTTGTTCGACGCCGAGGCGATGCAGCGGGACATGCGCCAGCGCATCACCGAAGACCTGGATTTTCTCGCCGACCTCACTCATTCCGATTCCGACCGCGACACCCGCCTGGCCGGACGCCCGTCCGTCCGGGCGTTCACCAGCGCCGGTTCCCCCTATGCGGCCAGGTACAAGGACATCGTCACCGCAACGATCGAGACCGCGATGAAGCGGATCTTTCCACCCGGCCGAGAGGCGGAATTGCAGCGCCTTCGGACTCGCCAGGCGTTCCAGCCACTCAGTGCGGCCGAGAGTGCCAGGCTGAAGGAGTTACTTCGACGCAGGCCGGCAGATCGGGCCGGCCGGGACGAACTCCGCTCGCTGCGCGCCCGTCAGGCCAACCAACCGTTGCGCCCTGCCGACATTGCCAGGATGGACGTGCTCACCAAGCAGGAAGCCCAATTGGCCGCGGTGACCAGATTCCTGCCAAAGATCCAGCAGCTCTATCAACTCACCGCATTGCCTGCAGGGGTCGGGCACGAGGAAATCATCCGGGGCACCCCCACAGATTCCGGCGACTACAAGGCGGGGCAGGGCAATCTGGAAAAGGCGCTCAGGTCCCTGCCCTGACGTCAATACTTGATCATCACGTTCCGCAATTCGGTGTAGAACTCCAGGGAGTGCACGCCGCCCTCACGGCCGATGCCGGAGGCCTTCGAACCGCCGAACGCGGTTCGCAGGTCGCGCAGGAACCAGCTGTTGATCCAACACAGCCCGACCTCGATCCTGGTCGCCAGCCGGCTCGCCCGGTTGATGTCCTGGGTGTAGATCGACGTCGCCAGACCGTATTTCGTGTCGTTGGCCATCGCCACCGCCTCCTGCTCGGTGTCGAAGGGGGCGATGTGCACGCAAGGGCCGAAGATCTCCTCCTGGATCACCGTCGCGGTCTCCGGCAGGCCGGTCCAGATGGTCGGCTGCACCCAGCAGCCGTCCTTCAGGTCCTCCGGCATGTCCGGGATACCGCCACCGAAGACGATCGTCGCGCCCTCGTCTTTGGCCTTCCGGTAGTACGACAGCACCTTGTCCTGATGTTCCTTGCTGACCAGCGGCCCGATCTTGGTGGCCGGGTCGTCGGGCCGGCCGGGCGTCATCACTTCCGCCTTGGCCTTCAGCGCGGACACGAACTTGTCGAAGATGGGCCGCTCGACATAGACCCGCTCGGTGCCGAGGCACACCTGGCCGCAGTTCTCGAACGCCGACCGGGTGACGGTGTTCACCGCGATGTCGAAATCGCAGTCGGCGAACACCAGCGCCGCGTTCTTCCCGCCCAACTCCAGCGACACCGGACGGATGCCCTCTGCTCCGGCCTTCATGATCGCCGTGCCGGTGCCGGTCTCCCCGGTGAAGGTGATCCCGTTGACCCCGGGGTGGCTGGTCAGGAACGCGCCCGCCGAGTCCGGCCCGAACCCGTGCACGACGTTGTAGACGCCCTTGGGCACGCCGACCTTGTTCATCACCTCGCCGAGCAGGGTGGCGGTGCTGGGCGTCTCCTCGGACGGCTTGACCACCACGGTGTTCCCGCCGGCCAGCGCGGGCCCGACCTTCCAACGTCATCAGCAGCAACGGCAGGTTCCACGGGCAGACCACGGCGATCACCCCGCGCGGCGAGCGGACGGTGTAGCTCCGTGCCGTCATCCCGTCCGGGGTGGCCATCTCGAACGACTCGGTGGCCGCGTTCTTGATGGTGTCCGCGAAGATCTTGAAATTGGCTGCGCCACGCGGGATGTCGACGTGCGAGGCGAGGCTGTGCGGCTTGCCGGTGTCGGCCACCTCGGCGGCCAGGAAGTCGTCGAACCGGTTGGTGATCTCCTCGGCCACCGCGTCGAGCAGCCTGACCCGCTCGTGACCGGCAAAGCGCCCCACTCCCCGTCCAACGCCGCGCGGGCCGCGGCGACCGCGGCGTCCACCTCCGGTTTGCCGGCCTCGTACACGGTGCCGACCGGCGAATTGTCGATCGGCGTGCGCTTCTCGAACGTCTTCCCGCTGGCGTTCTTGATGTACTCGCCGTCGACGAAGTTCAGGATGTCGGTGCTCACGATGGGGTTCCCTCCGGTATTGGGGTGCCTGACGCTGGGGTTCCTGACGCCCGGGATGATGACGGCGGCGCTGCTGACGACGGCGCTGCTGACGACGGCGTTGCCGAGGATTGCGCCGCACGTTCGGCGAGCGTGACATCGCCGGCCGCCCAATGCGTCTTGGGTACCTCCCGGATGACCACCCTGACGTTCGCCTTCGGCGCCGCGATGCTCTCGCACACCGCGTCCGTCACCGCGGTGATCAACGCCCGCAGCTTCTCCGGGGGACGACCCTCGGCCAGGGTGATCTCGACGAACGGCATCAGGCGCCTTCCTGCTCGGCGGATCGGATGGCGGATCGGATGGTGGATCGGATGGTGGATCGGGCGGTGGATCGCCGAGCGTGCGCGTGCTGAAGCGCGGTCCGGGGTGGCGAACCCGCGTGCGCTGACGGGACAGTCACGCACGCCAGTCTGTCGAAGGAGCACCCGCGGCCCGGTGGCACGCACGCGGGTTTCCGGCGAGTGGGATCCACCGATGAGAATGACGCCGCTGATGTGGCGCCCCCGGGCGAACGCGCGTGATGTCCGACCAGTCGACGGTCAGGAACTGCGAAACCTCAGTCGTCGTGGCTGAGCCGGTGCACCCTGATGAGGTTGGTCGAGCCGGTCTGGTTCGGCGGCGCGCCCGCGACGATCACCACGGTGTCACCGGGCTGGTAGCCGGGGATGCGCAGCATGGCGTGGTCGACCTGTTCGATCATCTCGTCGGTGTCGTCCACGGCCGGGACCACGAAGGTCCGGACACCCCAGGTCAAAGCCAGCTGGTTCCGGGTGGCCGCCAGCGGGGTGAACGCCAGCAGCGGCAGCGGGGTGTGCAGCCGGGCCAGCCGGCGGACGGTGTCGCCGCTGTAGGTGAACGCGACCAGGGCCTTCGCGTCAAGCCGTTCGCCGATGTCCCGCGCCGCGTAGGACAGCACCCCGCGCCGGGTCCGCGGCACGTGGGTCAGCGGCGGCACCGTCACCGACTCGTCCTCCACCGCCTCGATGATCTTGGCCATGGTCCGCACCGCGATGATCGGGTACTTGCCGACCGACGTCTCGCCGGACAGCATCACCGCGTCCGCGCCGTCCAGCACGGCGTTCGCGACATCCGAGGCCTCGGCCCGGGTCGGCCGGGAGTGTTCGATCATCGAATCGAGCATCTGGGTGGCCACGATCACCGGCTTGGCGTTCTCCCTGGCGATCTGCACGGCCCGCTTCTGCACCAGCGGCACCTGCTCCAGCGGCAGCTCCACGCCGAGGTCGCCGCGGGCCACCATGATCCCGTCGAAGGCCAGCACGATGGCCTCGAGATTGGCGACCGCTTCGGGCTTCTCGAGCTTGGCGATGACCGGGAGCCGGTGGATGCCCACGTCGTCCATCACCTGGTGCACGAGGTCGACGTCGCTGGGCGACCGCACGAACGACAGCGCAATGATGTCGACGCCGAGCGAGAGGGCGAATTTCAGGTCGGCGATGTCCTTCTCGGACATCGCCGGTACGGAGACGTTCATCCCGGGCAGCGAGATGCCCTTGTTGTTGGAGACAAGGCCGCCCTCGGAGACCGAACACATCACGTCGGTGCCGACGACCTGGGTGACGACCAGCCCGACCTTGCCGTCGTCGATCAGCAGCCGGTCCCCCGGACGCGCGTCCTGGGCCAGCCCCCGGTACGTGGTGGACACCCGGTTCTTGGTGCCGACGATTTCCGCGACGGTGATGGTGACCTGCTCCCCGGTCGGCCACTCGTGCGGGCCGTCCTCGAACCGGCCGAGACGGATCTTCGGCCCCTGCAGGTCGGCCAGGATGGCCAGCGCCTTGTCCGCGGACTTCGCCGCGTCCCGCAGCCGGTGGTAGATCGCCTCATGGTCGGCGTAGTCGCCGTGCGAGAAGTTCAACCGCGCGACATTCATGCCCGCGTCCAACAGAGCGGCGATTCCCTCCTCGGATGAGGTCGCCGGGCCCATGGTGCAAACGATCTTCGCGCGACGAGTCATGGCGGTTACCCTAGCGGCTCTGAACCGATACCGCCGCGGCGCCTTCCGGACTCGCCGAGCCTCGTGCGGCCGCCGGTTCGCCCGGCGAAACCCGGTCGATGGCAAGGGTCGACGGCGGTGCGAGCAGGTCGCAACGGACCCCCATCCGGCAGCGCTGCCGCATCAGCGGCAGCCGCCTCGGCTGCACGACATCCGTTGCAGCACTGCAGGTATCGCTGAACTTGTCCGGCCGAGTGGAGGCTGTCAGCGCAGCGCGACCGCGGTCGGCTCCAGCGGGTCGGGCAGGAACGACGAGCCCGCCAGATAGGCATCGATCCCGGCCGCAGCGGACCGGCCTTCGGCGATCGCCCAGACGATCAGCGACTGGCCGCGGCCGGCGTCACCGGCCACGAACACCCCTGGCACGCTGGTCATGTATTGGGAGTCCCGGACGATCGTGCCGCGCGGGGACAGCTGCACTCCGAGACCGTCCAGCAGACCCGGCCGATCGGGTCCGACAAAGCCGAGCGCGATCAGGATCATGTCGGCGTCGAGGTGGAAGTCGGTGCCCTCGGTGGCGATGAAACCGCCGGGGATCCGCTTGCCCTCCACCAGATGAAGGCCGCTGACCTTGCCGTCGGTGCCCTCGATCGCGGTGGAGTTGACCCCGAACACCCGCTCACCGCCCTCTTCGTGGGCGGCCGAGATCCGCAGCATCAACGGGTAGGTCGGCCACGGCGTGGACGGGTCCCTGGTGGCCGGCGGCATCACGTGGATGTCCAGCTGGGTGACCGATGCGGCGTTCTGCCGGAGCGCGGTTCCGTAGCAGTCGGCGCCGGTGTCGCCGCCGCCGATGATGATCACCTTCTTGCCCTCGGCGGAGATGTCGACGGCCTCCCGGGTGCCCTCGCAGACCTCGTTCTGCTGCACCAGGTAGTCCATCGCCAGGTACACGCCGTCCAGATGCCGGCCGTCGACGGTCAACTCCCGAGGGATGGTGGAACCGGTGGCGATGACGATCGCGTCGAAATCACCCTGCAGCTGGTCGACGGTCAGGTCGACGCCGACATTGCAGCCGGCGACGAACGTGACGCCTTCGGCCTCCATCTGCTCGAGCCGGCGGTCGAGCACGGCGCGATCCATCTTGAACTCGGGGATGCCGTACCGCATCAGCCCGCCGATGCGCTTGTCGCGCTCGTACACGGTGACGGCATGCCCGGCCCTGGCAAGTTGTTGCGCGGCGGCAAGTCCGGCGGGGCCGGAGCCGATCACCGCGACCGACCTGCCGGTGGACAGCTCCGCCGGCCGTGGGGTGAGCCCGAAGCCGTGGTCGATGGCGTGATCGGCGATCTGCTGCTCGACCAGCTTGATGGACACCGGGTCGTCACCGATGCCGAGCACGCAGGCCGCCTCGCACGGTGCCGGGCACAGCCGTCCGGTGAATTCGGGGAAATTGTTGGTGGCGTGCAGGCGGTCCGACGCCTCCTCCCATTTCCCGGTGCGGACCAGGTCGTTCCACTCGGGGATGATGTTGCCCAGCGGACAGCCCTGGTGGCAGAACGGGACGCCGCAGTCCATGCACCTGGCGGCCTGGATCCTGGTGTCCTGCTCGTCGAACGGCTCGTAAACCTCGTTCCAGTCCTTGAGCCGCAACGGGATGGGCCGCCGCGGCGGGCCCTGGCGGCCGTACTTCAGGAAGCCGGCGGGATCAGCCATGGCTGGCCTCCATGATCATCTCGTCGGCGTCGATTCCCCTGGCGGCCGCTTCCGCCCGCAGGGACAGCACCCTGCGGTAGTCGCGCGGCATCACCCGGGAGAAGCGGACGGCCGCGATCGGCCAGTCGGCCAGCAGCGCGGCGGCCACCGTCGATCCGGTGAGCTTGGCGTGCGAGCTGATCACCTCGCCGAGCCAGAGCACCTCGTCGGCGTCCAGCGGCTCCAGGTCGACCAACTCCGGGTTCACCTTCGCCGGTTCGGGGTCGAGCAGGTAGCCGACGCCACCGCTCATCCCGGCGCCGACGTTCCGGCCGGTCCGGCCGAGGATGACGACCCGCCCACCGGTCATGTACTCCAGTGCGTGGTCGCCCGTGCCCTCGGTGACCATCAGGGCGCCGGAGTTGCGGACCGCGAACCGCTCACCCACCCGTCCCCGCAGGTACAGCTCACCGTCGGTGGCGCCGTAGCCGATGGTGTTCCCGGCGATGACCTGGGTCTTCACCCCTGGTGCCTGGGACGGTGAGTTCTCGTCCGGCCGGACGATGATCCGGCCGCCGGACAGTCCCTTGGCGACGTAGTCGTTGGCATCACCGACCAGCGTGATGGAGATCCCGCGCGGCAGGAACGCGCCGAGGGACTGCCCGGCCGTGCCCGTCAAGTGGATGTCGATGGTGTGGTCGGGCAGGCCCTCCGGGCCGAAGACCCTGGTGACCTCCGAGCCGAGCATGGTGCCGGCGGTGCGGTCGACGTTGCGGATCGGCAGGTCGATCCGGACCGCGCGGGCGTCCTGCAGTGCGGGGGCCGCCAGCTTGATCAGCGTCGCGTCCAGCGTCTTGGACAGGTCGTGCCGGGCAGGGTTGGTGCAGGAGTAGTCGCTCGCCACGTCCGCGATCTCCAGCAGTGGCGCGAGGTCCAGGCCGCGGGCCCGGTGATGGGTGATCGCGTGCGAGACGTCCAGCATCTCCGCGTGCCCGATCGCCTCGCCGACGGTGCGGAATCCGAGTGCGGCCAGGTATTCACGGATCTGCTCGGCGAAGTACAGGAAGAACGTCTCGACGAACTCGGGGGTGCCGGTGAACCGCTCCCGGAGCACCGGGTTCTGCGTCGCGATGCCGACCGGGCAGGTATCGAGGTGGCAGACCCGCATCATCACGCAGCCGGCCACGATCAGCGGAGCGGTGGAGAAGCCGAACTCCTCGGCGCCGAGCAGTATCGCGACGATCACGTCGCGCGGTGTCTTCAGCCCCCCGTCGACCTGGACCTTGACCTGCTCGCGCAGCCGATTCAGCCGCAGAGTCTGCTGCGTCTCGGACAGCCCCAGCTCCCAGGGCTGGCCGGCGTGCTTGAGCGAGGTCAGGGCGGCCGCGCCGGTGCCGCCGTCGTGCCCGGCGACGATGACCTTGTCGGCGTGCGCCTTGGTGACGCCGGCGGCGACGGTGCCGACGCCAGGGGTGGACACCAGCTTGACCGACACGTCGGCGACCGGGTTGGCGTTGCGCAGATCGTGGATCAGCTGCTTGAGATCCTCGATGGAGTAGATGTCATGGTGCGGTGGCGGCGAGATCAGCCCGACACCGGCGGTGGCGTGCCTGGTCTGGGCGATCCACGGGTAGACCTTGTTTCCGGGCAGCTGACCGCCCTCGCCGGGCTTGGCGCCCTGCGCCATCTTGATCTGGATCTCCCTGGCGTTCACCAGGTAGGCGCTGGTGACCCCGAACCGGCCGGAGGCGACCTGCTTGATCGCGGACCGGCGCACCGGGTCGAGCAGCCGGTCGACATCTTCGCCACCCTCGCCCGTGTTGGACTTGCCGCCCAGCCGGTTCATCGCGATGGCCAGCGTCGTGTGCGCCTCGACGGAGATGGAGCCATACGACATCGCCCCGGTGACGAACCGCTTGACGATCTCGCTCGCCGGTTCGACCTCCTCCAATGGAACGCTCGCGCTTTGATCAACGCGCAGCTCGAACAGCCCACGCAGCGTGCCGCCCTTGCGGGACAGCTCGTCGACGGCCTCGGTGTACCGGCGGAACACGGTCTGCTGCTTGCTGCGGGTGGCGTGCTGCAGCAGGTAAACGGTCTCCGGGTTGAACAGGTGGATCTCGCCCTCGCGTCGCCACTGGTACTGGCCGCCGATCTCCAGTCCGCGGTGCTCCAGGGCGCGCGGGTTGGGTACGAAGGCCAGCGCGTGCCGGATCGCCACGTCCGAGGCGATGGTCTCCAGCCCGCTGCCGCCGGTGCGGGTGGTGCTGCCGGTGAAGTACTCGTCGAGCACCGGCTGGTCGATGCCGAACACCGCGAAGACCTGCGCGGCGCGGTAGGAGCCGACGGTGGAGATGCCCATCTTGCTCATCACCTTGAGCACGCCCTTGCCCAGCGCGTACACCGTGTTCTTGATCGCCTGCTGCGGGCTGACGTCACCGATCAGGCCGTGCCGGGACAGGTCCTCCGCGCTCTCCAGCACCAGGTACGGGTTGACCGCGCCGGCGCCGTAGCCGAGCAACAGCGCGACGTGGTGGACCTCGCGGGCGTCACCGGATTCGACGACGAGCGCGACCTTGGTCCGCGACTTCTGCCTCACCAGGTGTTGGTGCACCGCGGAGGTGAGCAGCAGGGAGGGAATCGGCGCCCGGTCGGCGGTGGAGTGCCGGTCCGACAGCATGATCACCCTGGCGCCGTTCTCGATCGCCTCGTCGCACTCGGCGCGACATCGTTCGATGGCCTCTATGAGCGCTGGAGCGCCTCCTTGCACGTCGTACAGCCCGGAGATGGTGGCCGAGGCGAACCCGGGCAGGTTGCCGTCGGCGTTCATCCCCATCAACTTGGCCAGGTCGTCGTTGTCCAGCACCGGGAACGGCAGCACGATCTGCCGGCAGGACCTCGGTCCCGGTTCCAGCAGGTTCTGCTCCGGCCCGATGACGGAGGACAGCGAGGTGACAACCGCCTCCCGGATCGCGTCCAGTGGCGGGTTGGTGACCTGCGCGAACAGCTGGGAGAAGTAGTCGAAGATCAGCCGGGGGCGCTCCGAGAGCACCGCCTCCGGGGTGTCGCTGCCCATCGACCCGTTGCCCTCGGCACCCTTGGCGGCCATCGGGGTGAGAAGGATCCGCAGCTCCTCCTCGGTGTAGCCGAAGATCTTCTGCCGCTGCAGCACGCTGCGGTGCGAGACGGTGACGTGGTC
>JBBQGJ010000125.1:0-16351 GCA_038322925.1 Mycobacteriales bacterium
GTGACAGCAGCACGGGCACCGGCGCCACCGCCGCGCACACCTACGCTGCGGCCGGCACCTACACCGTCACGCTCACCGTCACCGACAACGCCGGCACCACCAACACCACCAGCACACCCGTCACCGTGACCGCCGCCACCGAGGCACCCACCGCGGCGTTCACCTCGGCGGCGACCAACCTGAAGATCGACGTCGACGGCACCACGTCGACCGACCCCGACGGCACCCTCGCCTCCTACGCCTGGAACTTCGGTGACAACAGCACCGGCACCGGCGCCACCGCCTCGCACACCTACGCGGCGGCCGGCACCTACACCGTCACGCTCACCGTCACCGACAACGCCGGCGGCACCAACACCACCAGCAAGCCCGTCACCGTGACCGCTGCGGCGCCGACCGCCATCGCCACCGATCTGTTCGCCCGAACGGTCGCCGGCGGTTGGGGGACATCCGATCCCGGCGGGGCATGGACGATGAACGGTTCATCGTCGCTGTTCTCGGTCAACGGTTCTGCCGGTCAGATCAAGATGGCGACCGCGGGTGCGGGCCCATCGGTGAATCTGAGCACGGTGTCGGCGACGGAGCTGAACGGCTCGGTGGACATCGCACTGGACAAGCTGCCAACCGGCTCCGGGTTCCAGGGCAACGCCATCGTCAGGCGGGTGGGCACCACCAACTACATGGTGAAGCTCCGCCTGATGCCGACGTCGACCAGCATCCAGATCTCCAAGGTCGTCGCGGGCGTCGAAACCGTGCTCAGCACCCAGACCGTCACCGGTCTGACCTATGCGGTCGGCGACCAGGTGCGGCTGTCCTTCCAGGTCAAGGGCACCTCGCCGACCACCATCTCGGCCAAGGCCTGGAAGGTCGGCAGCACGGAGCCGACCGCTTGGCGGGCGACCGTGACCGACAACGACGCCGCCCTGCAATCGGCCGGGACTGTCGGGCTGCAGGGTTACCTGACCAGCTCGTCGACCAACGCCCCGGTGGTGGCCTCGTTCGACAACCTGTCGATCACCCCGGTCACCCCCTGAGCGATCCGCAGTCCAACCACGCCGCCCCGTCTCGCAGCCAGCGAGGCGGGGCGGCGTGCGTCTTGGCGATCAGCCGATCCGCAGGCCCCGGAACGCGGCCTCGCCGTCGGACGAGGCCCTGCCCAGGTGCAGATATCCGTCGCGCACCGGCACCGACGCCGTCACGGTCGTGCCGCTGTCGGTCCGCGACACCGCGATGCCGTGGGCGGTGATGGTGATCCGCATCCGCGCCCACTGGCCAGCGGTCAGCGGCGGGGAGGCGGCCGAGGAGAGGAGCTCACCGTCCGGTTCGCCGTCGTGGTGCCGGTACAGTCCCAGCTCGCCGTTGGCCCGCAGGATGACATGACACCCGTCTCCGGCGCCCAGCCGATGCTGGTAATAGGAGTCGTCGACCCGGCCGAACGCGATGCTCAGGCCGTCCGACGCCGATTTCGGCAGCACCTGCCAGCATCCGTCGACCTCGATGACGGTGCCCGGGGTGGAGGTGGGAACCCGGCCGCACTGCCCCATGGTGAGGAAATGCTGGCTGCCCTTGGCCGCGAGCACCATCTCGCCGGCCGGGGTGAAGGCGGGCGCATAACCGTCCCACGACGGGTTCCTCGTCATCTCACCTGACGCGATCGCCATGCCCGCCCAGGCATCGGCGGTCACCGGTGGGACGACGCCCGCGATGTAGCCGTAGCTCGAGCAGACGGCACCTTGCACGCCCAACTCGAAGAAGTGCTCGGCGTCCGACCGGCGGTGCAGCGGAAACACCCACACCGGAATCCCGGTCCCTACCGCGGCAGCGACGGTGGCGTCCGGCAGGAATGACCCGGCGCCGTCGGTGAATGCCGGCAGCACGAGGCAATCGCGGTGCGGATTCAGCCGGGCGGCCGCCTTCGTGATCGCGTCCGAGGTCGCGGCGTCCGCCTTGCCGAAGTAACAGAAGACCGGATACCCCTGTGCCGTGGCGGTGGCCAGATCGTCACTGGGGTAATAGGTCTTGACGATGACCGACTCGCGCAGCCCCATGCGCTCCACCATGGCCATCATCGGCGCGTAGGCCTGCGGCACCTTCGCCTCGACGGCCAGCACCACCGCGCCGCCGAAGGAGCGCAGGGCGTCCTCGAACAACGGCACTCGCGGCGGGTTGTCGGTCCACGCCCGGCCAAGGCGCGGCTGCCAGATCCGGATCGAGTCCAGCACCGACGACGGCTGGTCGATGATCGTTCCGGTGCCGGTTGTCGTCCGGTCATAGGTCGGATCGTGCATGCAGATGAGCACACCGTTGGAGGTGATGCCGACGCTGATCTCCAGGCAGGCGGCGCCCCAGTCCACCGCCGCCTGGTACGCGGGCATGCTGTGTTCGGGAAGAACGTCACCCGATCCGCGGTGCGCGACGTGGTACCGAGGGCCGCGACCGGCCGCCCACTCCTGCGCCGTGACCGGACGGACCGTGAAGGGACGGTCCCCGGACGCCGCGCCACCGGACGCCGCGCCACCGGACGCCGCACCACCGGACAGCAGACCGGATACCGCCAATGCACCGGTCGCCGCCGTGAGACCGACCGTCCGCAGCAGCGTGCGCCGGGAAACCGTCCGATCGTCGCCGCTCATCCCCCAGCCCCCATGCCCGCCGCCGCGTTCGGTGACGACCGCTGGCGGACAGTTGAATTCTACGGACCGCGGCCCGTGCGCGGCATCAATCAGCGTCGCCGACTCGGCACGTCTCGGCCTTGGCCAACCCACCATGTGACAACTACTCTGTGCAGTCAATCGCATACTCAAATTCCGGGCATGAGGGCACGCGGTTCGCGTTGGTGCCTCTACATAGCCGATCTTGTTCACCTAGCGTATACATTTCAGCGGTAGGGCAATCTGTTTGGCCTACTTGCTTCGAAATGGGGGTCGCGCTCGTGGACCAAGAAGGGCCGCCGCGGGTGCCGATGTCGGTCGGCCAAGGGCTCGTTTCGCACGGGAAATCCGTCACTGACGTTGAGCCGGTACCCGTCCAGCGAAGGCCGCACGGTCCGCTGGCGTATCCCGCTGCTCTTGGCAGCGTGCTCGTCGCCGATCCCCGACCCGCAACCCGGATGCCGCTGTCGGATGCTCTGCGCGGCAACGGATTCATTCGCGTCCTGGAAGCGGATTCCATTGCCGAGCTGGACACCGTGATCGCCGGAGAACCCGCCGGAGAACTGGCTCTGATCAGTCTCGAGTTCGGGCCGGCAGCGGACCGGGTCATCGAAGAGCTGTTACGAGCCGGATGGTCCAGGGCGCTGGTCACGGTTCCGTTCAACGATTCCGGACCGGTGATCCGTGCGTTCGGCGCGGGCGCCAGCGGGTTCCTGCGGGGTGCACCCGCGAGGCCTGAAGCCCCCAATGAGCCGGTCATCGACTATCACCTGAGCGAACGGGAAATCGAGGTCATCAGTCTCGTCGCGGACGGCCGGTCGAACCGGTGGATCGGACAACAGCTCGGCGTTTCGATGCTCACCGTCAAGAGTCACATGGCCCGAATCAGCCGCAAATTCGGCACCGGCGACAGAGCCCACATCGTGGGTAAGGCCTTGCGGGCCGGCGTGATCCGGTGAGTCCGATTTACTGGTCCGTGCTGACGAGAGCAGTGCTGCGGCGCTTTCTGTCGGCCCCGCTTCGCGGTTGACCTCCGTCGCTACCGCCGCGAAATGCTCCATCAGGGATTCGCCGGCACCTGATCAGCGCGCAGCGACCACCAGTTGCCAGGGCACACCATCGACGCGCACCAGTGAACCGCGTTCGGTGATGGCGCACAGCACTCCGTCATCGCGGTTGTCGATGAACAGGCGGCGCACGGCCACCTGGTGGCCGATGCCGAGATCCCACACGCTCATCATCTTCGAAGGAGTCCACGAACTGCTGGCATCGGTCACGAATTCCCCATCCGGGAGAATGACTCCCCAGCGGTAGTGTCCGTTGCTGACCGGCATGGCTCCGGTGATTTCCCGCGCCAGCTCACGCGCTTCGGTCTGGGTCACTGCGCCCTCCTCGGTGCCTCACGTGATTTCTCAGAATCCTGATTGGCGACATCCTGATTGGCGACATCCTGATTGGCGGCACCGTGATTGGCGGCACCGTGCCATTCGCCCGCCGGCGGCCGACGGCGGACACTCGAATCGGCCTCGTCGACGACACGCCGAATTGATTGACCGACGGGCCGCGTCGAACCAGGGGTTGGAACCGGAGCCCCGCCGGCATGCGCAGGCTCGACGACGTCGCGAGCGCCGGGCAGACGTCTGCCGGTGAGCGCGGATGCGCTCACCCACTGAGGCGCTCCCCCCGCGGCATCGATGATGCGCGCCATTCCCCACCTCCGAGCGAGCCAACACGGCACTGGCGGCTCCCAGCAACGACACAGCTGAGCAAACCCAGTTCGTCAGAATGCTCAAACGGGAGTGTAAGCCCGATCAGGCCCCCGCAATCCACACCCATCGTGACGAACATCACTACGGAATGAGGTAGCGCCTCAGTTGCTTCACTTTCGATCACTCTCAGCGCACGCTGCGCTACAGCGTGCTCTGATTGCCATCGCCAGCAAGGCTCGGCGCGAGTGGGAGCGGATCCGTCGCAGCTGACGGGGTTTAGCCGCGCAGGGGAGCGCCGGAACCACCGGGCCGTCCATCGAGCGTGACCGTGTTTCGGTGCCGGGAACCTCCCTGCGGACTCCACGCAACCCCTCGCGCGGGGCGCGCGGCGACAACACGCGACGCGAACAGCCCAGACCGAGCGAAAGGACGTGCGCTCCGTTGACGGTGAGTTTCGATCGGGGGACAGTCGGTGATCTGGTTGCACCATAAGAGTGTTTTCCACCCCATCACACGTTGTGTCTTGACTAAGAGTGGCATTAGGCTCCGTCAAACCCACCCGGTCGTGCCTTAAAGGAGCCCGTTTTGACGCAGACCCCGACCCTGTACGAAACCCTCGGCGCGGAAACAGGAATCCGCACAGCGGTCGATCAGTTCTACGAAAGGGTCGTCGCAGACCCACGGTTGAGCGCTTACTTCGAAGGCGTCGACATGATCGGTTTACGGCGCCATCAGGTGGAAATGCTGTCCGCGGCCACCGGTGGCCCGAAGAGCTACACCGGCGCGGAGATGGCCGCCGCGCACGCCGGACGGAACATCGACAACGAGGCTTTCGACCGGGTGGTAGGACATCTGCAGGACACGCTGATTTCGCTCGGTGTTCACGAGCAGACAATCACCACCGTGCTGGGCGCGCTGTCGCCGCTCCGCTCGGACATCGTGACGGTCTGAGGAGCACGGCTAGATGGGGGACATCGATACGGCGGGGTTGAAGGCGAACTTCGCGCTCGTCGCCGGACATGGCCCCGACGAGGTCGCGCAGTATTTCTACAGCTACCTGTTCCTGCGGTACCCGCAGACCAGGGACATGTTCCCGCCGGCGATGACCAAGCAACGTGACCGGTTGGTCGGCGCCCTGGTGCGCATCGTGACCAACGTCGATCAGGTCGATCAGCTGGTCCCGTACCTGCAGGACCTGGGCCGGGATCACCGCAAGTTCGGCACCCTGACGGCGCATTATCCGGCTGTCGGTGAGGCTTTGCTGACCACCCTGCGGCATTTCAGCGGCCCGGCGTGGACCGACACGCTTGCGGCGGATTGGGCGGCCGCCTACGGAATCGTGGCCGGAGCGATGTCCGGCGCCGCCGAGCAGATCGCCGCAACCCAACCTGCGTACTGGGCCGGCGAGATCATCGAGGTCGATCAGCGGACTTTCGATATCGCGGTGCTCACGGTGCGCACCGACGAGCCCGTGCCCTATCTGGCCGGGCAGTCCCTGGCGTTGGAGCCAACCACGACCCGGCCCCGCGAGTGGCGGTGGTACACCCCTGCGAACGCACCCGGCGGTCTTGACATCGAACTGCACGCCCGGTTGATCCCCGGCGGACCGGTGTCCACCGCGCTGGTTCGGTCATCTACCCCGGGCGACCAGGTCCGCCTGGGTCCGCCGGTCGGCCGGATGACGCTCGACCCGGATTCGAAGCGACCACTGCTGATGATTGCCGGCAGCACCGGCCTGGCACCGATGAAGGCGATGATCGGGCAGATCGCCCGCGGCGGCGGACGAACCACCCAGCTGTACTTCGGCGCCCGCAGCCAGCGCGAGATCTATGACGGCAAAGCCCTTGCCGCGCTGCAGGAATGGCACGGCTGGTTGACGGTCACCACGGCGATCTCGGACGACATCCAGTGGGCCGGCCGGCACGGACTGATCGGTGATGTCGCCGTTGGCGACGGTGATTGGTCGGGGCACGACGTGTACGTCTGCGGGTCCCCCGCGATGGTCCGGGCCACCCTGAATCGCCTGCAGACCAGCGGAATACCCGATGGACAGATCAGGTTCGAGGATTTCGGTCCGGCAGCGTAGCGGTTCCAGCGAAACAGGAGAGATCGATGACGCGCACACTGACCGACGCGGCCGAGACGTTCACCGGCGCATCGCTTGTCACGACGACCTTCCCCACGACAAGGGGGCTGTCGCGGGCGGGCTACGACCCGCATGAGGTGGACGCCTTTCTGGTGCAGTCTGCGGCCGCGGTCGACGGGTTGATCTCCCGACTGAACGCGGCGGAACGGCAGTTGGCGGAATCGCAGGCCGAGATTGCGCAGTTGCGCGACCGGATCGACCGCGACAGTCGCACCCAGGAGGTGCAGCAGGCCGTTTCGATTCTCACCTCGGCACAGATCACGGCGGACGCGACGGTTGCCCGCGCCGACGAGTACAGCGGCCGGGTGATGACCGAAGCCCAGCAACTGTACGAGGAGACCCGGCGGAACGCGGCCATCCTGGAGCAGGAAACCCAGGACAAGGCCACGGCGGTGTACGAAGACGCCGTGCTGCGGGTGGAAGCGTATGAGCGGGAGAACGAGGGCCGCTTGGCGCAGCTGAGCGTGGACACTGCCATCGCTCAGCAGGAAGTCGACGAGCAGACCGCCTATCTGCGCACCCTGCGGGACGCCGCCCGGGTCCAGCTGGAGGTGTTCCTCGGAGGGTTGCTCGATCACCTTGCCGAGGAGTACGGGCGCGCCAATCCTGTCGCAGCGAATGCGGCGAACGGCCTGGTCAGGGCCGTGAATGCTGCGCCATACACCGTTGACCGGCGCGCCGCGCGTCGCCAGCTGGCCGGGACTACGACCGACGCGCCAACCGCCGTCGCCAGGACATCGGCCCCTATTCCGATCCGGCGCCGACGGCAACCGGCGCGCTGATCCACCGGCAGTTCAGCGGTCGATTGACGGTCGGTTGACGGAACTCAGCCGCGCACGGGGGCGGGGATCACGGCGTCGAGCACTCGCGTGCAGTACTGCAGCAGCTCGCGGTCCCGCAGGGCTGGTGCGCCCAGTCGTTCGGACTGGGTGGGTGGGCGCAGGGTGAGCGTGGAGGTCAGCGCCCGGTACTTCGCGCCCGGGTACAGCCGGGCCAGCCGCAGCTGCCCCGATTCGGGTAGGACGATCGGCGACATCCGCAATCCCTGCGGGCCCATCGCCACCTCAGCCACCCCCACGCTGCGGCACAGCTGACGAAACTCGGCCACCGCCAACAGGTTCTCCACCTGATCGCCGAACGGGCCGTACCTGTCGGTCAGCTCGTCGCGGATGGTCTGGATGTCCTGCACGGACGTCGCGGCCGCGATCTTGCGGTACGCGTCCAGCCGCAGCCGCTCCACCGGGATGTAGTCGTGCGGGATGTTCGCGTCGATCGGCAGTTCGACCCTGACCTCGGCGACCTCCTCCTCGACGTCCTCCCCGTCCGCGGCCGCGGAGGCCTTCTTGAATGCGGTGACGGCCTCGCCGACCAGCCGGACGTACAGGTCGAACCCGACGCCGGCGATGTGCCCGCTCTGCTCGGCGCCGAGAATCGAACCGGCGCCGCGGATCTCGAGGTCCTTCATGGCCACTGCCATGCCCGCGCCGAGGTCGGAGTTCTGCGCGATGGTGGCCAGCCGGTCGTGCGCTGTCTCGGTCAGCGGCTTCTCACCCGGATACAGGAAGTACGCGTACCCGCGCTCGCGGCCACGGCCCACCCGGCCCCGCAACTGGTGCATCTGGGACAGCCCGAGCATCTCGGCGTGGTCCACGATCAGCGTGTTCGCGTTCGAGATGTCAAGCCCCGTCTCGACGATCGTGGTGCAGAGCAGCACGTCGTAGGACCGCGCCCAGAACCCGTCGATCACCTTCTCCAGCAGGTCCTCGTTCATTTGCCCGTGCGCGACGGCGATCCGCGCCTCCGGCACCGCCTCGCGCAGCCGCCGACCGACAGACTCGATGTCGGCCACCCGGTTGTGCACGAAGAACACCTGACCCTCGCGCAACAACTCGCGGCGGATGGCGGCCGCGACAAGCTTGTCGTCGTAGGCGCCAACGTAGGTCAGGATCGGGTGACGTTCCTCCGGAGGGGTGGTGATGGTGGACATCTCGCGAATGCCGGCCAGACTCATTTCCAGGGTCCGCGGGATGGGCGTGGCGGACATCGTCAGCATGTCGACGTGGGCCCGCAGCGCGGTGATGTGCTCCTTGTGCTCGACGCCGAACCGCTGCTCCTCGTCGACGACGACCAGTCCGAGATCCTTGTACCGGATATTCGGCTGCAGCAGCCGATGGGTGCCGATGACGATGTCGACGCTGCCGTCGGCCAGGCCCTTGACGGTTTCCTTGGCGGTGGCGTCGTCGGTGAACCGCGATAGTCCGCGGACCCTCACCGGGAATGCCTCCATGCGGTCGGAGAATGTCGACAGGTGTTGCTGCGCCAGCAACGTCGTCGGCACCAGGATGGCAACCTGCTTGCCGTCCTGCACCGCCTTGAATGCCGCCCGGACGGCGATCTCGGTCTTGCCGTAGCCCACGTCGCCGGAGATCACCCGGTCCATCGGGACCGGCTTTTCCATGTCCGCCTTGACCTCGTCGATGGCGGCCATCTGGTCCGGGGTCTCGGTGTACGGGAACGCATCCTCCAGCTCCCGCTGCCACGGCGTGTCCGGCGCGAACGCATGGCCGGGGGCCGAAGCCCGTGCCGCGTACAGCTGGACCAGCTTGGCCGCGATCTGCCGGACCGCCTTGCGGGCCCGGCCCTTGGTCTTCGCCCAGTCCGAGCCGCCGAGCTTGTTCAACGTCGGGATCTCGCCGCCGACGTACCTGGTCAGCAGGTCAAGCGCGTCGGTCGGCACGAACAGCCGGTCGCCCGGGTGACCGCGTTTGCTGGGTGCGTATTCCACGACCAGGTACTCCCGGACCGCTCCGCCGGAGGTCCGCTGCGCCATGTCGATGTACTTGCCGATGCCGTGCTGGGCATGCACCACGTAGTCGCCGGGTTTGAGCGAGACCGGGTCGACCGCGTTCCGCCGACGGGTGGGCAACCTGGCACCGGCGGCCTCCGGGTTGACCCCGCGGCTGCCGGTCAGGTCGGCCTCGGTCAGGATCGCCAGTCCGGAATCACGCAGCACGAAGCCGTTCTCCAGCCGCCCGGTGACCACGGTGACCACGTCGGTGCGCGGCGCCTCGGGCAATTCCTCGACGACCAGCGCACCCAGGTCGGACTCGGCGAGGCGTTCGCCTGCCCTGGCCGCGGTGCCGGCGCCGGCGACCACGATCACCGTCGAGCCCCCGGCCGCCTGCCTGGCCTGCGCGTCTGCTACCGCGGCCGGCAGCTCACCGCGATAAGCAGGTGAGGCAACCACCGCGGGCTCGTCGGTGGCTTCGGTGCTCTCGACACCCGCCGTGGGCGCTTCCGGTTCAGCCGCGAACGGGGTGACCTGCCAGATCGGCAACTCGGCGTCCCGGACGACGTCCAGCACGTCCTCCAGGCTCCGGTACGCCGACGATCCGAGGTCGATCGGTGCCTTGCCGCCGGTTGCCGCCGCCATCCAGGACGCCGCCAGGAACTCGTTCCCGGTGCGGACCAGATCCGCGGCCCTGGTGCGGATCCGCTCGGGGTCGGCCAGCAGCACATGCGTCCCCGGCCTGACCAGGTTGGGCAGCAACTCCAGGTCCTCGCCGACCAGCACCGGGATCAGCGATTCCATGCCTTCGACGCTGATCCCGTTCGCCAAGTGGTCCAGCATCTGGGCCAGCGTCGGGTCGCCGGTCCGCGTCTTGGCCAGCACGGCCGCCCGGTCGCGGACGTCCTTGGTGAGCAGAATCTCCCGGCACGGCGGCGCCGTCACCGAGCCGACCGCTTCGAGTGATCGCTGATCGATGACACCGAACGTCCGGATGTCGGTGATCTCGTCACCGAAGAACTCGATCCGAACCGGGTGGCTGGCGGTGGGCGGGAACACGTCCAGGATGCCGCCCCGGACCGCCACCTCGCCGCGCTTCTCGACGATGTCGACACGGGCGTAGGCCAAAGCGATCAGCCGCTCCACGAGGCTGCTGAGGTCGGTTTCCTCGCCGACCTGCAGGGTGACGGGGATCATCTCCCCCAGGTGCGGGGCCATCGGCTGGATCATCGACCGGATCGTGGCGACCACCACGGCCGGGTAGCCGGTCGGGTCGAGCTCCGGGTGGGCAAGGCGCCGGAGGGTGGCCAGCCTGCGCCCGACGGTGTCGGCCCTCGGTGAGAGCCGCTCGTGCGGGAGAGTTTCCCAGGACGGGAAGAGTGCGACATTGTCGTCGCCCAGCAGGTCACCGATGGCCGCCACCGCTGCCTCGGCCTCCCGGCCGGTGGCGGTCACCAGGAGGACCGGTACTCCGCTGTTGGGTCCCGAAGCCGCGAGCACCCCGGCGACGAACGGTCGGATGGACGCCGGGCCGGTGATGCGGTAGGTGATCGAGCCGGCGGCGGCGCGGATCGCGCTGAAGTACGGGTCCGCCGCGGCCGCCGCCAGCAGACCACGCAGCGTTCCGTTGTTCACTGGACAGCACTTCCTCTACGACGTCACCGGACTCCGAGCACGACACAAACCCCCCGCCGGGCACGACGAGGGGTTGGTGCAAGGCAGCCTACCGCTGCGACGACCCCGCCAGGCGGCGGGCGGATGCGACGACGTGGGCTGGTGTTCGCGATGTCCGACAGATTCGGATCTCGGAGTCACCGGTCCGACATCAGTCGGGGTGAAACTGGCCCAGCACAACACCCATTACGGGTTGCCCTGAGGACATTCTCGCCAAACCGAAGGCCGGATACACCCATCCGTCCACGATGGAATCGACTCTTGGTGTCGAAATCGCCCATTACGGGATGATTTCTGGACTCCCTTGAACGGTCAAATACCACTCTGCGCGAGTGATGACGTGACGTTCGGTGCCGATTCGCTGCCTCGGTTGCCCTGTCGAGCCATTTTCACCCTTTTGGGGGACTCCTGGGGACTACTGAGAGCTTCAGGCGGCACTAGAGTGCGAACTGTAGACGTGGCTGGGTAGCACGCCGTCCAGTTCGGGACTGGACGGGTCACTCTGCCGCTGGGATCAGTTGACACGTGCGGACCCCGGACGGGCCCGACAGGACCGGGGGATCATGCGCAACACGGCAGGGCCGACGATGCCGGTCTTCGTCCACCCGCAGGGACTATGCGAGAGCGACGACGTCGGCGCCGGGACACGAGTCTGGGCGTTCGCCCACGTCCTCGAGGGTGCCATCGTGGGCGAGGACTGCAATATCTGCGACGGCGCGTATGTGGAGACCGGCGCCATCGTCGGTGACAGGGTGACCGTCAAGAACCAGGTCCTGATCTTCGAGGGCGTCATCGTCGAGGACGACGTATTCCTCGGTCCAGGCGTGGTGTTCACCAACGACCTGCGGCCGCGCGCTCACATCAAGCGGTCAGGCGATGCCCTGGCGACGACCACCGTTCAACGCGGAGCGACCCTCGGTGCCGGAGTCGTCGTGGTTTGTGGAACCACCATTGGCGCGGACGCCTTCGTAGGTGCGGGAGCTGTCGTCACTCGCGACGTGCCGGCTCACGCGTTTATGGTGGGCAATCCAGCGCGGCAGACCGGCTGGGCCTGCACGTGCGCGGAGCGACTGTCGGACGAGCTAACGTGCGCCGCGTGCGGGCGGGCCTTCGAGCTCCTCGAGCACCGGGCCGGCCAGAACGGTCTCAGTGAACCCTTACCCGTCGAGGAGCCTTCTAGCGCATTTGTCGGTCCGGAAACGTAGCCCACATGTACATCAGATTGCTGGACACCACGAAGCGCACTATTGCCACCCCAAACACTTCGTCAATTTCCGCAGGACGGATTGCCAGAAGTCGGAGGATTCATGTCAACGACTGACACACGTCAAGCACCGGGCCAATGGCCGCGGGTGCTGCTCGCCGGACTGCCCACCGACCTGCTCGATTCCGCAGGTGCTCTCGAGATCATCACAGGTTACGGAGCGTCCGAGATCCCTGCGCAATTGGCTGTCGTTTCAGCAAATCTCGATCACGTCCATCACTTTCGAGGGGATGCCAGCTGGCTCTCGAAGCCACCGGCAACTCAGCCCGCACGCCCGAATACGACGATTACCGCGACGCCAGAACTTCACTGGCTTACTCTGCTCGACGGCGCGCCTCTGGTCCACAAAGCAGAGCAGCTCACTGGTGAGCCATGGCCCAAGCTTTCAGGCAGCGATCTCATCCATCCGGTCCTCGAAATCGCGGCGGATCGCGGGTGGCGGGTTGGATTTCTCGGCGGTACAACCGAATGTCATCAGCAACTCAGGGAGACCCTGGCCAAGGACATCCCAAAACTGCAGATCAGCGGCTGCTGGGCGCCCGAGAGATCCATCCTTAGCAACACCACCGCATCGGCGACTCTCGCCGCAGTTGTCGCAGCGGCAGGTACCGACATCCTCGTTGTTGGGCTTGGTAAACCACGCCAGGAACATTGGATCGAGACATATGGCAATCAGACCAAGGCGAAGGTTCTCCTCGCCTTTGGAGCTGTGGTCGACTTCCTTGCCGGACGCGTTCAGAGAGCACCGACATGGGTCGCCGACAACGGCATGGAATGGGCCTGGCGTCTTTCGCGCGAACCTCGCCGACTGGCTCGGCGCTATCTCGTGCAGGGACCACCAGCTTATATCCACTTGCAGCTTGACAGTGCTCCCATTGAGCGCTCCAGCATTCCGGGACAGCTGCCGATTCAGCAATCTAGAAACGCATCGCTCGACACCTTCAAGGGTCCCGCTGGAGCGGCGGATGTGTGTGTCATCGTCGTTACTCACAACAGCGCACGAGACGTCTCCGATCTGCTCACGAGCCTACGCAATCAAACTCTCATCCAGAGCATGCGGGTCGTCGTCTGCGACAACGATTCAACCGACGACACGATCGAAACCCTAGAGAAGGAGAGAGACGTTCAGCTGATCCGAGCCAACGGTAACCTTGGATATTCCGGCGGGATCAACACGGCTTTGCCACATGTCGGGGAATGCGAATCCATCCTCGTACTCAACCCCGATCTCACAGTTCAGCCGGATGCGGTTGCAGCCTTGTTGGGCCGCCTTCGGGCACCCGGCGTCGGTGTAGTCGTGCCGCGAATACTGGACGATGATGGCAAGGTATACACGTCACTGCGTCGGGAACCGACCATTCTCCGAGCACTCGGCGACGCGGCGCTCGGGCGCCATCTGTCGGCGCGGCCGAGCTGGCTTTCGGAAACGGATCACGCATCGTCGAGCTACACCGCGGCTCACAAGATCGATTGGGCCACGGGCGCTGCACTGATGATCCGTCGCGAGGTCGCCGACGACATCGGGCGTTGGAACGAACTCTTCTTCCTATACTCGGAAGAGACCGACTACTGTCGGCGAGTACGCGACGCGGGCTACCAGATCTGGTTCGAACCTACCGCAACCGTGCAACATAAGGGAGCGGGGTCGGGCACCTCTCCTGCACTCAACACCCTCATGGCAGTTAACCGCGTTCGGTATGCCGAAAGACACAAGAATCGCGTGCAAGCGATTCTCTTCCGAGGTGCAGTTGTTCTTGCCGAAACTGCGCGTTCCTATGATACCAAACACCGCCGGACGCTCGGAATTATCCTGAGCCGGGAACGCTGGGGTGACTTGCCTCAAGCGACGAGGCAGGAGCAATCGTGACGTCCACCACCGTCGCACGTGGGTCCATCATCATTCCCGCTCATAACGAGGCATCGGTGATCGGGCGCACTCTTGCGCCATTGTCTCACGCCGCCGATGACGGTGTCATCGAAGTCATCGTCGTTTGTAACGGCTGTACCGACCGGACCGCGGACGTCGCACGGACGGCACCTGGAGTCAGGGTCATCGAAATCGCTGAGGCGTCGAAGACGGCTGCGCTAAACACTGGAGACCGAAACGCCGGTGCTTGGCCTCGAATCTACCTGGATGCAGACATAGTTGCTGGGCTGGATTCACTTCTCGCAGTCATCGATGAACTCGAATCGAGCTCCAGAATCGTGGCGGCCCGTCCGACCGCACTTTACGATACTGCCAACGCTCACTTTCTGGTTGCGTCTTACTACCGAGCGCGCACTCGGATTCCGTCCCTGCATTCAGCACTCTGGGGTGCCGGGGTTTACGCCTTGAACAAAGTCGGCCACGAAAGCATCGGCGGCCAATTCCCGAATGTTATCGGAGACGATCTCTTCGTGGACTCGCACATCGACCCGCAACAAAAAGCCATCCTCGAAACGCAACCGGTCATTGTCAGAACACCTCAGCGACCAACGGACCTCATCCGCGTTCTGCGGCGCAATCATCAAGCGAACACACAGTACTTCCGCCGCGAGGGGACCGATGAATCAGAAGAACGGGTATCAGACAGTACGAAACTGAAGACACTTCGCAACATTGGACATTCACTACATGGCCCGCATTCCATGCTCGATGCCCTCATATTTCTTGCTTTCGCGACCATTTCGCGAGTGTCTTTCGCTAGCCGCGATTCCACCCACTTGTGGCACCGCGACGAGAGCAGTCGGACACCGATTCGCGCTTTTGGCGATTAGTTCCGATACCGCAGGCAACATCCGCATCCAGGACCCGTCAAATGAGAGGTAAGGGCGAACCGAGCCCCGTAAGAACCGCAGCGACATCGGCTCACACCCTTAGACGCCAATCTGCAATTCACGCCGAGGAGAGCACGAATCGCGTGGACTTGGGCTTTCAACTTCGCTTGTCCGCCGCAGTCGCCAAATCATGCGATCGCGGACCATTAGTTGGTTCCACAAACCTCAGCGATAGGGGGCACTTAGGTGCAGGAAGACTTCGCCCACGTCATACTGACGCGATTCAACTTGCCTTCGGCGGGTGCGGAGAGCTACGTTAGAGCCAAGTCGGGCTGGTTAGAAACGCGCTGGGAACTCTTCGAGCGCTATTGTGTGCCATCGGTCGCCATGCAGACGAGTCGTGAATTTAGTTGGATCGTCTACCTCGACCCAGCTAGCCCACCCTGGCTAAAGGGAAGGATCGCGAAAATATCATCAGGGGGTGTCTTCCTACCCATCTACCGCGCTGCTGTCGAAAGGCAGCAGCTGGTTGACGATATCCGCGGAGTCACGGGACGTGCCCACCAGAGTTTGTTGACTACGAATCTCGACAACGACGACGCTCTCGCAGTCGATTTTATGGAGCGCGTCGAGGATGCGGCCGCTAAGGTTAATGGCAGGCACGCGATCTACCTAAGTGTGGGTCTGATCAAGTCCGGCGGTGCCATCTATCGTCGAGTAGACCGAAGAAACCCTTTTTGCTCGGTGAGAGAAGGATGGGACAATCCGGTCACCTGCTGGTCTGATTGGCACAATCTGCTCGGACGTTCGATGCCTGTACTAGAGGTTGACGGGAGGCCAGCCTGGCTCCAGGTGATACATGGCACAAATGTCAGCAACCGAGTGCGCGGCAGGCGAGTGTCACCAGTGGGGCATCGCACCACTTTCGGACTTGCACTCGATGACATCGCGCCACCCCGCCGAATCGAGATTGCGCGAGATCGCGTGGTTGATGGGCCACGGCGAGTACTGCGTGAGACTGGTCGTCGGGCCTTGAAGACGGTCGTTATTGCTACTGTGGGCAAGAGTGGTCTCGATCGCGTCAAGGAATTCCGATTGGGAAAAGGGAGTCGGCACGGTGCGTAGGGAGCCGTTCGGTGAACCGGACAGATGTGTATTGGCTGCCCGCATCATTGTTAAGCCGACGTCGGCTTAACAATGATTTGGGTGCGGCTCGCCTGGAGTGACGCACTCCCGTGGGTGACGACATCAGCTTGATTGCCTGGCACGCACGGAAATCCCCGAAGTACGGCCAGGTATGTGGTCGCCTGTCTGTATCCATATGCCGATGCAGATGGGGGTTAGCATGCCATGCATCGCTCA
>JBBQGJ010000126.1:0-16323 GCA_038322925.1 Mycobacteriales bacterium
TCCTCGGTACACAGGTCTTGTCTCGGGCTTCCTCCAGACCCCGCCTCACGACGACGCCCTTGCCTCCGACTCGGAGTTAGCACCACCTCTTCCTCCAGGGGACTTTCACCCCCAAGCAATCGCCCATGCCGGGCGCACCAGAACGGCGGGCAGCGCATCACGAGGATGCGCTGCCCGCCGAGGCGACAACCGGTCGTTGGCGGCTGGCCGATCAGGCCGGGGCGAACGACGTCAGCGGCGGTAACCGCCGATCTGGTCCCGCTTCTTGTTCGAGATGGCCACCACGGCCCAGACGCCGCCGGCGACCAGCGCGATCCAGAACAGGCTGGACAGCACCCCGCCGATCACCCACAGGATCAGCTGAAGGGCGATCCAGGCGACCACCACGATGCCGACGATCTTCAAGAACTTGTCCATTGTCTTCCTCGTTCTCCGTGTTGAGAGTGACGTTTCGTGCTGCCCGCGGCCGACCGGCCGATGCTCACTTTTCTTGCCGAATGCTGGTGCTGACTCTTACTGTCCTCGCTTTGCGCTCCGCGGTCCTCAGGTGCCAACCCTGATTCTCGACTCGGGGTTGGCCCCTGATCCAGCTCGGGATCCGGGCACGCGGCCTTGTCGACAGCTGCCGCATGGCGGCACTACATCAAGTCAAACGCCCGGGCGCACTGCACCGTTCCCGACGGCGGCGCCGCATATCTCAGCGTGTTTCCAGGAAATCCTCCAGCGCACCCAACGCACCGTGCACCGTCGAGGTCGCACCGGCGAAGGACAGCCGGAAGAACCGGTGCCCGTCCACCACGTCGAAGTCGGTCCCTGGGGCGGCGGCCACCCCTGTCTCGGCCAGCAGCCGGGCGCAGAATGCCGTCGAATCGTCGGTCAGGTGCGAGATGTCGGCGTACACGTAGAACGCGCCGTCCGCCGGTGCCAGCCGGTGGAACCCGAGCCGTCGCAGGCCGGTCAGCAGCAGCTCCCGATTGACCGCGTATCGGGTGACGTGGCCGTCGCACTCGGCGTACGAGTCGAACGCGGCCAACGCCGCGTACTGGGCCAGGGCCGGCGGGCAGATCGCCAGGTTGCCGGCCAGCGCATCCACCACGTCGGACAGGTCACGGGGCACCAGCAGCCAGCCGATCCGCCAGCCCGTCATCGAGAAGTACTTGGAGAAGGAATTCACCACGATGCCGCTGCGGTCCGTTTCCCAGCTGCTGGACGTCGCCTCCTTGGAGTAGGTGATGCCGTGGTAGATCTCGTCGGAGATCAGCCGCACCCCGGTCGCGGCACAGTGCCGGGTCAGCTCGGCGAGTTCGGCCGGCGAGAGCATCGTGCCCGTGGGGTTGGCCGGGCTCGCCACGATCAGCCCGTCAAGGCCGAGATCCTCGATCATCGTCGGGATTGGCTGGTACCTGGTCTCCGGCCCGCAAGGCAGGTCGACGACCTCGCACCCCAGGGCGTGCAGGATGTTCCGGTACGCCGGATACCCCGGCCGGGCCAGGCCGACTCTGGCTCCGACGTCGAAGGCGGCGAGGAACGCCAGCAGGAATCCACCGGATGAGCCGGTGGTCACCACCACGTCGGCCGGGTCGACGCCCAGGTCGTATCGCCGTCGATAGTGCCCGGCGATGGCCCTGCGCAGCGGCGCGATGCCCGGAGTCTCGGTGTAACCCAGGATCTCGCCATCCAGTGCCTGGTGCGCGGCGGCCAGCACCGGCTCGGGAGCGGGGGTGGACGGTTGGCCTGCGGCCAAATTGAACAGCGGGCTCCCCAGTTCGGCCCGCCTGGCCGCGGCGGCCAGCACCCGCATGACGTAGAACGGCGCGACCGCCGCCCGCTCCGACGGCCGGAACCCGTGCTGCACGCTGTTCACCCTAGCTAGGTGCCGGCCACTAGGCCTGACCGGGAAGCAGGATCCGTCCCTCGGCCGCCGCCGCGGCGATGTCCGTCCGGTAGTGCGAGCCACGCAGGCGAATCCGGCGGATCAGGTCGTAGGCGCAGTGCCTGGCGTGCGCCAGATCCGACCCGGTGGCGATCACCGAGAGCACCCGGCCGCCCACAGACACCACGGATCCGTCGGCGGCCAGCGCGGTACCGGCGTGCAGCACGCCGTCCTGGTCGGCGCCGGTGATGACATCGCCCGTCACCGGCGGACCCGGGTAGTTCTCGGCGGCGATGACGACCGTGACCGCGGCCGCGCCGCGCCAGGAGAGCGGCCCCACCGCGTCGAGGTTGCCCGCAGCGGCCGCGCCCAGCAGCGAGCCGAGCGGGGTGTCCAGCAGTTCGAGCACCACCTGGGTCTCCGGGTCACCGAACCGGCAATTGAACTCGATGACCTTCGGTCCGGTAGCGGTGAGCACCAGTCCCGCGTACAGCAGGCCGGAGAACGGCGCGCCCCGCGCGGCCAGCTCGCCGATCACCGGGTTCAGTACGGTCCGCTGGACCAGGTCGACCAGGCCGGCCGGCGCCCACGGCAGCGGGGCGTACGCGCCCATCCCGCCGGTGTTCGGACCGGTGTCCCCGTCACCGACGCGCTTGAAATCCTGCGCGGGAAGCAGCGGCAGCGCGATCGTCCCGTCGCAGACCGCGAACAGCGAGACCTCGGGCCCGGCAAGGTATTCCTCCACCAGCACCGGATGACCGGAGGTCAGCACCTGCCGGGCATGCTCGGCGGCCGCGGCCCGGTCATCGGTGACAACGACGCCCTTGCCCGCGGCCAGCCCGTCGTCCTTGACGACGAAGGGCGGCCCGCACGCGGTGAGCGCCGGCTCGATCTGATCCTCCGAGGTGACCTCGACGGACGCCGCGGTGGGCACGCCGGCGGCGGCCATCACCTGCTTTGCGAAGGCCTTGGAGCCCTCGATTCGAGCGGCGGCCGCGCTGGGACCGAAGACCGCGATGCCGCGGGCCCGCAGCTCGTCGGCGGCGCCGTTGACCAGGGGGACCTCGGGGCCGACCACCACCAGGTCGACAACGAGTTCCTCGGCGAGGACGGCGATCGCGATCGGATCCCTGACGTCCACCGGGTGTGACGTGGCCAGCGCCGTGGTTCCGGCGTTGCCAGGGGCGATGTGCAGCTCGCCGACCGCCGGGTCCCGGCGCAGCGCTCGTAACAACGCGTGTTCCCGAGCACCAGAGCCGATGACGAGAATGCGCACGAGGCACAGTATCCGTCCTGACCGACGCAGACCATCGCCCGGTCGGGCTGATGTCCGGCGCGGGCCGAGCCGGCGCCGGACGCCGATTGTCGGTGATGTCTGTCAGGCTTGCGGACATGGCCGGAACGTTGACCGTCGACGAGCTGATCCGGGTGCTGCGCGCCGAGGCCGAACTGCTGGCCGGCGAGGCGGCACAGGCGTTCGTCACCGATCCGGTGCCGACCTGCCCGGAGTGGTCGGTGCGCGATCTCGTAGAGCACACCGGCGGCGTGCACCGGTGGGCGGCCACGGTCGTGAAAGGTGCGCTGACCCGGGATGTCCCGGACGCCGAGCAGGAGCTGCTGTTCCGCGCGCCGGCCGACCCCGACGAGCTGCTGGCCTGGTTCACCCGCGGCACCCATGAGCTGGTGCAGGCGCTGGAGGCAGCGCCGGCGGACCTGCGGACCTTCGTGTTTCTCAAGAGCGCCCCGCCGCCCCGGCAGTTCTGGGCACGGCGGCAGGCGCACGAGACCACCATCCACCGAGTCGACGCCCTCGCCGCCCGGCTCGGCCGGATGCCGTCGACGCACGAGGCGGACGTGTCCAGGGAGGTGGCCGTCGACGGACTGGACGAGTTGCTGGTCGGGTTCGTTCAGCGCCGGAGCAGCAGGCTCCGGCACACCGAGCCCTACTGGGTCTGCATTGCGCCGACCGATCTCGACGTCGTGTGGACCGTTGCGTTGTCGGACGACCCGCCGGTGACGACCAAGGGCGCCGATCCGCGAGCCACCGGCATGCTGAGCGGCACCGCGGCCGCGCTGTACCTGGGGTTGTGGAACCGCGGTGACGACGTCGCCGAGTCCGGCTCGGAGGACGCGCTGGGGCTGTGGCGGGATCGGGTGCGGATCAGTTGGTGAGTCCGGCCCGCGCCGGGCGCAGCACCGCGTGCAGCTGCAGGAACCGGAACAACCCGGGTCGGCCGGCGACCGTTTCGTAACCGTCGACCACCTCGGCCACCCATGCGGGGACGTCCGCCGGCGCCAGGCGCGCGGTGAAGTCGGCGAAACCCACGGTGCACCAACGGGAGAAGGCCTCCCGGGAGCCGAAGTCCCATTCCAGGTCGTGCACGGTCAACTCGCTGACGGACAACCCGGCGGAGGCCGCAAGCCCAGGGTAGGTCTGCGGGTCGACGTGCACGAAGGGCACCGGGAAGCCGTCAAACGCGGCCCGCCAGCGCTCGGTGGCGCACACCTGGAGAGCGACATGCTCGACGCTGCGCCGCGGACCGGCGCACACCACCTGGACGACCACCGAGCCGTCGGTCTTCACAGCCGCTGCCAGCCGGCTCAGCGCCGCCCGCTGGTCGACCACCCAATGCAGCGCGTTGAACGACACCACCAGGTCGAACTCGTCGGAAAACCCAAGGTCGAGCACGTTGCGCTGGTCGAAGCTCAGCCGCGCTCCGGCCGGCGCCGGCCTGGACCGGGCAACCTCGATCATCCGCGGCGAGGCGTCCACACCCGTCACGCTGCCATTCGGGAGCTCCGCGGCGAGCAACCGGGTGACGTACCCGTCACCGCAGCCGACGTCGAGCACCCGCTCGTCCCCGCGCAGATCCATCGTGGCCAGCGCGCGCCCGGCCAGCCACCGCTGCAGGTCGCTGATCTGCTCGTAGCTTTCGCCGTCCCAGTCGACCATGTCCGGCCTCAGCTCGCTGCCGGCAGCAGCGCGTCGTGCACGACGATGGTTTGGTCACGGCCCGGGCCGACCCCGATGGAGGAGATACGGGCGCCGGACAACTCCTCCAGCCGCCGCACGTAAGCCCTCGCGTTTGCGGGCAGCTCCTCGAAAGACCGGCACTCCGTGATGTCCTCGAACCAGCCGGGCATCTGCTCGTACACCGGACTCGCGTGGTGGAAACCGGTTTGGGTGGGCGGCATCTCGTCGAGCCGCTCGCCGTCCACGTCGTAGGCCACGCAGATCGGCACCTGCTCCAGCGAGGACAGCACGTCGAGTTTGGTCAGGAAGAAGTCGGTGATGCCGTTGACCCGGGAGGCGTACCGGGCGATGACCGCGTCGAACCAGCCGCAGCGCCGCGGCCGACCGGTGGTCACGCCGACCTCGCCGCCGGTCTTGCGCAGGTAATCGCCCCATTCGTCGTGCAGTTCGGTCGGGAACGGGCCCGACCCCACGCGGGTGGTGTACGCCTTCAGGATCCCCAGCACGGAGGTGATGGTGGTAGGCCCGATGCCGGCACCGACCGCCGCGCCGCCGGCCGTCGGGTTGGACGAGGTGACGTACGGGTAGGTCCCGTGGTCGACATCCAGCAGCGTGCCCTGCGATCCCTCCAGCAGCACGTGGTCGCCGCGGGCGATGGCCCGGCCGAGTTCCAGCCGGGTGTCGGCGATCCGGTGTTTGAACCCCTCGGCCTGGGCCAGCGCCTCCTCGACGATCCGCCCGCAGTCCAGGGCCTTGCGGTTGTAGATCTTGACCAGGATCTGGTTCTTGATGTCGAGCGCGGCCTCGACCTTCTGCGCCAGGATCGACGGGTCCAGCAGGTCCTGCACCCGCACGCCGAGCCGGGCGACCTTGTCCCCGTAGGCCGGCCCGATGCCCCGCCCGGTGGTGCCGATCCTGGCCTTGCCGAGGTAGCGCTCGGACACCCGATCGATCGCCACGTGGTACGGCATGATCAGGTGCGCGTCGTGCGAGATCAGCAGCCGACTGGTGTCGATGCCCCGTTCGTCCAGCCCGGACAGTTCGGTGAGCAGCACGCCGGGATCTATGACGACACCGTTGCCGATCACGTTGGTGACGCCGGGGGTGAGGATTCCCGACGGGATCAGGTGCAAGGCAAACGCCTGCCCGTCGGGCAGCACCACCGTGTGCCCGGCGTTGTTGCCACCCTGGTAGCGGACCACCCACTGGACGCGTCCGCCGTAGAGGTCGGTGGCCTTGCCCTTGCCCTCGTCGCCCCATTGGGCGCCGATCAGGACCATCACCGCCATGGCACACTCCCACCCATCACCGCTGCTCGCTGGTCTGATCCGGTCACGTTGATCCCGTCCGCCGCGCAGTGGGTGGGCCGTGGTGATCAGCCCCGGCCGCGACGCTGCGCCGAACGAAGGGTAGCCGGTGACACAGGCCACGGGTTTCGCCGTGATCTGTTGCCGTCCGGATCCGGCCGATCCGGCCCCCTCGGGCGCGCAGGACCGTGACGGGCGGGCTGCCGCAGACGACCGGGCATCCCGGGGGCCGCTGTCCGAGGTCCTGGATGGCTGTGCCGGCAGTCCGCTGCACTGGGTCGGGCGGCGTCCCGGCAAAGAGATCGACCCGCTGCTCACCGGCGAACCGCACACCCGAGTACTCGTCGTCGGTGACGACGCCGATCTCGCCGCGGTCGTGCTCCGGCTGCTGCGCACGGAGCGGCTCGGGTTGATCGAGCTCGCGTACGCCTCACCCCGCCGTCGCACCCCCGTCACCGACCTGTGGGACCTGCCCCGTGGCACTGCAGCGGTGACGCTGGCCCGCTCCGGCGAGGTCGACCTGGTCCCGCTGGTCCGCGACGACGTCGGCGGCGTGCTGGTCGGGGCCGGGTACCTCGGCCCGGTCGTCGGCACCGTGTATGTCGACGAACACCGTGTGCTGCGCGGCGCCGCGAAGATGATCAAGGTCGAGCCGGACCGGGACAAGGGCCTTGCGGTCACCATCAGCAGGCGCCGGTTCGTCAGCGTCGGGCGCCGGCCCAGGACCACGCTGGGTCGGGCCGTCCAGATCGGCACCGCCCCGACCACCGTGGTCCGCGACGGCATCCCGTATCCGCGGCCGATGGACCGCTGGACCTTCTACAAGCACACCGAGCCCCTGCGGTTGGTCAGAGGATTGGTGTAGGACCGGTCCCTCCGCCCGGGGAGCAGGGTTCAGGGCAGCAGGTCGGACGGGATCTGCGGATCGGCGTCCAGCAGGAACGTGCGCACCCGCACTGCTTCGTCCTGTTCCTCGATCAGCGCCGCCGCCTGCCCGAGCGCCGAGAGCGCCCGCAGGAATCCCCGGTTCGGCTCGTGCGCCCAGGGGATCGGCCCGGCACCCTTCCACCCGCTGCGGCGCAACAGGTCGAGGCCGCGGTGGTAGCCGACCCTGGCATAGGCGTACGCGGCGACGACGTCACCGGAGTCCAGTGCCTGCTCGGCCAGCACAGCCCAGGACAGGCACGACGCCGGGTACCGGCGGACCACCTGATCCGCCGGCTCGCCGGCGGCGAGTGCGGCGGCCGCCGGATCGACCGGTAGCTCCACGGGGGCAGGACCGAGCAGGTTCGCAGGACTCATCTGACCGATCCTGCCATCGACCGGGCGGGGGTGGTGACCGGCGCGTCAACCGAACTGGGCGGCCATCGCCGCGTCAACCTGCCGGTATCGCTCGCCGGCCCGACCGACCGACGCGGCCAGCGACTGCAGGATGCCCTGCCGCTCGGCGGCGGAAGCATCCCAGCGGGCTTTCAGCGCAAGGTAGCTGACCAGCGTGTCAGCGGACATGTCGGACGTCCGCGCGATGGTGGCGTCCAGTTCTGCGAGGTGACCCTCGATCCGGTTCCAGGTGGCGATCAGCCCGTCATGCCCATCGGACAGCGCCGCATACGACACCGAGATGCTGGCCATCAGAGCACCGCCGGAACGTCAGCGGCCAGCGCGGATTCGGTGTCCCCGATCCGCTGCGCCGCCGTCATCAGCGCCGCGCCATGGCCCAGAAGAGCGTCCTTCAGCGCACCGGCATCCGCGAGATGGCCCTCCATCGCGGCGGCGAACCGCGGCGATGCCTCGCTGGACTGCCAGCCTGCGCGAATCCGGCCGAGCAGTTCGTGCATGGTCGCGATCTCCCGGGCCAACGACGTTCCGACGTCGCCGACTCCGGCAGCGGCCGTCGCGATCCGCTGGGTACTGACCGACAGGTTGTCCATGAACTCCCCCTTTTCGTCGTCCGGCGCCATGCCGAACGGACCTCATCGTCACCGAAACGGGCCGCCGAGACGACCGGTCATCGCAAGATGTGGACAAGATTCGGACATATGAACAACTCGGCGGGCACAGTGCCACGCCGAGGAATGACCGCCGCGTGAGATGGTTCATCGTGGGGTATTGACCCGGCGGGCCAATCCGGCATCCAAAGGGCGACCAGGGGGAGTACCACCAACATGTCGATTCGTGTGCTCGTCACCGGCGCATCCGGGTTTGTGGGTTCCAGGCTGACGACGGCTCTGGTCGCGTCCGGCCACGAGGTCCGAGCGATGACCCGCCACCCGGATACCTACACCGGCGCGGGCGAACCGGTGTTCGGTGACGTCTCGGACTCCGACAGCCTGCGCACAGCCATGGACGGCGTTGACGCAGCGTATTACCTGGTCCACTCGCTGGATTCGGAGGATTTCGAACAGCGCGACGCCGAGGCCGCCACCGCCTTCGGGCATGTCGCTGCGACGGCCGGCCTCCGGCAGATCATCTATCTCGGCGGCCTGGGCGATGTCGACGACAACCTGTCGGCGCATCTGCGGTCGCGCCGGGACGTCGAGCAGCTGCTGGCCCTTGGCGGTGTGCCGGTCACTGTGCTGCGCGCCGCTGTGGTGATCGGTCACGGCGGCATCTCCTGGGAGATCACCCGGCAGCTGGTGGACCACCTGCCGGCGATGGTCACCCCGAAGTGGGTCAACACCCGCACGCAGCCGATCGCCCTGCCGGATGTGATCAGCTACCTGGTCGGCGTGCTCGATCGACCGGAGGCGATCGGACGGACCTTCGACATCGGCGGCCCCGAGGTGCTGCGCTACGTGGACATGATGCGCCGCGCCGCGGAGATCCAGAACGGCCGGACACCGCCGATCGTCCCGGTGCCGCTGCTCACCCCCCGGCTGTCCTCCCGCTGGCTGGCGCTGGTCACCGACGTCGACGTGGCCACCGCCCGCAACCTGGTCGACTCGATGAACAACGAGGTCGTGGTGCAGGACGATTCGATCCGCGACATGGTTCCACTCGACCTCATCAGCTATGACGACTCGGTACGGCTGGCCCTGCGGGAACGCGCGGCAGAAGGAGCCCACCGGGACCAGGAGGACCAGCAGGACCCGGAGGACACCGCCCGCCCAGTCGACTCAGCCGTGGCCGACCCGGACACCACGCCGCGATGAGGGCGTGGCCGACGCGCCTGAGTGAGGCCCTGCGGCCGGCGCTGATCGACAAGGTCGACCGGGACCACCGGGAGAGCGACCGGGCGTTCCTGCGTCGACGGATCGTCGCCGGCATCACCCTGGTCATCGGCGCGACGCTGTTCGGCTTCTCGCTCAATGTGCGGCCGGACAGCCACTTCTTCTATCCGCTGACGATCGCGCTGGCCGCCACCTGGGTGATCGGCGGATTCGCCTCCGGCCCGCTGCACCTGGGGCGGATCAACTTCCGCGGCGAACTGCGCCGCCCGATCATCATTCCGGTGCTGCTGGGGCTGGTGACGGCCGTGGTCTTCATCCTGGGGGCACTGATCGTCCGGGAGATCGAGCCGCTGCGGGCCTACACCGAGAACGTGCTGGCCTTCGCCAGGTACCAGTCGCTACCACTGGTCGCGCTGGTCACCGTGATGAACGGCATCGCCGAAGAGATCTTTTTCCGAGGTGCGCTGTTCGCGGCAATCGGCATCTGGCACCCGGTAGCGATTTCGACCGTCATCTATTCGCTGACCACGGTGGCGACGGGTAACCCCATGCTGGTGTTCGCTGCGGTGATGTTGGGCGTCCTGCTCGGACTGCAGCGCCGGTCGAGCGGCGGAATCCTTGGACCGATCCTCACGCACTGCACCTGGTCGCTGACCATGCTGCTGGTGCTGCCGACGGTTTTCGCCGCAGCCGGTTCCTAGGTCCAAAGACTCTTACGTCACATTCCTCCCAGCACGCACGATGATGCAGTAAAAGCGCATGCGTGTAACTCACCGTGCTGCGAGTGAGGAGTCTTGATGACCAACGCTAATGAGCCAATCACCCGGCCGGTGGTCGGACGTCAACTTCCTGTCCAGCCTCACGTGTCGGGTCGAGCACCGATGACGCCCGATCCGTCGGCCGGCGTCCTCAGCCTGGCCGGAAACCCGGTGCGCAGCACCGTCAACGCCGTCCATTCAACCGGCCTGACCAGGACGTTCGGCAAGGTCCTCGCGGTGGACGGCGTCGATCTGGCCATCCCCCGCGGATCCTTCTACGGCATCGCCGGCCAGAGCGGCGCGGGGAAGACCACACTGATCCGGGTGCTGATCGGCCTGCTGTGGCCGGACTCCGGCAACGCGGTGATCGACGGTGTGACGGTGTGGCCGGATCCGGACGAGGCCAAGCAGCACGTCGGATTCCTTCCTGACAAGCCCGTACTGTTCGACCGGCTGACCGGTGCGGAAATGCTCGAGTACGTTGGTCTGCTGCGCCGGATGGAACCCCTGCTCGTGCGGCAACGCGCGGCGGAACTGCTGCGGACACTCGATCTGGAACGCGCCCGAGACCGGCCCATCGCCGCCTATTCCCCAGGGATGGCGAAACGGATCGGCCTGGCGGTCGCCCTCCTGCACGCACCGCGGGTGCTCGTGCTGGACGAGCCTTTCGTGGGGATGGACCCGGACAACGCCCAAGCCATGGAGGAGATGCTGCACCGGCATCGGCAGGCCGGCGGAACCGTGGTCATGTCGAGCCGCACCGTGGACGTGGTGCAGCGGCTGTGCGACCGGGCCGTGGTCATCGAGCGGGTCCGGGTCCGGGCCGAGGGCACGGTTGCCGATCTGGCGCTGGGCCGGTCACTGCAGCACGCGTTCGCCGAGCACCCTGCCGGACCCGACGTGCCGCCGGACCTCCGGGTGCGGGCAGGCTGACCCGTCGCGCCGCCTAGTGCAGACCGAGATACAGAGAGGCCCGGAGCGGCATGCTCCGGGCCTCTCTGGGCTCCACCGCCACGGGCATCGTGAAGGCGGGCGTCGGTGAACGTCGAACCTCCGGCGTTCCTAACGACAACGTCGTCGTCAGGTACGGGCGTGTTACCGCTTCACGGATCACTTTGACAATCCGTGACCTGGCTTCACCCGTCAGGGCCGTATGGGTGTCAGATCCCCTGCCATGCCGCGACCCAGGTGAGAGGCCCGACAATGCCGGACGGGTTGATCCCGTTGCGCTGCTGGAAGTCCACCACAGCTGCCTTGGTCGCCGGACCGTAGAACCCGGTACCGACCAGCGGGTAGCCGCGACTGCCGAGTTGCTTCTGGAAGCACTGCAGGTCGCGTGCCGTGTCGCCCTCGACGAACTGGCGGCCGGGCCACGTGGGTGCGGTCGAGGCCCCGACGCCGCAGGACTCGTTCGTCACCGGGGTGTAGGTCGCGGGATCGGCGGCCGGCGCCGGCGACGCCGGTGCGCCGGTATCCCAGGCCGCCGCCCAGGTCCTCGGCCCGATGTACCCGACGACGTTCAGGCCGGCCTTGGCCTGCAGGTCCAGCACCGCGGCCTCGGTCTTCGGCCCGAAATAGCCGGTGCCGACCAACCCGTAGCCCCTGCTGCCCATCTGCCTCTGCCAGGCCTTGAGGTCCTCCGAGTAGTCGCCCTCTGAGAACTGCCTGCCCGGGTAGGCAGGCGCTCCCGAGCTGCCGGAAGTGTCCGCAGCCGGCGCCGGGCTGTCACCCTCGGCCGCTCCGCCTCCGCCGCCCTGGTTGCCGCCCACCGGCGGCTGCACCCCGGAGCCGGCATCGGAATCCTCGGACAGCCCGACGATGGTTGCGCAGGTCCATGGACTCCAGCCGCGCTGGCGGTACAGGATCAGTGCCCGGTAGTCCTGCTCCTCCGGGGAGGCCTCGTTCGGGTAACCCGACCCGTCTACCGACCGCCAGGTCGACAGGTCGAACTGGTACGCCCCGTAGTAACCGTTCCCGGTGTTGATCGTGTAGCGGTTCGTCGATTCGCACATCCGCAGCTGGTACCAGTCGTTGGCCGAGGGATCGGCCGACGCCGGTCCGCTCAGCACGACCATGGTGGACGCCACGACGGCCGCGATGGACGCGATGCTCAGAGCACGCCGCATGGGCGCCCTTCCTCGGTCGCCGTCCGCCATCGCAGCGGCACCGCAGCATGCGTTGCCCGGATGCAGCAGTGCCTCTTCCCCTTGCCCGACACCGCTACCCGATCACGCCCCGCTCGACCGTTGGTTGCAAGGTGCCAGGGCGCCCGGCGTGTGAGGAGCGGGGAGCCAAGCCGCCGGGCGGGCCTCCTCGCGGACGGCCCACCTCACCGTAGAACACCAGTCACACAAGTAACAAGTGTCCCAGCAAACTCATTCTGCCCCAGGAGACCCAGATCACGGCCCGCGACACGCCGCGGCGGCGGCTGGAATCACAAAAAGGGGTGATCCCGAGGGCGCCGTGGTCCGTGCGGATCAGCCGGATGATCACCGAGTCTGGCCATTCCGTGCTGTACAAGGACACGAAACGGCTTGAAGTGTTGATCTTCCCGGGCATCGCCGAGTCGGCCTCTTCGGGGAAGTAGGGGGTCAGCGATAACGTTCGCCGAGAGGCGCCCGGCAAGGGAAGGAGGGCGATGACGCGACGCGGCTGGGTTCTCTTCGGTGCGCTCAGCGTGATCTGGGGCATCCCGTACCTGTTGATCAAGATCGCGGTGGCGGACGTCGACCCGCTGGTGGTGGCCTTCGGGCGCACGTTGATCGCCGCTGTGCTGCTCGTCCCGCTGGCGCTGCACCGGCGGGCGCTGCTCCCGGTGTTCCGCCGCTGGAAGGTGCTGCTGCTCTACACCGTGGTGGAGATCAGCGGACCGTGGTTCTTCCTCGGCCATGCCGAGACCAGGCTGAACAGCTCGACAGCGGGGCTGCTCATTGCCGTGGTGCCGCTCATCGCGGCGGTCATCCTGACCGCCATGGGCCAGGATCGGCTGGACGCCAGGCGGATCGTCGGGCTGATGATCGGCTTCGCCGGGGTGGCGTGCCTAGTCGGACTGGACATCCAGTTCGACGACCTGGTGGCCGTCGGCGCGGTGATGCTGACCGCGATCGGCTACGCCATCGGACCGATCATCATCAACCGCAAACTGGCCGACCTGCCCAGCCTGGGCGTGGTCACCGCATCGCTGATCGTCGCGACGGTGCTGTATGCGCCGTTCTCGGTGTGGTTGTGGCCCGCCACCATCACCGCGCCGGCCGCGTGGTCCATCGTCGGCCTGGCCGTGGTCTGTACCGCGATCGCGTTCCTGGTGTTCTTCGCGCTCATCGCCGAGTCGGGGCCGGCCAGGGCAACGGTGATCACCTACATCAACCCCGCGGTGGCCATCACACTGGGCGTGCTGCTGCTGGACGAGCCGTTCACCAAGGGCATGGCGATCGGCTTCCCGCTGGTCATCCTGGGCTCGATCCTGGCCACGTCACGCACGCGCAAGGCGCAGGCGGACCCAGCGGTGTCATCAGGGACCGTGTCCAGGGGGACCAACCCGGCCAACGAGTAACAGGTGCCCAGGCGTCACCCACCGCAGTCCTGCAGGGCCCTCGCCAGGCGGGCACCCTGCAGGATGCTCGCCAGGCGGGCACCCTGCAGGATCTCTCATCACCGCGGAGCGCCTCAGACGGACAGTGACTTTCCGGCCGAGCCCAACTGCTGGGCGGCCTGCACGATCCGGTCGGCCATGGCGATCTCGCCGAGCTTGTTGTAGGCGCGCGGGTCGTAGGCCTTCTTGTTGCCGACCTCGCCGTCGACCTTCAGCACGCCGTCGTAGTTGCGGAAGAAGTGATCGGCCAGCGGGCGGGTGAACGCGTACTGGGTGTCGGTGTCGATGTTCATCTTGATCACGCCGTAGGACACCGCCTCGGCGATCTCCTCCGCGGAGGAACCCGATCCGCCGTGGAACACCAAGCCGAACGGCTTGGAACCGGCGGGCAGGCCGAGCTTCGCGACCAGTGCGTCCTGGCCGTCCTTGAGCACCTTCGGGCGCAACGTGACGCCGCCAGGCTTGTACACGCCGTGCACGTTGCCGAAGGTCGCGGCCACGATGTACGAGTGGCCCTCCGGCAGGCCGAGGGCGTCGACGGTGTCGATGAAGTCGTCCGGGGTGGTGTACAGCTTCTCGTTGATCGCGGCGACGACGCCGTCCTCCTCACCACCCACGACGCCCACCTCGATCTCCAGGATGATGTTGGCCGCCTTCGTCAGCTCCAGCAGTTCGGTGGCGATCTTGAGGTTCTCGTCCAGCGGTACCGCGGACCCGTCCCACATGTGTGACTGGAAGATCGGCAGCCCGCCTGCCTTGACCCGCTCGGTGGACAGCGCGATGAGCGGCTTGACGTAGGTGTCCAGCTTGTCCTTCGGGCAGTGGTCGGTGTGCAGGGCGACCGTGACGCCGTACCTGTCGGCGACGACTTTGGTGAACTCGGCCAGCGCGACCGCGCCGGTCACCATGTCCTTGACCTTGGTGCCGGAGGCGAACTCGGCGCCGCCGGTCGACGCCTGGATGATCCCGTCGCTGCCGGCTTCGGCAAACCCGCGCAGCGCGGCGTTGATGGTGATGGACGAGGTGATGTTGATTGCCGGGTATGCAAAGCCGCCTTCCTTGGCGCGGTCCAGCATCGCGGCGTAGGTCTCCGGGGTGGCGAGGGGCATGGTTGGTCCTTCCGTCATGGGTGGCCGCCCCTGACCGGGGTCGGGCCTGGTGGAGCCGAGATCGAAACCGGGGTCGAGCTGGGATGGCGCTGGATGGACCGCAGGGACGACTGGAGAAGCCGCGTCACGGCCACTTGCCATGAGGCTATCGGGACCGACAAGGATCGGCTCGGCGGTACGGCTCTACTGCGTCACATCTCGGGCGGTCACATCTCGGGCGGCGGCGTCAGTCCTCGATCAGGTCTGTCCGCCGATCCGCTCAGGACGCATCCGCGCGCCGGCGCTGCGGCGGAACGTCCGGCTGGTCGCGGCGGTCGGCCGACTCGCGCTGCGCGGGGGACCGTCGCAGGCCCGGCGGTGCGGTCGTGCCACGGCGGATGAGGCTGGACCCGACGGACACCACGGATGGCGGCCGGGGAACCGCGCTGTTGACCTGCTCGAGCAGCAACCGGGCGGCGATCCGGCCCTGGTCACGAACGGGTTGGCTGACGGTGGTCAGGTCGAACAGGTACGCGAAGTCATGTCCGTCGACGCCGATCACCGACAGATCGCGGGGAACTGCAAGGCCGTGGCCGCGGGCTGCGTACAGCACCCCCATGGCCACCTCGTCACTGACCGCGAAGACCGCCGTCGGCGGCTCGCAGTCGGCGGTTCTGCCGAACATCCGGTGGAACGCGGCCTCGCCGCCGTTCAGCGAGAACCCGGTGCGTTGCACCAGCGCCGTGTCGGGCTCGATGCCTGCCTCGCGCAGGGTGAGATCGTAGCCACGATGCCGGTCCGCGGCGGCGGTGAAACCGTGCAGTTGTTCCAGGTCATCGCCGAAGAAGGCGATCCGCCGGTGTCCGAGATCCAGCAGGTGCTGGGTGGCCTGCCGGCCGACCTCGACGTTGTCGACGAGCACGCCGGACATGCCCTCGACCGCGGTGCCCACGGTGACCACTGGCACCCGGAGGTCCTGCATCGACAGCAACGACGGGTCGGCCAGCGGCACGTTCAGCGCAAGCAAACCGTCGACCCGTTTGTTCAGCGAGCGGGTGTCCAAACCGCCGGAGCGGCGCCCACCACCCGCGCCCAGTGGGTACAGCAGCAGGTCGTAGCCCTGCTCGGTCAGGATCTCCTGGGCACCTTCGATGACCGCCGAGAAGAACCACCGGGACACCCAGGGCGCGATGAACCCGATGGCGTTGGTCTTCCCGGTCGTCAGCGCGGCAGCGGACGGCGACGGGAAGTAGCCGAGTTGGGCGGCGGCCTGTTCCACCGCGACCCGGGTGGACGCGGACACTCCAGGGAGACCCCGGAGTGCCCGCGACACCGTGGCGGGTGAGAACCCTGACAGCGCCGCGACTTCGACGATGCCGGCTGGTTCGGCAATGGGACCGGACATGGGCCGAGTGGATTTCCGTGATTCCGATCCGCTCGCGCTCAGCCCTTGACGCCGCCAGCCAGCAGCCCCCGGACGAAGTAACGCTGCAGGCTGACGAACACCACCAGCGGAACGACCATGGAGATGAAGGCACCCGCCGACAGCAGTTGCCACTGG
>JBBQGJ010000127.1:0-16305 GCA_038322925.1 Mycobacteriales bacterium
GCGGGCGTGGATCTGCGCGACGGACTGGAACGCGGCGAACCATTGGATCCCGACACCACGGGAGTCGGACAGCAGCCCGGGGAGTTTCGGGAGGGGTGCGACGTTGGCGATTTCGTCGCCGACGACCCGCAACGGCGGGTCCAGCCGTCCGGTGTGGGAGCGGGCGGCGCGGTGTTTGGCGGCGTCGATGACCTCGCCGAGCAGCATCGTGGTCAGCGGTGCGACGTTGGTTTGGGCCTGGTCATCGGTGATCAACACCAGGGTGTCCGTGGAGGCGACGAACGCGGCGGGGTCGAAGACCTGCACCCCTTCGGTGGGGAGCATTTGCCGCATCACGGTGCGGGACAGGATCGGTTCCACTTTCTGCGCCAACGTCATCCGTACCGAGGAGAGGGTTTCGTCGGCGCCCTCGCTGGCGGCGTGCAGGGTTTTCGCCCAGAACAGTTCGGCGTCGGGATGCCCGTCGAGGATGTCGCGGGCGGTGGTGGACCGTTCCAGGTCGAGGGCCCAGGAGACGACGTCGACCATGGTGTTGTCGGTGAGGGCGGCGGCGTGCAGCAGCCGGGCGACGATGATCCCGGCAGCGTGCCGGAAGAACGGGTTGGAGGAGTCGGTGGCGTCGGCGCCGAACCCGGCGGCGAACGCCTTCCCCCGCGCCACCGCGGCCGCGGACTTTTCGGCGCCGGCGACGGGGTTCCAGATCATCGGTTCCGGCCAGCCGGCGACGTCCAGCGGGTCGAACACCCACACCCGGCCTTTGGCGGTGCGGGCTTCGACGATGGCGTCGAGGATCTCGGGTTTCGTGGAGGTGGTGATGAGCGGGCCGGGGGCGTCGAGGGCGGCGCCGACCATCAGGTACAGGGTTTTCCCGGCGCCGGTGGCGGCGATGATCCCGACCTGGTCCTCCAGGGACAGCACCACCGGTTCGTGGCTGTCGGTGGTGGTGCCGAGGAGCAGCCCCACTTCCGCGAGGGGCGCGGTCTCGACGTCGAGCAGCCCGGCGGCGATGCTGCCGCGGCGGGTCCACGCGGCCTGTTGTCGGGCGCGGATCTCCCCGGCGGACCGGCGGGTCTGCGCCCGGTCCGCGAATCCGACCGCGCCGCGTCTGCGGCGGGGGGTGCGGGTGGTCCACCACACGGCCACCGCAATCGCCGCGGCGATGAACAGCGTGAACACGGTGAGGGTGGTGACCGGGTCGACCGCGCCGTACCGGGCCGGGATGTCCAGCGGCGCGAGGGTCAGCAGGCCGCGCAGCGTGACCCCGACACCGGTCAGCGGGACGCCGGTGGTGAGCACCACGGACAGGTGCCACAAGGCCAGCAGCGCCAGTGCCGCTCCGCCGACGATCAGGGCGGCCTGCTGCCCGGCGGTGAGGATCCCGGGCCGCTGATGCGACCGCCCCAACTGCGGGTCACGCTGGGACCACATCGTCACCCACCCCCGAGGTCTCGACCGCAGCGGGGAGGAGCATCGCGGCGTCGGTTGCGGTGAAGTGTTCTTCCCGGGCGGTGCGCCGGTGGTGGACGCGGATCTCCTTGTGGGTGCCGACTTTCAGCAGGTGATCGCCCTGGGGGAGGGCGCCGAGGGCGGCGGCGTTGGACGCCTCGAGGTTGAAGTACCGGACGCAGTCGGCGATATCGTCGTCGTGTTCCTGCCGGAACAGGTGAATGGTTTGCGCCTCCTTGATCATCGCGATGGCTTCGGAGGTCGGGGGGATGTCGGAGATGTGGTGGATCGCCGCGACGATCGAGACGCCCAGGCCGCGGGACAGTTTCGATTTGGACCGGATCACCCTCCCGCCCGGTCCGCCCAACAAATGCCAGCCTTCTTCGGCGATGAAGTTGGTGCGCCACCCGGTGTCGTGGGTGAGCATCCCCATCAGCCACGCGTTGGCCACCACCATCACCATCGAGGTGGCGGGGCCGTCCTCCGGGAGGGCGGAGATGTCGAACGTGGTCAGTTTCGGGTGCAGCACCACATGCCGGCTGGTTTCCCGGTCGAACATGCCGGCCAGGTCGTCGGCGAGGAGCCGTTCGAGTCGGAACCGCAGCGACCACGCGGACCGTTCGATCAGATCCAGCGTCGCCGCCCGCAGGCCTTGGAATTCGGGGGCGTTGACCACGGTCGGGATCTGCTCGATCAGGTCCGGGATCACGGGCACCCGGCGCTGGTCCTCGAAGGTGCGCATGGTGGCCCGGTAGGCCTGGGTGAGCGCGGCGTGGTGCCACTCGTCCAGCGGCCCGTCGCCGGCGAGTTCGGCGACGGCGGAGAGGAGTTGTCGTTGGGCGGCGGGGCCGCCGCCGGCGAGGATGACCGGGTCGAGGACGTTCATGCAGGTGGTGGTGCGCGGGTCGGGGTCGTCGGGGTCGAATCGGAACGGTTCGGCGCCGAACCATCGGGTGAGTTCGGCGTACTCGCCTTCGCCGCCGCGGAGTTTCTTGTCGACCACGACGGCGCGGCGGCGGCGGAGCATCAGCGGGCGTTCCACGTACACGGTTTTGATCAGTGAGGATTTCCCGACGCCGATCATCCCGAGGACGCAGACGTTGGGGGAGGTGATGGTGGCGCCCTCGTAGGCGGTGAACGGGTCGTGCGCGACCATCGCCGCGGACAGCTGGTCGGTGCCGATGACGACGCCGCGTTCGTCGCCGGGGGAGCCGATGATCGCGGTGTTCAGCACCTCGGCCTGCCGGGTGGTGGTCGGCGCGCCCTCCCGGCGGACCTTGAGGAAGCCGCGGCTCCCGGGCCGGCCGGTGTGCGTCTTCGGGCCCCGCGGGGCGGGGAACACGATGCCGTCCGCGGCAGCGGCGGCGTCGTCGACGGTGTCCGGAGCGCCGGGGGCGGTGCTCATCGGCTGCCTTTCCGGTACAGCACGATCGCGGCGTGCGCCGCGGCGACGACGACCCCGGCTATGAGCACGACGACAACGGCGGTCATTGGGTCGGTGCCGAGCAGCGGCGTCAGGTCCAGGTCCGGCCCGGACGGCACGGCCGGCGGCAGCAGCGCGGTGACGGCGGCGGGTGCGGTGTTCATCGGCTGATGGGTTCCTTCGCGGTGGCGGTGCCGACCTTGCGCAGCGCGCGGGTCAGCACGGACTTCGGTGGCGAGCTCATGCCGCGCCCGAGCGGCCAGGTGGTGGCGTGCGCGGCGGCTTGGATGGTGTCCAGCCAGTCGAGGCGGTTGATGCCGGCGTCGTCGGCGGCCGCGGCCTCCAGATGCGTGCACGCGGCGGCCAGTTCGGTGCGGGACGGTGCGGAGACGGTGAGGAACGCCGCCCAGTGCGCGCCGTGGTGCCCGACCCCTTCCCGCAGGTCGGACATCCGGCGCGCGGCCGACGAGAGGGCGAGTTCGGTTTCGTCGTCGACCATCTGGCCCTTGCGGTGCCGGGCGAGCAGGTCCCGCTGGTCGGTGGTGACGTCCCGGCGGGCGGTGGCCTTGGCCTCCCGCGCCGGGGTGAACTGCAGGTGCACCGCCAGGGTGCGGACGATCTGCTCGTCCAGCCCGGTCAGTATCGGCGCGAGCCAGAGGCCGTCGACCTCCCGGACCTCCAGGGCGTCGACCGGGATCTGCGCGGTGCGGTGCAGCCAGGTCCGTTCCGGCAGCAGCCAGTCCGGGTCCATCGGGTCCGGGTACTCGGAGGTGACGGCCGTGTAGCTGCGGTCGTCGTGGGAGGGCAGCCAGCAATCGGTGACGGTGACGTCGGAGGCGCGGTCGATGGGCCAGTCGGGGTGCTGCAGGTGCCGCAGCACCGCGGCCAGCTGCGGCCCCGACAACGCCCGGACCCCCCGGTACATGGCGTCGGTCAGGCGGCGGTGCGCGTTCTCGATCTCGCCGTTGACCAGCCACAGCCAGCCGTCCAGGCCGGGGGCCTGCCGCCGGGCGTGGGACCGGAACTGCTCGTCCACCGACCAGCGCACCACCACGTAGTGGCGTTGCACGAACGAGGACGCCGACAGCTGCCCCAGCAGGGTGGTGTAGTCGGTTTGCAGGTCCTGCGGGGCGTCGGGGTCGAGCTGGTCCTGCAGCCACACCTCGTGCAGCGCGGAGTCCGCCGGGATCACCCGGGTGACGATCTGGATCCCGGACACCAGTTTCTGGCCGGCGCCCCAGCCGGCCATCAGCTGCCCGAACGCCTGCTGGGCCTGCGCGACGAACGCGTCGCCGTGCAGGCCCTGGATCGGGCCGTCCACCCGGAACGCCGCCGACAGGTAAGGGACCTCACCGGTCCCGGCGTGGTAGGCCACCGCCGGGATCCCAGGGCGGGACTCCAGCCAGTACAGGCCGTCCACCCCGTCGGGCCAGTCCCGGTAGGCGTTCCAGGTCCGCCGCGCGGCCCGCCGCTCCGCCCGCGACCCCTCGGGAGTGGGGGTGAGGTCGTCGGGGCGGTGGTCGACCGGGACGAAATCGACCAGGCCGTGACGGACGCGGTACCGCCACCGTCGGTGGTCCTGCACCCAGGACGCGATCGTGCCCCCGGAGCCGGTGTCCGTGGTCGAGGCGAACACCACCAGCAACAACGGCACCCCGACGAGCAGGCCCCACACCTGAAAGAACAGCAGCAGCACCAGCACTACCGCGCCCGCGGTGTACCGGGCGGCCGTCACCCCGCGGGACCGGCGGCCGCTGAACAGGCCCCGGGACCGGGCGTCACCCCCGAGGACGCTGGTCCGGGTCACGTCGCCTCCCCCGGCCGCGGAGAGGGGGTCGGGGGTGTTGGGGTGGGGGTGGCGCGCAGGCCCTCGGTCAACGACCGGGTGCCGCCACTGGCCGGGCCGGGTGTCGGCGCCGGGTCCGGCGCTCGGCGGGTACCGGTCCCGCCGCCGGCCCCGGTCGACCCTGCGGCAGCGTGGTCCCGCGAGGGGCTGCTCGAGGTGCCACCGCGGGAACCCGCGGACGACCCGACCGGGACCGGGGTGGGCGCGGCACCCGCGTCGCTGCCGCGGTGCCCCGGCCCGGGGTGCCCGGCCGGCCGCCCCGAGCGGGGTTGCCGCCCCGACGGCCCCGGATGGCTCGGCGGCGCGGTCCGGGTCGCGGCGGCCGGGTTCGGCCGGCCCGGCCGGCCCGCCCCCGTCGTTCCCGACACCGGCACCGCCGACGCCGGGCCCCCCGACGAGCCCGACGCCGCCGAGCCGCTGCCCGTGCCGCCCCAGGAGCTGGGGCGTCCGGCGTTGCCGACCACCGTGCCGGCCTTCCCGCTGCCGCCGGTGCGGCTCTGACCGGCCAGGGCGCTGAGCTTTGACGCACCCATGGTGGCGGCCTGCCGGCCGCCGCGGACCGCCCGACCGGCGGCAGCGCCGGCCCCGGCCATGCTCTCGCCGACGTCGCGGGAGGTGCTGGTGCCGGGGATCACCGGGGCGTGCCGCAGCAGGATCAGCGGCGCGAACGCCGCCAGCAGCATCGCCGCGCAGGCCATCACGATCAGCCCGAGATTCTTCGCCAGCCCGTTCCCGGTCATCGCCGTGGAGGCGGTGGCGATCGCCATCGCCACCCCGAGCAGGAAGAACAGCAGCGCCTTGGAGAACACTATCCCGATGAACAACCGCGGGATCCGCCACGCCGTCTCCCGGTGCCGCGCGGTGACGATCCACACCCAGCCGACCGCGAACACCGCGGAGGCCAGGTAGATGATCACCGCCTGCACGCACAGCGAGATGAACACCAGCAACGCCGACACCAGCACCGCGATCGCACTGATCAGCGCCATCACCAGCTCACCGGCCTGCTGGACCTGCGCGCCGTCCTTGGTCGCCTGCGCGACGGCGGTGAACGCGTCACCGGCGCCGTACCCGGTCATCGAGGACACAATGCCGTCGGTGAGGTAACTGGCGCCGGTGATCAGGAACTGCGCCAGCGGCGGCCCGAACAGCACCCCGGCGAACCACGCCGGCACCCAGATCGCGACGGTCTCCACCAGCTCGTCGCCGCTGGTTTTGCGGCGGGCGACCTGCACGGTCTCGTACAGCAGCACGAACCCCAACAGCACCACCCCGATCGCGAAACCCTTGGTGTACGCGGAGATCCACCATGACGCCGTCAAATCGGGGGCGGTACCGTGGTTCGCCACATTCGCCACGAACGTCATCAACCCGGCCGCGGCCGCGGAGAACGCCGCCGCCAAATACCCCAACGGGTTCGTCACGAAATCCACCGTCGCACTCACCGCACCGACCGCGGCCTGGGCGGCGTGGCACAACCAGTTCAACGCCGGCCCCGCATCACACTGCGTCGTCACCTGCGACGCGGGATCTCCAGCCACGTTGGGTGGTGTTTGTGACACCGTCGACCAGTCGAACCGGGAATCCGGCCGCGCATCGAACGCGGATTTGGTTTCTGGGGTCATCCACGTCGACCACGCGTCGTCCGACATCGCAGGTTTCGTGTCACCCGTAACGATCGTCGCGATCCGCTGCACCACCGACTTCAACCCCGGAGTCAAAGTGGCGTAGGACGTCCCGCCCAGATCACCCGCGACGGAGTCCGAATCAGCGGGCGACCAGGTAGCGACCGCCTGATGAGTAGCGACGGCCTGAAACGCATCGGATGACCAGTGATTGGCACGCTGCCAAGTGAGGTCTAGCAGTCCACCGCCCTGCCATGCGGTGGTGAGTTTCGCTTTGTCGTCCGCCGTCAATGCGTTGAGCTGATCCGGAACGGCGGCGACGACCATCCCGGAATGCTGGAGCCCTTCCGTCACGTCGTCAGCGCGAGCGGCATCCCGTGCCGACGCGTTTCCCCAGGCGCTTCCCCACATCCACGGCGAATAGCTGTCCGACGCCGGATCACCGGATGGTGCTGAGGTGGTGTCAGCCGCGGCGCTGGCTACCGGGGCTGCCAGCACAAGCAGCGCCATGATCGGCAGACCGGCAAGCAGAGACCCGAGAAGCCGCCGCATCAACAGGTCCCCACATACGGAATCCACGGAGCTCCTGCGTCCGGCGCGAACGGGTCGCTGGACCGGGCCGGCAGGGAGCCGCTTACTTTCCAATGACCATTTGCGAGGTCCAGCAGCATCGTGGTGAAGCCCTTCACCGCCTCGACCTCGCCAGTCGCCTTCGTTGATTGGCGATAGACGGTCAGATCCAGAGTCACCGACGTGAGTTCCCGATTGGTACTCATGATCCGGTACTGGTCTGCGGCTCCGGGGGTGGTGCCGGCGGAGGTGTAACCGCCGGCCGTCAGCGTGTCGGCGTACTGGTTGAGCCCGGCCAGTGCGACGGGTTGGTATCCGGGGGCGGCGACCTGGGCGAGCACCGCGGCGGCGTTGGGGTCGATCGGGTAGGTGACGGTCCACCGGGCGAACGTGAGGGCGAGTTCGGCGGCGCCGACCTGGTCGGGGGTGGCGCCCTGTTGCGCGGCCAGCACCGCCTGGAACGGGTCCTGCCCGCCCAGGCAGCCGTTCGCGGTCCGCGCCGTCGCACCCGCATCGGCCGTCGACGATCCGGTGGGTGCTGCTGTGTCCGACACCGATACCTGGGGTGGGGTGCTGGTGGTGGTGGTGATCGGCGGCGGCGCTGGGACGGTTCCGGACCGGGCCAGCGCCCAATAGGCGGCGACCGCGGCCACGACGGCGACGACCGCGAGGGCGGTCCAGGTGATGACACGGCGACGGCGGCGGCGGGGGTCCGGTGTGGTCACCGGGGAAGCCTCCCGCCCGGGGGTGGTGGTGGTCACGGGAGCCCTCATCCGGCCAGGGTGAATACGGCGCCGACGATGACTGCGAACCCGCACAACGCCGCGAGGGATCCGCCGGCCCACGCGGCAGCGGTCTTGGCCTCGTCGGCCTGCCCGGGGATGTTGTTGTTCGTCGCCTTGTGCAACCGCACCAGCGAGATCAACAGGTACGCGGCGGCGGCGATGATGGCCAACGCCCACATGCCGACGAACAGTTTCTGCCACCAGGTGGTGAACTCCGCGCCGAACACCGAGAAGTCCGGCAGCAAACCGGAAAACGGGTTAGTCATCTGGGATCTGGGCCTTTCAGTTGACGGTGAGGTTGGCGACGGTGGTCGCGGCCAGCCGGGTCCACGCCACCAGGGAGTCGTGGGACAGCGACCCGACCGACAGGGCGGTGCCGGCCGCGATGTGCGGGTCGAACGGGATGTGCACCACGGCGCCGACCCCGACGGCGGCGAAGATCTTCTCCAGCTGCCCGGACAGGCCCGGGGTTTGCGGGCCGTGGGTGTGCAGCACGGCGACCACCGCGCGTTGCGCCAACCCGGACGGCGCTGATTGCAACCTGCGGAGCAGGGCGACCGCCTTGTTCACCGAGTCCGCGGTCAACGTCGTGGGGACGACGAGGATGTCGGCGCGTTCGATCAACGCCTGGAACGCCGCCGAGTGCGGGACGTTCCCGGAGTCGGCGACGCTGACCCGGTAGGTGGCGTCCAGCACGTCCAGCACCGCGGTGATGTCCGGCCCGGCGAATTCCCGTTCCCGCAGCGAGCCCAGGACGTCGGCGAAGGAGGTTTGGGTGGCCGCGACCATCCCGACCGTGGACGGCAGCGCGTAGGCCTGCGGGTCGGCGGCGATGTCCGACACGCACCGGGCGGCGGTGCCCTCCGTCCGGGCCCCCAGGGTGCCGGCCGCGTCGGAGGCATCCCAGATCGCGACGGATCCGCCGCGGATACCGGCCAGCACCCCGCCGAGCAGGACAGCGGTGGGGGTCTTCCCCGAGCCGCCCTTCGGGTTCGCGACCGCGACCCGCACCGACCGCGGCCAGGTGGCCTGCCGGATGGCTCGGAGGTCCCGCCGGTACGCCAGCTCCTCCCGCCCGGGTCGGGGTTTGGCCAGACCGAAGCTGAGCACCCGCAGCACCGCGGCCCGCTTCCCCCACTCCGCCGGTGGTTCCGGCGGCGGTGGGGGTTCCCACCCGCCGTCGGCCAGGACATCGGCCGACGCCGGCTCCGCGAACCGCTCCCACGACACCCCATCCACGTCCGCGGCCGTGGCCGGGTCCGTATCGGGGTCCGGGTTGGGGTCGGCCAGCACATCGATCAGCGCGGGCTGCGCGGGGCGCCGCGGTGGGGGTGGTTCGGTGTGGGCGCGGGCCCGGTCCGCGCCGGGCAGCCGGCGGGCCGTCGTCCGGGTCCCGGTGTCGTTGTCGGTGGTGGTGTCGGTCATGGCGTGGGGTTCCTCCCTGATGGGTTGCTGCTCGTCGGGGTGCCGGTGTTAGCGGGTTCGGTGGTGGTGCAAGCGGTGTCGACCGTCATGTCCCGGCGGCGGGGTGGAGTGCGTAGAGCCGGTCCTGGCTCACCACGGGCAGGAACGTGCCGCCGGTCCCGGTGGGGGTGAGGGTGCCGTCCGGCAACACGGTCGGGGTGCCGTCCGCTGCCGCGACCGCAGGCTTGCCCCCGGTGACGGTGCCGTACACCCGGTCGGCGACCGCAGTGGCGGTGAACCCGGGCACCACGACGAGTGTCGGGGGCCCGGCCGCCGGGGTGGTGAGCACGATCGGCCCGGCCGCGGTCACCCCCGCCGCGTCGTCGCCGACCACCACGCCGGTGGTGGGGTGCGGCGCCGCGGCGGCCGGCGCGGTGGTGGCGGCCAGCAGCTGCCCGGTGGCCCGGTCGTAGCCGGCGAGGATCAGGGTCGGGGTCTTCGGGTCCGGCAGGGCCGGTGTCCACGCAAGGATCACGCGGGTGGCGGTGACCCGGAGGACGTTCTGTACGGCGGCGGCGCCGGGCGGCGGCGCGGGCCGGATGGAGGTGGGCGCCGCGTCGGCACGGACCGTCCACCAGGCCCCGGTGTCCGGTTGGGTCAGCACGACGGCGCCGTCCAGGGCGATCCCCGGGTCGGTCCGCGGCAGCAGCGGCACCACCCGCACTGTCCCGCCGTGCAGGTAGCCGACCCGGTCCCCGGGCAGGGTGAACAGCACCGACCCACCGCCGGCCGTGGCGGTCGGGTGGGCGCCGGTGGGCAGGTCGATGTCGGTACCGGGCCCGCCGGTCAACGGCCAGTACCGGACCTGATCGGCCGTCGCGAGCAACGCGACCGTGGTGCCGTCGACGTCGGTGATGACCGGGCCGAACCGCGGGGGGTCGTCCAACGGGACGGCGTACCGGGTCCGCCCGTCCGGCTCGAGCACCGAGAGCCACCGGTCCCTCGGATCCACGGTCTGGGCCGCGGCCTGGCCGGTGCTGCGGTCCTCCGCGGTGATGACGGCGGTGACCCCGCTGGCCGGGTCGGTGACCGGGACCGCGCTCGGGGCGATCGGCAGCACCCACCCGGCCCGCGTCGACCAGCCCGGCGGCGGCAGCTCGGTGCTCAACTCCCCGGCCGGCGGCACCGGCGCCGGGACCGGCTCGGTGTCCGCGGCGACCGCGGTCCTGCCGTGCACGACGATCACCAACAGCGCCGCGGCGGTCACCACGGCCAGGGCCAAGCCGGCCCAGCGGACCGGGCGGGGGAACCGGTCCACCACCCGCCGGAACTCCCGCCGCGGCCGTGACGGTGCCTTCGGGGTCTTGAGGGGCGCCGCTGTCGCCGCGGCCGGGGGTTTGCCGGTACGGGCTGGGCCGGTGTCCAAGGGGACCACCCGGTGGTCGGCGGTGACGATCACCCGCTGCACCCTGCCCGCGGTGGTGACCCGCATCCGGATCGGCCGGCCGTTGCTCGAGGCGTGCCGGGCCGCCAGCAGCACGGCCTCCTGTTGCGGGTCGTCACCGGTCAGGGTCGTGGTGACCCCGGAGACGGTGATGCTCGCCGGGTCGGTCAACGTCAGGGCGATCTCCGGCCACCGCGGGGTCGAGGCGTCCAGCTCCGCGACCTGGGCGGCCTTCTTCGACCGGGTTCTCGAGGTGGGGGTGGTGGTCACGGTTGGGTCACCGCCCACGCCGCGATCTGTGTTGGGGTGCAGTGGATCTCGAAGTGCATCGGGTCCTGCACCCCGCGGAAGTCCCCGCCCCACTGCAGGCAGAACTTCGCGGCGATGTCATGCGCCTGCGGGCCGGGGATGACGTACCGGCCGGTGCGGCCGTAGCCGGGGGCGCCGTTGGGGTTGTCACCGCTGTTCACATCGCACGCCAGGCCGTAGGCGTGGAAGCTCAACACGCTGGGGTTGTTGACGTTGGCCCGGTCCTCGAAACACCCAAGGTCGGCGGTCAGGCCGCCGGGGATGAGCGGCACCAGCTCGTTCAGCATCGCCGTCCACAGCTTCGTGGTGCCGGCCGCGACCCGGCCGAAGCTGTGGCCCTGCCAGACCAGCGGCTCCAACGGCCCGCCGTGCACCCACCCGAAGCCGGTCGGGTCCTGGCTGTCGTTCTGCGCCAGTCCCACCGGCGTGTACACCGGGCCGCCGCCGCCGGTGAGGGGTTTCCCGCCGCCGGTGGAGCCGAAGTACTCGGTGAACAGCCGGTAGAAGTTCCGGTTCCCGTAGCTCGAGCACCCGTCACCGGTGCCCGGGTAGGCGGCCAGGCTGGCCGCGTTCGGCTGGTACGGCGTGTACGTGTACAGCGTCGCGGTGGCGGTGTCCTGCACCAGCACCGGCCCTGCGCCGCACCCGGTCTCCGCGACGTTCCACAGGATCTGGCTGGTCTGCCCGACCGGATAGTTGATCCGCGACGGGTCGGCCCTCAAGTGCGCGAAAGCCTGCACCATCCCCCACGTCTGCGCCCACACACCGGCCGACCCCGCGTCGCAGTTGGCCGACCCCCCGGGGCCGGTGTCCGGGCACCCGAACCCGGTCAACGCGGCCGGCGGCACCCGAGTGAGCCCCTGCGATTCCTTCTGGATCATCACCAGCGACACCTGCGGGTTGATCCCGCACGCGGTGCTGACCATCGACAGCATCACGGCGAACGAGCCACTACCTGCCGGCACCGGCCGGCACCACCCCACCGACCCGCCCGGCCACACGAACCTCGCGGTGCGCAGGCAGTTACCGCCCAGGCACGCGCCGCCCTTGCCGTCCAGGAACGCCTGGATCTGCTCGGCCGTCATCGCGCCGGCGTTGTAGAACACCGCGTCGGAAATGATGTTCCCGGCATCCCAGCTGCCATCCCCGCTCCCGGTACAGGCCGCGCCGTTGTTGTTGCACGGCACCGCCATCGCGGTGGGCTTGCGACTGGCGGCGCCGGCCGCCGCCGCGATGATCAGCAGCACCAGCGCCACCAAGCCCACCCAGAACCCACCCTTGAAACCCAGGGCGACGAGCACCTTCCGGCCCGTGCCCTTGACCGCCCGCCCGGCGGTCCGCCGCACCACCGTCCCGCCGATCCCGGCGCCGGCAGATGGCTGGTCTTCGTCCACGGGTCCGCAACGTCCCCTTTCTGGCCTGCAGGTTGGTGCCATGCGCGTGGGCTGGCGGAAATGGCAGCGAGCTACGATTCCGACCGTCGGACGGTGAGTGATCGGCTACGCGCCGTCGGTCTGTCGAACTGTAGTTCAACTCAGGTCGAGAATGGTAAACGACGGCTCGGCGCGCCGTAAACCAGGCTTCGTGGGTCCCGAGAACCCGCCGGTAGGCTCCCTACCCAAGGTGATCGGGAGGCTTGGTGGGCGACACGGATGGTGGAGTGCCGGGTTTGGCGGACCGGTTGAACCATCTGTTTTCCACGGTTCCTCGACCGAACAGGCAGGGCATGTGGACCAACGAACAAGCGTCCGCTGCCTTGGCGGCCGCCGGTACCTACATGTCGGATGCGTACATCGGGCAGCTGCGCAACGGGAAGCGGAACAACCCGTCAGCACGGAATCTGGCGGCGATCGCCGAATTGTTCGCGGTCCCGGTGGACTACTTCTTCAACCCGGAGACGGCTGCCAAAATCGACGCTGATCTGCGCCTTCTGACGGCGGTCCGGGACAGCGGCATTCAGGGGTTGGCCCTGCGGGCGCACGGCTTGTCACCGGAAAGCATCGCCAGTCTGGCCGGCATCATCGAGCAGGTCCGCAAGATCGAGCATCTTCCGGATCCCGGCCCCGACGACAACGAAGCTCCAGCCCACCCCGACTGACGCTCGCCGCGGGGCGAGTTGTCCCCAACGCCGGGACTTTGTCCACAGATGTGACGAGTACGCCTCGCTGTCGGAATGACCGGCTACTCTCTGGCGCACGGCGTCACAAAATGTGGGGGTGTCAGTGCCGAAGCAAACCTTGGCCCGCCGTCAGATCCGCGCCGCATTGCATTCAATCGACGAGCTGATTCCCGTGCCGTGGGACCTGGAACTGCTGGTTGGGCGCATCGCCGAGCAGAGAGGCAGGCCGATTCGGTTGCTGGCCACAGAGTTCCCGGTCGGTGATGTGTCCGGACTGTGGATGCCTGTAGCGGGCGCCGATCTCATCTGTTACGACCGCGAAGCCTCACCCGCGGTCAGGGAGCAAACCATCGGCCATGAGCTGGGCCACTTGCTGATGAACCACCTGGAAGATCGCCCTACCGGACCGTCCGTTGCGGACCAGCTCGCAGCAGTGGAGGTCAGTCCGGCGCTCATCGAGCGGTTCTTGGCCCGCACCGCGTATGAGACCGACATCGAGGCGGCCGCCGAGGAGTTCGGCACCCGTCTGCTGCAGGCCGGTCATCGTCGCCGGGGCGCGGCCGGCGCCGATGCGCTTGGCCGGTTGACAGGGTCTCTGCGATGAGTGTTGTCGTCGCGGTGTTGATCTGCCTGGCCGCCGGTTACCGGCTGCTGCTCCTGCTGCGGCATCCCAACTTCCTCAACACGATGTACGGCTTGATCTTCGTGTTGGTGGCCGCTGCGTTCACCGCGAAGGTCCTTGAGCCGCAGATCGACTCCGTCGCCGGTCCCTACCTCGGGGACCTGATCAAGCACCTGCTCGTTGTCGCCATGGGCGCGTCGATCGAGCTGTACATCCTGGCCGTTGACGTCGGCCGGCCGGAACGCCGCAGCGTGCTGATCCGTCTGGGGGTCGCGGCCGTTGTGGCGATTGGAATGATCGCGGCGTTCGCGGCTGCCCCTATCCACATGGGGGTCGGCGGCGAGGATCTGGACCAGACCTACTTGGGTTTACCTCAGGTCATGGCCTACCGGCTGATCTTCAACGCCTATCTGACGTTCGTCCTGGTGGAAAACGTCCGGCTCTACCGCCGGTTCGGTAGGGCTTCCGGCGATGAGGGCCGTCTGACCAACCTGCGGTTGGTGGCGTGGGGATCGGCCGTCGGCATTGTCTATAGCGGCACCAGGGTGATTTCGATCCTGTCCGTTGCGATGACCGGCCACCCGCTGCCGGCCCTGGAGACGGTGGGATCGGCGGCTGCACTCGTCGGCGGCGTCTGCGTCGCGCTCGCGGTTTTCTCACCGCGTTTTGTTCCCTGGTTCACCGACTGGCGATCCGCCCGGCGGGGTGTCCGCCGCTTGGACGCGCTCTGGTCCGACCTGACGGCCGCCTGCCCCGGCGTTGTGCTCTCCGGTGCCTCCCGCGCCTCGCGGAGGGCGGAGTTCGTGTTCGACCGCCGCCTGGTGGAAACCAGCGAATGCCTGCGCCACGTGCGGCTGCCGGAATCATCGAAGGCCGTCATCCTGGGCTCTCCCGAGCCGCTGGCGGCGCTGGCCACCGACCTGCGCCGAGGTCGACCGGAATGGACATCGGCGTCGGGCCCGTCGCCGGCCGACCTGCTGCCACCGGCCACCAGCAGGGCCGACGAGGTCACCAGGTTGCTGGAGCTCGCGGACGCCTACGCGGCGTCTGCCCGCAACCTGCCCGCGCCCGAATCCGTCCGCCGATGACGGACACCTCCCGGGAACCGGAACCGCTCACCCGGCAAGACCGACGGTTTGCCACCGCTGTCACCGAGCTCAGCTCGCCCGCGGTGTGCGTGGTCATCGGGCTTGCCGTCGTGGCCTGGAACAGTGCGAGCGGCGGAGCCGACGCCGCTTGGGCAGCGATGGCGATCCTGCTCTGCGCCGGCGTGCCGATGGCCTATATCGCCAAGGGCGTCAAGGCCGGGAAATGGAGCGACCACCACATCGGCCGCCGAGAACAGCGGGCCACCCCGCTGCTGGTCGCACTCGGATCGGTCGCCATCGCCAGCGGACTGCTCATCCTCGTGAGCGCTCCCCGGCAAATCATCGCCCTGGTCCTGTCCCAGCTCGCCGGTCTGCTGGTGGTGCTGATGATCACCCGGTTCTGGAAGGTCTCCATTCACTGCGCCACAGCCGGCGGACTCCTCGGTGTCTTCCTCGTACTGTTCGGCCCATGGGCGCTGCTCGGTATCGCCCCCTTGGCGCTCATCGCATGGTCGCGGGTCGTCCTCGACGCCCACACCTGGACGCAGGTCGCGGTCGGCGCCGGTATCGGGTTTCTGATCGGCAGCACCCTGTTCCCGCTGCTCGCCTGACGATCGGACATCTGTCGACCTGATTCGACCCACATCCGGCGCGCCTCGCAGGAGTCTTCCCTGAACGGCCTAACTATAGTTAGGCTTGTGGGCGTGATAATTAAGTATCAGTTTACAGCGAGGGGGCATCGCCCCACTGACACAGCCGGACTAGGCAGCCGTCCAGGATCCCGTCCCGGGGCTGTTGCGTGCTCGGATCCGCGGAGCCCGCAACGGCCGACGGCACGCGCTACGTTGCGCATCCTGACCCCGACACGCCGCGGTTGCTACGTAGCTAACGACCGTCTGCGCGGCATGATGTCGACCATGGCTGGACGAGCGCCACTAAATCGACCACAGGCCGGAAATCAGACGACCTATGACGTCGGTAGCGGTCGCCCGTATCGCACCGGCGTGACGTTTCAACCAGAGGAAGCCGACAAGATCGTCACCGCCGCGAATCGCATGGGATACAGCGTCTCGGGCCTCATCAACGAACTCACCAAACGAATGGTCGTCGATAACCATGGGCTGCCGGTCTGGTACGAGCCACCAGAGGAGCAGCAGCAGAGCCTGATCGCTTAGACGCAAGATCCAGGCATCAATTGGTGTCTGGATAGACCGAAGCCCCACACCCCAAAGTCAGTTTGGCCGCTGCAAAGGGTGTAGGGCTTCGACTACCTACGAGGAGCACTGTACCTGTGATCGCCCCGCCGGGGCGACAGCGACCTCCCGAGTTGTCATCGGGTTTCGGTCGTCTTCGCCCGTCCCCTTCGACCGCGAGTAGCCGCCGCCCACCGGATCGGTGAGCGCCGCCGCGGGTGACCGCGTCTCATCCGACGCCTCGTCACCGCCTGCGACCCGTCTTTCACCCGTCCCGAACCCGGCCCAAGCCTGGGCGGTGCTGGCGCCGCTGCTGGCGGGGCGTCCCCGGGTGCGGGAGTCCCGCACCGGCGGTCACACGTATCTGCGGCGGTGGGAACGACCGCTGACGGCGCGGTTGCCGGCGGTGCCGGCGGCGGTGCCGATCTACT
>JBBQGJ010000128.1:0-16259 GCA_038322925.1 Mycobacteriales bacterium
CCTACACCGACAGCCGGCTACCCACCGGTGCCTTCACCGGCAACCCCACCGAAGCCCTGGACACCGCACTCGGTCTCTACCTCAACGACCCCACAGCCTGGCCGATCAAACCCCCGCAGGATTAACGCGGCGCTGCACTAGCCTTCTCGACATGACGACCGGACGCCCGGCTGATCGACTGGCGACGTTGCCGCTTGGCACCCGCGTGGTGGTGCGCAGCACCGTCCCCGGCGGGTTGACCGACACCCTCGGCTATCTCCGCCGGCTGGATGCTCTGACCTGCGAGATCGAGACACGGCGGGGCCAGCGGCGAATCCTCCTGGCCGAGGTTGTCGCGGCCAAGCCTGTGCCCGAGCCACCGCCGCGGCGGTAGTCGACCAGCAGCCGATCAGCAGCACATCACCCACAACGTCAGCCGGCACCGCAATTCGGCCGGCACATCCGTTGGCCCACGGCGTCGAGGAAGATCTCGCCGATGTTGTTCGGGTCGAGGGAGACGTATGTCGATCCGCCCGTCGCGTTGCTGATCTGCGTCAGCGCATTCACGTCGCTGTCCGGCCCGAAACCGATGGAGATCACCGTGACCGGTTTCTTCGGGTTGGCCTCGTTCTTCAGCGTGCTCAGCAGGTCCGGCAGCGAGACGGAGTTCGCGTCGTCGTTCATCCCGTCGGACAGGATCAGCACGGTGTTCACCCGGTTGGGGTCCCAACCGGCCCGCAGCGCCCTGACCGCGGCCAGCGTGGTGTCGTACAGGCCGGTGCCCCCGTCGGGGATGGCCTGGGCACCGTCCAGAGCCATGGCCAGTTTCTGCTGCCCGGTGACGCCATCCGGACCGGGCGCGAGGGTGCCGACCGGCACCAGCTCGCGGTAGTCGGTCGATGGGGCGAGATTGGTCGAGAACACCCACATGCCGATCTCGCTGTCCGGTGGGTAGAGGCCGAGCCCTCGTTTGGCTGCCGCCTTGGCGAGATCGATGCGGGTCCGCCCGCCGGAGCCGGGCACCTGTGCCTGCATGGAGCCGGAGATGTCCAGGATGGCGAGCAGTCGGGAGGGTTCGTTGCTCACCTCGACGTCATGGACGGCGCCCTCCACGGTTGCGGCGTCGGGCAGCGCCCTGCCGCTCGGCGCCTGCGGGTTGATGCCGGCGGCCCCGGTCAGCGCGGCACCGGCCGCTCCTGAGGGATCACGGAACCCGGCGGACTGCACTGCGGCCTTCCCCTCGGCCGCAAGCAACGAGCGCAGCAGTTCGTCGGCCGAGCCGGATGTTGTGCCGCCCAGCGCGACGAACGGGTAGTCCAGCTCGACGCCGGTGGTGGGGTAGACCGCGACGGCCTGAGCGGATCCGGCCTGCTGGTTGTGCGCCCACAGTGCCTGCTCGGTGACCGGCACGGCCGTGCCCGGATCGCCGCCGATCCTGGCGAGCAGGTCGGAGCCGGAGGTCGGCAGATTCGCGGGGCTGGACCGCAGACCCCAGGTCAGGGCCGCCCTGGCGTCGGGTTGTCCGGCGACGGCCGATTGCAGCGCGAGGACGCCGCCGATTGCGTCGGCCGACTCCCGCGGGGCGGGCAGTCCCATCCGGATCGGCGTGGCACTGAGCCTAGTGCCGAGGAGGGTGTTGATGGTGACCGGGCCGGCGACCGACAATGCCTGGGCCGTCGGTGCGGCCAGCGCATAGACGACCGGGCTGGTGGCGATCGACGGAGGGCCGGCGGGGACGGGCACCCCGGCGCCGGCGGCCCAACTCACCCAGACCGACGAATCCGGAATCCACACATCAGGATGGGTGGCGCCGGCGGCCGTCCAGCCGGCGGCGAAGGTGGCCGGGTCGACGGCGCTGACGGTGATCTGACAGTCCTTCGACTGCGCTGCGACAGTGCCGACCGCGTCGGCAATCTCGGGCGCGGCGGCGACCGTCAGGGCACAGCCCGGCGGCACGGACGTGCCGGTCGACCCAGCTGATCTTGCCGCCGTCGACGCATTCGTCGTCGGGGTGGCGCCGCTGCCGGCGGCCGTGTCATTGGACCCGGACCGGACCAGAATCGTGGCCGCGCCGATCACAGCGGCGATCGCGATCACCACCGCGGCCGAAAGGGCGGCGCGCTGACCCTTCGAGGGCGGGCGATAGTGGCGCCCACCGCTGGAACGTGGGGCGGGGGCGGGAGTTCCGGGCTGATCGGTCATGGCAACACGCCACCTCCACAGGTCGGTGCACGGTTCCGCGCCGATTTCGGCCGGCGTCAAGCCAGTATCGACCGACCCGACGAACAGTCAGACAGCGGTTCACGCCCCGTGATACCTCGACGTCGAGGCTGCCATCACAGGCGGATGTCGTCCAGTGAGGTGAGCTCGATCCATGGCGCAGTTCCGGCGGCGGCGGTACTGGCGAGGGCAGGCTGCAGAACATCGGCCGCAATCAGCTCCGGCATCTGCACGCCAGCGGCGTCCGCGATGTCGATGAGTGGGACCTGGAAGGTCCGGTAGGCACCCAGCGGAGGTGGCTCGGCCCCTGCGACCAGCGCGTCGGCCGCCAGGATCGGATCGATCAGGTCGGTCTGGTCCAGCACGTAGCCGGTGGCAGCGAGCTCGGACTGCGCAATCCAGGCCGCGACCTTCCAGAAACGGCGCGGGATCTGGACGCCGCGGTAGAAGGGGTCCGCCGGATCGAGGACGGGCGCGGTGAACACCGCCAGCCGCTGCTCGAAAGTGGCCGCGTGCTCGAGCAAGTAGTCCTCCAGGCCCGCCCACAGCAGCTTGGACTGGTTGAAATGGGCTGCCTGCGGGGCGGCGTTCGGGTAGTGGAAGGTGTCGTTGTTCGCCGTCAGCGCGGTGGCCTGCGTGCCCCAGCCCGGATCGCGACGGCGCACCAGATGGCCGCGGTCGAAATCGTTGTTGATGTAGAGCTCGGGTCCCGCCTGCTCGATCACCGGAACCCTTGGATCGAGGAGCCAGTCGTCCCTTGTCCTTTCGATCTCGATCAGCAGCCCCCCGTGGATGTTCACCGCGGTGACGGCGGCCAGCCGTCGGTCGGGCCGGAATGCCACCGAAAAGTGCAGGTAGTCGAGTTGGATCGTGGGCACCGCAACGGTCGGGGCCGGTGCGGGCAATCCAAGGAATTCGACGTCATAACCGGGCATGGCATCCCCCTGAGCTGTGCCGGTATTGCGTGTTGTTCGGTTGTCAGTGTGGGCGACCCCGCGTGCCGGGCGCACCGTGTTTTCCCTGGTCGCCGACCCGCGGGATCACACCGAGCGCAGCGCCCGTTCGAGGCCGTCCAGGATCAGCTCGAGCCCGAACGCGAACTCGTTGCCGTAGTCGTACCCGGGCTGCCCGACGTACTCGACGGCGATCTCGGTGAGGTGCGGAAACTCGCCGGAGGCGAATCTGGACATGATCGCCTGCGCGACCTTCGCGGTGTCCTCGTCGTTGTCGAACGGCAGGCTCGGCTCCTGCAGCGCGAACCCGTAGATGTAGCTGTCCAGCGCGGAATAGACGTGCGCGGCCAATTCGATCGAGAAGCCCGCTCCCCGCAGGATTCCGAGCACCGTGTCGTGGTGCCGGAGGGTCGCGGGGCCAGGGGTGGTCCGTGACTCCATCAGGCCGGTGGCCCACCGGTGTCGGGAGAGAACGTCGCGGGCGGGGACAGCCCGCCGCCGCATCGCCGTCCGCCAGTCGGTTTCGCTGGTGGGAAGGTCGATCTCGGCGAACACGATGTCGATCATGCCGTCGAGCAGGTCGGCCTTGTTCGCGACGTCATTGTACAGCGACATTGCTTCGACCCCGAGCTCCACACCGAGCTTGCGCAGAAGGTCGCGTCACGCCGGGAGATGCCGGACAAACGGCGGGGGACATCGCCGGTTCCGAGGGTCTGTTCCGCTGGGGTATCACAGCCTCATCGTCGTTGTCGCGCTCGATGTCCTCGTCGCGGTCGCGTTGTTCGCGGTGTTCGCTCCGGTCAATCGCGGCGTGTCCCGGCTGGCAGCCGCGTTCAGGATTGGTTACGCCGCGGTATTCGCGGTGGCGATCAGCAGACTGGTCGGCGTGCTTCCGGTGTCCGGCGACGCCAACCGCGCGCTGGCAGGAACAGATGCCTTCTCGGCCATCTGGCAGGCCGGCCTCGTGCTCTTCGGAATTCACCTGCTGCTGATCGGCTACCTGGCCATTCGCTCGGGGTTCGTCCCGAAGATCGTCGGCATTGCGTTGGCCATCGCCGGGATCGGCTACCTGGCCGACGCTGCCGGCAAGCTACTGATCCCGGGATATTCGATCGGCATCGCGGCCGTCACCGGGATCGGTGAAGTCGTGCTGATGATCTGGCTGTTGATCAACGGGTCGTCGGGTTTCGGTCGCCAACACCCCCGCCACCTGATCCTCCCTCAGGTCCACCCACAAACTCGCGAAGTAGGGAGCCCGTCCATGATCACTCATCAGAGCACTCCCGGAATGAACCCAGCGCCACTGCCACCCGCGGTGACAGCGATGACAGCGATGACAGCGATCGTCCAGGACGAGTACGGCAATGCGGCCGACGTACTCCGGCTCGCCGAGATCGACCGGCCCGAGATCGCGGCCGGCGAGGTGCTGCTCCGGGTGCACGCGGCAGGCATTGATCGCGATGTGTGGCACCTGATGGCGGGCCTGCCGTACCCGGTACGGTTCGCGGGCTACGGCATCCGTGCTCCCAAGACCAAGGTAAGGGGCCGGGAGGTCGCCGGCACGGTCGTAGCACTCGGCGCGGAGGTGACGACGCTGAAGGTCGGCGACGAGGTGTTCGGCATCGGTGAGGGCTGCTTCGCCGGGTACGCCGCTGCCCGCGCCGACACACTGGCGCCCAAGCCTAGAAACCTGACGTTCGTGCAGGCGTCCGCGGTGTCGGTGTCCGCGCTCACCGCACTGCAGGCCGTTCGCGACGGCGCAGATGTGCAGCCCGGTCAGCAGGTGCTGATCATCGGCGCCTCCGGCGGGGTGGGAGCCTTCGCCGTCCAGATCGCCAAGACCTTCGGGGCCGAGGTCACCGGTGTGTGCAGCACATCGAAGGCGGACGTCGTCCGCTTCGCCGGCGCGGACCACGTCATCGACTACACCCGCGAGGACATCACCGCTGGCGCTCGGCGGTACGACGTCATCCTCGACATCGGTGGCAATCGGTCGTTGACCCACCTCCGGCGCGCGCTCACCGACAAGGGAACGCTGGCTCCTGGGTGGCGAAAACGGCGGACGCTGGCTCGGCGGCTTTCAGCGGCAACTTCGCGCGCCCCTGCTGTCCGCGTTCGTCGGCCAGCGCCTGCGCTCGATCATGGCGTCGGAGAACTCGGTCGACCTGCTGGTGCTGCGCGAACTCATCGAGTCGCGAGCGGTGACACCGGTCGTCGATCGGACCTACCCGCTGAGCGAGACCCCGGCCGCGGTCACATACGTGGAGGAAGGGCGGGCTCGTGGCAAGGTCGTCATCACCATGTGAACCGTCTGGGCTAAGAGCTGTCCGAGCTGTCTGACTCCTGACCAACCGTCCAATCCTTCGCCGCACGCAATCACCCGAGCGACACCCCTCCAGTAGACGAGAGAAGCCCATGGCCGTCCCGGTCGACATCACGCCAGGCATTCGGCACCCGGTTGCGCTCACCGCCAGCCTCGATCCCGGCCTGTCACGCTGGAAGTGGTTGGTGAAATGGGTCCTGGCCATCCCGCACCTCGTCGTGCTGGCCCTCCTCTGGCCCGCCTTCGTGGTGGTCACCGTCATCGCCGGCTCCTGCATCCTGATCACCCGCCGGTACCCGCGTTCGCTGTTCGATTGCACCAGCGGCGTGCTGCGCTGGACCTGGCGGGTGTCCTACTACGCCACCACCGGTGGTCTCGGCACCGACCGGTGGATCTACCGGGTCGTGGCGTATGTCGCGCTGATGACCGACAGCTACCCGCCGATCCGCCTCGACCAGGGCAGCCATGAACCGGCCCCGATGACGACACCACCGTCCGGAACGACCGTCGCACCAAGGCACGAGCCGGCGACCGTCGGGGCTGCGTGATGACACCCGACCCCGGCACCACCCGAACCATGGCCGGCAAGACCGTGCTGGTGACCGGCGGCACCGGCGGTATCGGCAAGGCGACAGCCATTGGCCTGGCTGAGCTCGGCGCGCGGGTGGCGATCACCGGCCGCGAGTTGACCCGCACTCAGCAGGCCGCGACCGAGATCAGCCGCGAGTCAGGGAATCCGGCCGTGGACGCGTTCGCCGCCGATCTGTCCAGCCAGGCCGAGGTGCGTCGGCTGGCCACCGAAGTGCTCGCCGCGTACCCGCGGCTGGATGTGCTGGTCAACAACGTGGGCGGGTTCTGGGCTCACCGGCACGTCACCGCAGACGGCCTGGAGCGCACCTTCGCGCTCAACCACCTGGCCCCGTTCCTGCTGACCAACCTGTTGCTCGAACGGCTCGAATCCACCGCACCGGCGCGAGTCGTCACCGTCGCGTCCAACGCGCAGGCGATGGGCCGCATCGCATTTGACGATTTGCAGGGTGCGCAGCACTATGTCGGGTCACGCGCCTACAACCAGTCCAAGCTCGCCAACGTCATGTTCACCTACGAGCTGGCCCGTTGCCTTGCCGGCACCGGGGTGACCGCCAACGCGCTGCACCCGGGAGTGGTGCGGACCGGTTTCGGTGCGGAAGACCCATCGGTGCTGACAAGGGCGGCGATGCCGTTCCTGCGATTCCTGAAGACCCCGGCCCATGGCGCGCTGACGTCGATCTACCTGGCGTCATCGGCCGACGTCGAGGGCATCAGCGGCCGGTACTTCGCGAACGGCACACCCAAGTCGTCCAACAAGCTCTCCTACGACGCGACGGCCGCGGGCCGGCTGTGGGATGTCAGCGCCGACCTCGTCGGCCTCACGGGGGATCGGCCCGGCGGGGCGTGACGGTTCGACCCCGGCGGGGGTCGAGAGAGCCCCTCCGCCACCGGATTTCCACCATCGCCTGCCCCGGCGGCCCACGACCTCCCCGAGGCCGCGTGCCACGACGGCCAGTCCGGCTCGGCCGTCGCACGCGTCGCCAACCGCGCACCATGTCCGCCAGCCGCTGCACGCGCCCTGTTTCGGTCGCTGTCAAGGGTTCCCAACGGGCGCCGATGGGGTCTGTTCCAGGGCATAGGCGATGGCCTCTTCGCGGTTCATCGCCTGTCCCTGTTCCCATGCGGCTCGGTATGCCGTTTCGTCCAGCGTCTGGCGTGCTGAGGCCAGCCACCGTGCACGGGTTCGCTGCACAACCGGCCAGGAGTGGATGCCGCTGGTGGCGCGAAGCCGTTCGGCGGCGCCGGCCAGTCTGACGGCTCGCCCGGTGTGTCCCTGGGCAATGGCGAGGTGGCCGAAGGTGTCCAGGGCCCCGTGGATGCCCAGCTTCTCGCCAACCTGTCTCATCCCGGTGAGGCTCTGCCGGAGCATGTCGTGCGCGCGGTCAAGGTCGGCTTCGGCGAGGGCGACGGCACCCAGGCTGAGTTGGACCAGGGCGACAAACCGTGGGAAGTCGAGCGCGCGATACAGCACCAGGCTTTCCTCGAGCAGGCTCCGCGCCGCCGCGTTGTCGTGGTGGACGTCGCCGGCGATCATCCCCAGGTGATGCAAACAGGCCGCGGCAATGAAGGTGTGTCCGGTCGCTCGTGCCAGTGTCAAACCCTCGTCCAGCAGTGTCGTCGCGGTCTGGTATTCCTCTTGGAGCCGGGCCACGAACCCCGCGCCAAGCAGCGCAGCGGCCGTGCCTCGCTCATCATGCGTCAAGCGGTGGAGTGCGATGCTTTCCTGCAACGACGTCCACGCTGCCGCGTGGTCGCCCTGGGTCATTGCCAGCTGGCCAGCGCCCAGCAGTGCTTGCGCTCGGGCCGTCGACGCGGTGGCAGCCTCCGGTAGGGCCAGGAGAGCCGCCAGTTGCTGGCGGCCCTCGGTCGCGTGCCCGCGGACATACCAGAAGGACCACAACGCGGCCGCCAGGCGAAGACCCCTCTCGGCGTCCTTGTGCTCGATGCACCACCGCAATGCTGTTCGCAGGTTGGCGTGGTCGGACTCGACCCGGTCCAGCCAGGACGCTGTCGCCGGGCTGAAGAAGCCGCGGGCGGCCTCCTCGGCGAACGACAGGAAGTAGTCGACGTGCCGCTGTTTGAGTTCGTCCCCCGCACCACTGGCCGCGAGTCGCTCCAGCCCGTATTCGCGGATGGTCTCCAGCATTCGGAATCGGGGCTCTACGTCCGCGACGGTCTCCTCCTGCCGGAGCAGACTGTTCCGTTGCAGAGTTTCGACGCTGTCCAACGTTTCGCCTGGCGCATCGTTGGTGGCGCACAGTTCCTCGATCGCCGGCAGGCTGCAGCCGCCGTCGAAGATGGCCAACGACCGGAACAGTTGCTGCTCCTTGACGGTGAGCAGGTCGTAGCTCCAGGCGATGGTTTCTCGCATGGTGCGTTGGCGGGCCGGCAGGTCGACCGCGCCGCCGGTCAGGAACGCGAGCCGGTGGTCAATCCGGGCCAGCATCGCCGGTGGCGGCAAGACCCGGATGCGCGGTGCGGCCAGCTCCAGCGCGAGCGGCAGGCCCTCCAACCGCCGGCAGATCGCCGCGACGGCGGCGCCGTTGTCGTGGGTGAGCGCGAAGTCAGGCTTGACGGCCTGCGCCCGGCGCAGAAACAGGTCGACGGCCGGGTTCGCGGCCAGCGCGTGGACAGATAACCGTGGTGTCACCTCGGGTGCGGGCAACGGCGCCACGAAGAACTCGTGTTCGCTGCGGAGTCGAAGGGATGCCCGGCTGGTGATGAGCACCTTCAGCTGAGGGCATCCTGCGACGAGATCGGACACCAGGCCGGCCGCCGCGGCAACGTGTTCGAAATTGTCCAGCAGCAACAGCACCTGCCGACCGCTCAGCGCAATGGTGAGTGCCGCCTCCACGGGCAGTGCGCCCATCTCGGTGAGGCCCAGAGACTGCGCGATGGCGGAAGGGACCAGGGTGGGATCGGTCAGTGCGGCCAGCGGAACCCAGACCACGCCGCCGGTGAAGGTGGATCGCAGGTCTGCGGCCAGCGCCAGGGCGAGACGGGTCTTTCCGACGCCACCAGGACCGGTCAGTGTCGCCACGCTCACGTCCGCTCGGTGTAGGAGGTCGGCGACCGCGGCAATCTCCCTCTCCCGTCCGATCAGCGGGCTCGGCGGTACCGGAAGACCGCCACCATGGCGTTCACCGGCCAAGGCGGCAATGCCACGTGGCCGGGCCGCTGCGACCAGGAGTCGGTGATCCTCCGGGGACAGGTCCAGGACCTCGAGCAGGCGCTGCACGGTGTCCCGGTAGGGCCGATGCAGGCCGCGTTCCAGGTACCGCAGGCCGCGAACGCTCAATTCGGCCCGCTCGGCCAGGTCCTCCTGGGTCAACCCCGCCGCCGCACGGTGCCGCCTGAGCAGCTCACCGAACAGGGCAGGCCGGTCTTCCGCGCCTGTCGTCACCGGTGTTCGCCTCTGCAGGTGCGCATCGATCGATCCCCCGAGCCAGAGATCGGCCACACGCCGTCCGGGGCCTGGGCCAATGTCCAAACTAGCGCCACCGTGCCGCCAACTGTGCCGGTTCCGGTTCCTGGTCAATGAACAGGCGCACGCGGCACCGTGAACACATCAAGGGCGCCGGCAAACACGGTGGCCCCCACATGGAGAAAGTGGTGGTAGCAATGGCTCTCGCGATCCTCGCGGAAATCCCGGACCTGACCCGGGAGCAGTACGAGTTGGTGGTCAGGAAGGTCAACGAATCAGGTTCGCCCGCCGGGGCGCTGTTCCACGCCGGCGGACCGATCGAGGGCGGGTACCGGATCGTCGAGGTCTGGGAAACACGGGAAGCGGCCGACGCCTTCTACGGCTCAGCGCTGTTGGCAGACGCCGCTGCGGCGAGCCCGCCACCGAAGATCATCATGACTTGGCCGATATACGGCATCGATGACGGTTCAGGATGGCAACCCACACCCTGAATCACCACCAGATCACGAGCATCCTGCGCGACCAACTCAGAAGCCATTGCACTCGACGCCGTCACCGGCGATCCCTTCATCGACACGTTCGCCGGCGGCATCGACACGTTCGCCGGTGGCGTGCGTCTGAGCGCATACCTCGCCACCCGCACCCTCGAGCTGACCGTGCGGATGGAACGTGGCGAGCGCACGACGTCGTCGCAGTGCTCCGCTTCAGCGTGATTCCTTCCTCCGCGCGGTCGCCGGGCGGGGCGATGACGCGGCCCGGCGGGAATTCTTCGGAAGTGGCAGGACGCTGCTGTGGCTGACACGGCACCCCGACTCGCGCGGAACTGCTCTGCGGTCGGGTGTGGAAATGGGCCGCGCTGTCGGGTGTGGAAATGGGCCGCGAGCGTGGGCAAAGAACACGCGGTAGTTACCGTCAACTCGGCAACAATGTATTCGCCAGCGGCACGCTGCGTCGCCCGTGGATCGGCTGGGAGCTCAGCGCCGATCATGGAGGCGACACTCGGCGGTGACGCTGACAAGTAGCGCGGACGATGCAAATGGACCCCCCAGCACGCCATGGATTACTGTCACTTTCACCCCTTTGTCATAGTTCCGGGGTCGTGCAGGACGATCACATTCAGGCGGACCGAGGAGGAGTGGGTGGACGTTCTTGAGGTCCCAGGTGGTCGCCGAGTGGCTTACGAGGTTGGCGGCGCACCGCACGGAGTCCCGGTGTTCTTCCAACATGGCACGGGCGACTCCAGGTTGTGCAAACACCCGAACGACGCACTGACCGCGTCACTGGGCGTTCGCCTGATCACCGCGGACCGACCAGGAGTGGGTGGATCGTCGCCGCAGAAGAATCGCAGCATTCTCGATTGGGTGTCCGACGTCGAAGCGATCGCGGACGCGATCGGGCTGGACACCTTTGTCGCGGCAGGCCATTCCGGTGGCGGCCCGCATGCGCTCGCGATCGCCAAGGAGCTCGGGGATCGAGTCACCAGGGTTGGTCTTGCCGCGCCGATCGCCCCGTTCGATGAAGCGGGCACCAAGGGCATGGTGAAGGACTCCGACCTGAAGACGATCTTTCGTCTGGCGCATGTGAAATGGCTGGCCAACGCCGCTGCGAAGATCGAGGCCAAGCATTATGAGAAGGACATCCACTCCTTCGTCGCGCACTGCGCGAAGGAATGGCCGGCCGATCGGTCGATCTTCACCGACCCAGTGCTGGAGCCAATGTTCGAAGCCGAGTTCGCCGCGGCCTTCGCCCAGGGCGGAATCGGTGCGCTCGACGACATGTGGGCCTTTCTTGACTGGGGCTTCCGGCCAGAGGACGTCACCCAACATGTCGAATTGTTCGTCGGCGATGCCGACGACATCCTCGACCCGGAAATGAGCAACCGGCTCTGCAAACGCCTGCCAGACTGCTCCACTCACTGGTGGCCAGGCGCCGGACACTACGGCGTCAATGGCCGGTGGGAAGAATTCCTCAAGGCACTCATCTGACATTTTGCCAACCGCGACGACATGGGCGTCCTTGAGATCGCCTGTCCGTGACATGGATACCGTCTCAAGACGGCCGGGGTCGAGGATCCAGTTTCTGTGGCAAATCGATGTGGCCGTCTCGCATTATGTGATGCAGTGTTTCGTAAGCGTTGAACGTTTCCCGGCCGAGGGCACGGTAAGTCGCGGCAACGCGTTTGAGGTAGGTGTCGACGGTGTGCTGGGAGGCGGGCGGGTCGAGGAGCTTACCGATATCGGCTCTGCCGACGCCTTGGGCGAGGAGTTCGAAGACCTGTTGTTCGCGGGGGGCGAGATGCCCGACCAGCGTGGGGTCGGTGAGCAGGGCGTGGGCCAGGCGGCTGGATACGGCGAGCTCGCCGGTGCGGGCGGTTCGGATGGCGTCGATCAGGTGGGATTCGGGGTCCGATTTGAGGACGAGGCCGACCGCACCGGCCGCGATCGCCCGTCGGACTGGCACCGGGCGGACCTCGGCGGTGAGGATGAGCACCTGCGGCCCGGCGGCCAGGATGGTCTGCACATTCCGGGACGGGTCGGATTCGTCATCGGTCTGGGCTGCGCCCAGGTCGAGGTCGAGCAGGACAACGTCCGCGCCGCCGCCGCCGTTGTCGAGCAGCTCGCTGACCGTGGCAGCGGTGGTGATCACGGTGATCCAGGGTGCGAGCTCGCGCACGGTCCACAGGATCCCCCTGAGCACATATGGGTGATCATCGACGGCCGCCAGCCGTAACGGCAGATCGGCGCGGGTATTCGGTGTCGGCGGTGATTCAGGTTCTGGTGTTGTCACCGGATCGAGCCAACCGGATCGGCCGGCTGAGGGCTAGTCCCCACAAGTGGTGACGTCCTGCTCGCTGTGAGACGGACCAGTTGGAAGGTCGGCCCGGCCACGATGGTGGCACCGATAGCTGCGCCGACCGACGCCAGGGCGTGGTCGATCGGCGGGGGCGCGACGAGCAGGCTGACAAACACCTCTCGCGGTTCCACCTGGGACATGGTCAGTACGGTGCGGTCGGGTGGACCGTCCGGCCGGTCGAGGGCTGCGGTGAACAGCCGGGAGATCAGGCCGGCGGGGAGTAGCCCGGCAACCTCGGGGTCGGCGTTGATCTCGACGAGACGCCCGGTTGCCCTGGCGCCCGCGATCAACCCGCGGGCGGCCTCGTCCAGACACGCTCCGAGGCGGATATCGTCCCGGACGGCGGCTTCGAGTACGGCGGCCTGCCGCCGCACCGTCGGGTCGGCCGGTTGGAGGTCACCGCGGGCGACGCCGGTGAGGAAGGGCAGCACCCAGTCCTGGACGCGGCCCAGCCGGTCGGCCATCACCCGTCGACCGATGTCGAGCTGGGCTCGGACGGTGTCGGCTTGCCGTTCCAATTCTTCGGCCCACAGCACGTTCCGGCTCATCCGGTCGATGGTGATCCGCGCCGCGAGGACTCCGGCTATCGCGACCAGGGTCGACATCACCGCAGGAAGGGCCTGTTCCATGGCCGGCCAGCCCGGGTCCATCCGATGAACCATCGCGGCCGCCGCGGCGGTGACCACGGTCGCGCCGGTGATCGATTCCCACGTCGGACGGAAGAACGCCACCAATGCCAGCGCGGGGCCGCCGGCGCCGGCAGCGAAGTACGCGAGCTCCACATCGCCCGCAGCCCGAAGTTCCCACCCGCCGGCGACGGTGGTCGTCAGGGCGGTCACGATCAACGCGATCGACATCCAGCCGGGCATCGACCGACCGCGGCTCCACAGCAATGCACCCAGGGTGATCACCGCGGCGCCGCTGACGGCGAGCAGCGCGGCCACCGGGTCGACGAGCCGAGCTGAGTTCAATCCGCCCTGGATGAGCGCGAACACCATCATCGGGGCCACTCCGCCGGTGATCAACCGCATCCGGGTACCGGCCAGATCGGCCAGTCGTCGGGAAGCGTCGCGAGACATCTCCGGCGCGATCTCCCAGGTGATCGCCACGGTGGTCCCTGACCCGAGTGCGGAGGTGACGGTCGCGGTGCCGCCGACGTCGGCGACCCGCTCCAGAATCGAACTTCGGTACCCCAGAGGTCCGGTGACCAGCCCTGGATCGAAACCGCGGCCCTCGTCGGTGACCCGGACATGCACGCCGCCGGCCAACGACCGGGCCTCGATCACGGCATCGATGACACCGGAGTGGCGTTGCACATTGCGCAGCGCCTCACCCACCGCTGCGGTGATTGCCGCTGCCACCGGCTCCGGGAGGGCCGGCTCGCCCCGCACCTCGACCCGCACGATCAACGGCGAGCGCGCCGCCAGCTCCTCCAAGACTGCACGCAGATCACCGATCGACGCGTTGGCCAGCGCGGAGGATCCCTCTGCGAGCACCGTGCACGCCCGCCCGGTCAGGTCGCGCACCATGACCGGGTCGATCGCCCCAGGTGTGAGGGCAACCGCCCGCAACGCGTGGATGACCTCGTCGTGCAGCAGTCGGGCCACCGCCCGCCGCTGACGGTCGCCGGCCCTGGCCGATTCCGTCGCCGCGTGCGACCGGTTACGCGACAGGGTCGCCTCATCGGACATCTCTGCGGTCCGCCGCCACGCCCTCACGGTGACCAACACCATCACTGCGAACAGGACGAAGCAGGACAGGTCGGAGATCGTGGCCTGCGGCCCGTGCCCGGGTCCGGTGCCGGGGGACAGCCGCAGACCCGCGTACCCGGTCAGCAGCACGGCCAGCGCCGGCGCCGCTCGGGACAACGGCAACCCGGCGCACACCAGGATCGACGTGGGGATCATCAGCTGCCACGCCCACCACGTCCCGGGCAGCGCAGACGCATCCGGCTCCGCCCAGACGAACACCAGTTGCGCTCCGGCTACCGCGCCGACCGTGAGATACACCAGTGCGGGACCGAGGAACCCGAACAGGATCAATACCGCGGAACAGCCCAGAGCGCCGACCGCCACGACGATTGCCGCGCGGCCGATGCCACCTGACACGCCGAACGCCTGCGAGAGCCACTGCATCGAGACGGCGACGTCGTTGACGACGATCAGCCCGAAGACCACGAACAGGGCTCGCTCGAACGACCCCGTCCAGGTGCGGCCCCGACCGTCGACCGCTACTGGAGTTCCGCGCCCCGGCTGACCTGCGCGCTGACGCCGCAGGGTCCCAAGAGAGATCGCGGAGGCCAGGGCCATGCCCGGATTATCACAGACGACCGATTCGGAAAGCGCCGCCCGGGTGTCCCGAACACCGGGGACGTGACGGGGGGGCTCTCACCTCGACACACTCAGATCGCGCCCAGCTCGACGGCCCTTCGCTTGAAAGGTCGGCTGCTCGGAGCAGGTGGCGATTCCGCTGAGGGGTCGGGGTCGCCACTGCGATTTTCGGTTGGGCCCATGGCACACGAGCCCATTCTGCATTCCGCGCTGTCCGGTACGAAGCCGTCCGCCGCGCCTACCAGAAGGAAACCATAGGAGGTCCGCGACCCCGCTGCGACGACGCGCGGCGCTGCTGACGGCCACCATTGTGATGACCGGGAGCCTGGACTCGGCATGTGGGGCCGGCTCCTGAGCCCGTCGAATCCGGTGTGCCACCCATATCTGTGTTCTGCCGAAGTGCCATGTCACCGGTATTCAGGACATTCGCGTGCGGGCGGAATTCGCCGTGCTGCGATAGTCCCCGGGTGGACCGCCGGGCGCCTCGGGCCGTTGGCCTGATCCGGTGGGACCCGGGACCGCAACCAGCGCCGGCGGTGCTCAGCTGGCAGCCGGACCGAGCCGACCCCGCCCCCCGAACGGGTTGGTTCCGGAACCCCGGGATCGCGATGAGTGTGGGTTCGATCACGCGCTGTTGTGCTGCGTGTCCTACACTCCGACCCGACCGCCATGCGGTACAGGGCTGATGCGTTCGTGGGGTCAAACCGTGGCTCGTCGAGGGAAGCTGGCCGACTGCGTGGGGAGGCCGGTGATGGTGCACAGCCCGGCGGTCAGCAGCAGCACCACGGCCAGCGCCTGCGCCCTTCTCACCACCGAAGTTCCCCGACCACCTCGCATGCGGCCTCAACGGTGGCACCGGCCCCCGACGCGGCGGCGGCGACCGTCAACATCGGCACGATCCAGGCGCAGCTGTCCAACCACAGGGGCGTCAACAACGGGACCTCCGGAAACTGCATCACCTACGCACCGGTCGGCACGTCGACATCGTCGGCGCTGGTCAGCAACCCGAGCGAGGCGCAGACGGCTCACGGTCGACCGAGCAACAGCCAGAGCAGCTGCCCGTCGACCCTGAACTCGAGCATCCAGAGCACCGTCGGTTTCCGTCCGGCCGCGACCACCTCGGCTCAGGACGGTGTCGCATTTCCGATCGGCAAGATGATTCATTACAACAACCCGGTGTACGCCGATGACCGCTACTTCACCGGGCGGATCAGCGCCATCCTTGGTGGATTCACGTCGCCGAATACCGTCGGCTTCGACTGGCAGCTCGACGAAACGCCCAACAGTGGCGGCAACAACTGCTGCAACGACCTGATCACCTTCACCAATCAGATCTCGACGGTCACGCTGACGCAGGGTGGATTGAACTTCCGCCTCGTCATCCTCGGCTTCATCCCCGTGGCGTCATCGACGACGACGTGCCCGGCCACGCCGAGCGGCACCCCACAGAACGAGTTCAGCACGGTCGAGGGCGCGCAGACACACGCCTGCCTGTACGCGTCGCTGGTTCAGGTGCGCACCCTGACGGTCGTCAAGACGGTCACCGGTACCACACCACCCGCGCGCTCGTTCGATTTCTCGTCCTC
>JBBQGJ010000129.1:0-16214 GCA_038322925.1 Mycobacteriales bacterium
GAGGCCGCGCCCGGCCGGGCGGCCACCCGTGCTGCCGCCCGCGCCGCCGCCCGTGCGACCGCCCCGGCCGCCCCGGAGACCGCGGCCGCCCCGGAGAGCGTTGCCCCACCCGCAGAGCCGCGCCCGGTGCTCAGCGGGGTATCGTTCAGCGCTCCGCGCGGGCTCCGCACCGCCCTGGTCGGCCCCTCCGGCGCCGGCAAGAGCACGATTCTTGCCCTGATCGAACGGTTCTACGACCCGAACTCGGGCGTCGTTCGCCTGGGCGGGCTGGACATCCGCACGCTCGATCGCAAGGCCCTGCGCGCCCAGATCGGCTACGTCGAGCAGGATGCGCCCGTGCTCGCCGGGTCTCTGCGCGACAACCTCACCCTGGCGAGCCCGAACGCCACCGATGACGAGTGCATCGCCGTTCTACACGCCGTCAACCTCGGCGAGGTGCTCGACCGTGACCCGGCCGGACTCGGCGCGGCGGTCGGCGAGTCGGGGGTCATGCTCTCCGGCGGCGAGCGCCAGCGTCTCGCGATCGCCCGGGCGCTGCTCGCGGCACCGCCGATCCTACTGCTGGATGAGTCCACCTCGAGCCTCGACGGGGTCAACGAGCAGATGATGCGTGAGGCGATCGACGCCGTCGCCGTGAACCGAACCCTGATCGTGATCGCGCATCGGCTCTCGACCGTGGTCGACTCCGACCAGATCGTGGTGCTCGACCACGGCCGGGTGATCGGGACCGGAACACACTCCGAACTCGTCGCATCCACCCCGCTCTACCGCGAGCTCGCGAAGCACCAGCTCCTCGTCTAACCCCACCCCTCCTCGCCCCTCCTCGCCCCTCCTCGCCCCTCCTCGCCCCTTCGGGCTCCCCGATTCGCGAGAGTGCACTTTTCGCCCCTGCGCGAAGTCCATGGGGGCGAAAAGTGCACTTTCGCGGCACGGGCGGGCGGGGTTAGCGGGCGAAGCGGAGGGTGACAAGTTGGAAGGGGCGGAGCTCCAGGAGCAACGTGTCGCCCTCGGCCGTCAGGGTGGCGCGCGGCTCTGCGAGCGGGCGTTCCAGCAGGTCGGTCTCGGTGACGCCCGTCGCGTCGAACCGACGGATGACCCGCGCCGTCGACCGGCTGCCGTGCGCCTCGTAGAGCCTCACCACGACATCTCCGCTGCGGTCCTCCGCGAGCTTGACGGCCTCGATCACGACCGCCGGATTGTCGACCTCGAGCAGAGGGTCGATCCGGTCGGCGGCAACCCCGCGCACGGTGCGCAGCGGCAGGTTGAGCCGGTATCCCTCGGCGACCGCGTCGGCGATCTCGGCGCCCAGCCGCACCGACACCCGCAGCTCGTGCGTGCCCTGGTCGGCCGTCGGGTCGGGAAACACGGCCGCGCGCAGCAGGGAGAGGCGCACGGTCGTCGTGGGGCGGCCGGCGGCGTCCGTGGCCCTGGTGATGTCGTGGCCGTAGGTGGAGTCGTTGGCCACCGCCACGCCGTAGCCCGGCTCGCCGACGTGCACCCACCGGTGAGCGCAGGTCTCGAACCGGGCCGCGTCCCAGGACGTGTTGGCGTTCGTGGCCCGGTAGACGTGCCCGAACTGGATCTCGGAGGCGGCGCGTTCGGCGAGCAGGTCGAGGGGAAAGGCCAGCTTGAGCAGCTTCTGCCGCTCGTGCCAGTCGATGGTCAGGGCCAGGTCGATGCTGCGCGCGCCGGCCGCCAGGCTGATCACCTGCACGATGTGTGACGCCCCGAAGGACCGACGGACCCGCACCTCGGCGACCCCCGCCGACTCTCGCACCAGCTCGACCGCATCCGCGGCGGTCAGATCGGTCGCGGTGCGCTTGTAGTGCTGGTCGATGTCCCAGGCATCCCACTGCGTGGGGGTGTCGCGGTGCAGCCGGAGCAGATTGCCGCGTTCACCGGACGGGATCAGCTCGCGGCCGGCACCGAGGTCGCGGAGCGAGGAGAAAAGCCCGTCGGAGTCGATGGTCACGGCAACGAGACCGTTGGCGAGAACGATGCCCGCCGCGGTGCGCTCGACCGTGACGGGCGCCGGCGTCGAGGGTTCCGCGGCGGTCACAGCGCCGTCCCGGGTCGCGGCGGATGGCCCTGCCGCGCCCGTCCCTGGTCCCGCCAGGGCACCCGGCCCCGCGCCCAACCCGGCACCCCCGCCAGCCCCGGCGCCCGGTCCGGCGCCCGGCCGCGCACCGGCGGCCAGGCCCGCGATTCCCCCAACCGGGTACGGTCCCGCGTTCAGGGTGATCGACCCGTCGCCGGGGCCGCAGAGGGTCGTCACCGCCGTGGAGATGAGTCCGTGCAGGGTGGCGGCCACCTCGGCGTAGTGGCGTTCGGCCTCCTGGTGCACCCAGGCGATCGACGACCCGGGCAGGATGTCGTGGAATTGCTGGAGCAACACGGTCTGCCAGGCCTGCTCGAGCGCGTCGTAGGGATACGCGGCATCCGCCCGCACCGTCGCCGTCGACGCCCACAGCTCCGCCTCACGCAGCAGGTGTTCGCTGCGCCGGTTGCCCCGCTTCGTGCGGGCCTGCGAGGTGTAGGTGCCGCGATGGAACTCGAGGTAGAGCTCGCCGGACCAGACCGGGGACTGCGGATACTCGGCCTCCGCGGCCTCGAAGAACGTCCGCGGCGTGGACAGCCGCACCGTGGGCGACCCCTCGAGCGAGGCCGTGCGGCGGGCCGCGGCGATCATCTCCTCGGTGGGCCCACCCCCGCCGTCACCCCAGCCGAACGGCACGAGCGAGGTGTTGGCGACGCCTTTCTCGGCATAATTACGTTGCGCGCGGGCCAGTTCCGCACCGGAGAGCTCGGCGTTGTAGGTGTCGACGGGCGGGAAATGGGTGAAGATGCGGGTGCCGTCGATGCCCTCCCAGCGGAAGGTGTGGTGCGGCATCAGGTTGGTCTCGTTCCAGGAGGTCTTCTGGGTCAGGAACCACCGCGACCCGGCCGCGGCCACGATCTGTGGGAGGGCCGCCGAATACCCGAAGGAGTCGGGCAGCCAGACCTCGAGCGGTTCGATGCCGAACTCCGCCAGGAAGAACTTCTTGCCGGCCACGAACTGGCGCACCAACGCCTCACCGCCGGGCATGTTGGTGTCCGATTCCACCCACATTCCACCGACCGGGACGAACTGCCCGGCTACCACCTTGGCCCGAATTCTCTCGAACAGCGTCGGGTAATTGTCTTTCATCCAGGCGAATTGCTGCGCCGACGAGCAGGCGAAAACGAAATCTGGATTGTCGTCCATCAGGGACAGCACGTTGGAGAAGGTGCGCGCGCATTTCCGGACCGTCTCCCGGACCGGCCAGAGCCACGCCGAGTCGATGTGCGCATGCCCGACGGCCAGCACCCGGTGGGCGCTGGCCGCCGCCGGCAACCCGAGCACCCCGGACAGTTCCGCCCGCCCGGCCGTGGCGGTTTCGGCCACGTCGTCCGGATCCATCGCGTCCAGGGTCCGCTCCAGGGCACGAAGGATCAATGCGCGCCGCGGCCCGTCGGCCGGCATTACGTGCATCAGTCCGTCCAGCACCTCGACGTCGCGCAGGAGTTCCCAGACGGCCACATCGCGCAACGCCAGGTCCACCCGGCCCAGCCGGTAGAGCGGCTCCGTGCCCGCTGTCGCCTGGTCGCCGAGCGGTGTCGGAGCGAACGCGCCGGCGGCGACATCCGGGTTCGACGCGGCCTCGACATAAAAGTCGACACCGTGGGAGACACCGTCCGCGTCCGCGTCGGCGTCGGCGTCGGTGGAGGAGGAGGGGTCGGCGGCGGGCACTGATTCCAATGGCAGGTGGAAATTCCGCGGCGCGATGGTCTTGAGCGGGTTGCCGCCCAGGTCGTAGGCCAACCCTTCGGCCTGAAACCCCGGCGAGCCCGAGTGGAATCCGAGATCGACCAGGGCCTCGACTTTGACGTCATCGATTGCCGACACCCAGGCCGGGGGCAACTGGCCGGTGATGTGCAACCAGGTCGTTCCCCACGGCGGACCCCAGGCGGTCCCGGGCGTGATCGATGTGTACTGGGCCGCCACCGCATCGGCGAACGGGACCGGCTCGCCCGGCGCCGCCCAGGCGGACACATTGAGCGGCAACCGTTCTCGGTACAGCGCCGGTTCGAGTCGCTCGGTGCGGAACCGGCGGAGCCGCTGTTCGGTGAGCTGGCGGTCGTCGTGCATTGTCGAGCGGCTCCCGTCTGTGGGGCTGTCAGGCCCGCTGTCCGCTGGTCGGCGCGGCGGACGGTGCGAGCGTCATTCCCCGATCACCGTCGCCCGCGCCTGCGCCACCGCGGTCGGCGGTCCGGCGAGATGCCAGCGATGGCCGCCGTGCTCGAAGACGTCGGTGCAGCCTCCGGCGTGCTCGACCAACGCGGCGCCGGGCAGCCAGTCCCAGGACAGGGTGTCGGCGTGCAACCAGACACCGAGTCGGCCGGCGGCGACCGCGGCGAGCTCCACCGAGCCGGACCCGATGATCCGCACCGACGCCGCCGCGGCGATGGACCGCAGCAACCCGTCGCGCAGATTCAGATCGGTGACCCTGGTGGGGTGCAGGTAGGTGGAGATCGCGATCTCGTTCAACTGGCGGTCGGGCAAGGAAGGAAGTTGCTGGCCGTTCAGGGTGGTCGGGTGATCGCGCCCGCCGAGCCACAATTCGTCGGTGGTCGCCTGGTAGACGGCGCCGAGCACCAGCGAGTTGCCGTCGAGCAGCGCGATGGCCGAGCACCACGCGGGGAGCCCGGAGACGAAATTGAAGGTCCCGTCCACCGGATCGATCACCCAGGTCCGCCGGCCGGGCGCGACGGCTCCCTCCTCGCCGATGATGCCGTCCTCCGGGCGCGCCGAGGCGAGCACCCCGACGATCATCGCCTCGGCGGCCTTGTCGGCATCGGAGACGACGTCGCTGACGCTGGTCTTGCGCGCCACGGTGAGCCCGTCCAGCCTCATCTGGGCAGCGAGTTCCCCCGCCCGGCGGACGAGGTAGGCGGCGAGTTCGGCGTCGGTGCTCCGGGAACTGTCGGCGTCTTCCGGTTCGCCGGTGATGATCTTCGACACGCACCAACGGTAGCGGCCCCACCGGCGACCGGTGCACCCGCCGTGGCTACCGAGCGTTGACGGCCGGTCGCCGTGTCCGGCCGCGGAGCCAGCGCGGCCGTGGAGTCAGGGAGGCTGCGCCGACCACCGCTATCAGCACGACCACCAGCGGAAGTCCGGCGAGCGCCCAAGCGGCGTACAGCGCGAGCCCGGACACCTCGCTGCCCAGCGAGGCCATCGAGGTGACGGTGGCACGCGCCGACCCGGTGATGCTCTCCTGCAGCCGGGTGTCGGCGACCACCAGCACCATCCGGTACAGCCCATAGAAGAGGCCGACCCCGACCAACCCCGCCGGTCGATCGGCCACCGCGGCGGCCGCGAGCGCTACCACGCCGCATCCGAACACCGCGGTCAGCGCTGCCGTGCTCATCCGGTTCGCCCATCCGCCCAGCGCGGCGCCGACGGCGCCGGCCAGCGGCAGGCCGAGCGTCGCGATCGGGATCATCACCGTGGGCACGCCCCAGCCGCTGGCCAGCAGCGAGAAGTACTCGTCGAGGGCGTCAAGCCCGGTCAACATCGCCACGGCCAGCACGGCCGCCCGAACGGCCGGATGTGCGACCGCTTCGGCGATGCCGGCCCGGAGCACGGACAGGTAACTGTCGGACTCCCCGGCCTGCTCCCCGGGTTCCGCCGCAGGCCGAACCGACACTGCGGCGGTCGGCCCGGCGGGATTCTGATCTGCATCCGGAGGTCTTGCGGGCGGGATGAGCCACGCCAGCCCCGCCGTCAGCACACACAGAGCGACGCTGACCCACCCGACTAACGAATAGCCGCCGGAGGCGAAAAGGACGGTGGCGACCACGGCGGCCGGAATCTGGGCCAGCAGCCCCGCACCCCGGCTCCAGCCGAGCACCCGAGCGAACCGATCAGCTGATCCCGCGGCGACCAGTCCGTCGAACAGCAACGCCTCGAACGAGCCGGAGACCAGCGAGCCGCCGATGCCCCAGAGCACGAAACCCGCTGCGTAGCCGGCGAATCCGGGCAGCAACAGCCACACCGCGTAGCCGGCGGCCTGCAGCAGGCCCGCGGCCATCAGGGCCAGCCGGGGCGAGAAGCGGTCGGCGAGCGCGCCGGTGGGAACCTCCGCCAGCAGGCCGACCACCGACCACACCGCGAACAATGCGGAGATCTGCGCGTCGGACAACCCGTTGTCCGCGAACAGCAATGCGTAGAACTCGTACAGCGGAACGACGTCGGCGAAGAACGACCAACCGACCGCCGTGACTACCAGCCTGCGGCTCGAGCGCGGGAGGCTGGAGCGGCTGGGTCAATGAAACGGCATACGGGCAAATTCCATACGCGCGAGAGTAGCGGCGCACAACCCCGCGGCCAAGGCCTTACCGGACTGCCCTTTCCGGCGCCACTGGCGCGCCCCCCGAGGCGGGAGCGCGCCAGTCGAACATCTACCCGAGCCAGTATCAATACAGGTTCAGGGCGCGGGCCATGGTGTAGTGCAGGTCGGTCTGGTCGGTGACGCCAACGACGTTCGCAGCCTGCGGGCCCTGGGCGGCGACGCGAATCTGGGTGCCGGTGTGGCTCTGGGACCGGCCGTTGAGGTTGGTGGCGTAGTTGATCACCATCGGCTGGTTGTCGGCGGTGATGAGGGTGGCGATCGAGCCCGGGCTGTGGTCGGTGTCGGATTGCGGTTCGATGATCTGGCTGGTGTGGCCGTGGTCGCCGGTGACGATGATCAGGGTGTCCGGGTTGCGCTTGGCCCAGTCGAGGGCGACCTTGATGGCCTTGTCGAATTCGACGGTCTCGCCGATCTGACCGCACGCGTTCGCGGCGTGGTCCTGCTTGTCGATGGATGCGCCCTCGACCTGCAGGTAGAACCCGTTGCGCTGGTAGTCGCCGCGCTGGGAGTCGCCGCGGGTCTTGGTGGACAGCAGCTGGATGGCCTTGCCGGTCATTTCCGACAGGTGGGGCATGGTGTCCGGGCGTGACGGGTTGGGGTTGGTGCAGGTGGTGGCGGCCGGGCCCGGGTAGGGGGTGGCGAGCGGGCCCGACCATTCCAGGTCCATGTTGCCGGCGGTGAACAGGCCGAGCACCTTGCTACCGGGATGCGTGGCGGTCAGGCCGGCCCGGTCGGTGACCAGGGTGTATCCCTGGGTCTGTGCCTGGGCGACGACCGTTTGGCCGGCGAACGGTCCGCCGGTGACCGGCTGATCGAATCGGGCCTTTCCGCCGCCGAGGAGCACGTCCACGTTGTGGTCGACGGTCTGCTCGGCGATCGAACCCAGACTGCCGGCCTGTTTCGTCTCGTTCGGGCAGGTGGCCATATCGGCCGGTCCCTGGCACGCCCGCAGGGAGACGTGGGCGTCCAGCACCGCGGGTGTCGCGTCGGTCAGCTCTGCGGTGGTGACGTTGCCGGTTCGGTACCCGGCCGCCTGGGCCTTCTCCAAGATGGTTTTCAGCGGTAGGCCCGTCTCCGGATCGACCGAGATGGCGTTGTTGTAGGTCTTGTGGCCGGTCGCCCATCCGGTGCCGGACGCCGCGGAATCGGTGACGTAGTCGGGGGTGCTCGACGTTCCCCGTTGGACCGCGTACGTGGTGTAGGCCCCGGTCAGCGGTAGCGAGTCCATGTTGAGCCGGCCCGCGGCGCCCACCGCGTAGTTGCGCGCGATGGTGATCTCCGAATCACCCATGCCATCACCCAGGAACATGATCACGTTCTTGGCGGTCCCGCCGTCGATGGCTCGGCGAACCTGATTCGACCGGTCCTCATGCCATCGGGACGCCACCGCCACGGTCGACCCCGCGACCGTCACCGCGGCCACCATGGCCGTCACCAGCACTACCCCTCGACGCCTCATTGCCTCACTCCTCTATCGGATCTCGGCTTCCTGTCGGCGAGAGCGAACCACGATCGGATGAACCGCAACCGACTGCCGACCGGCGAACAGATGACGACCCCATCGACGGCAATCGCCTCCGGCTCAGTCCGATGAGTTCGCGGGACGTCAACTGGCAGACCCGGCGAGGTCGCACAGACGGGTCGCCGGCGCTGAGTCCGCCGCTGTCGCATCGCGACGGGAGGGCCGAGGCGCGGGGTCCGGGTGGTAGACAGGGTCGGTGACCCGCCTGCTCCTCGGACCCCTGCTGCGGCATGTCGGGACCACCGACGCGACGATCTGGGTGGAGACCGACGCACCGTGCGAGGTCGAGGTGCTGGACCACCGGGAGCGAACCTGGACCGTCGCCGGCCACCACTACGCGCTCGTCGCCGTCGAAGGCCTCGCACCGGACAGCAGCACCCCCTACCAGGTGCGGCTCGACGGCGACGTGGTCCGGCCGGAAGCGGACTCGGGCCGGCCGGCACCACGGATCCGGACCACACCCGACAGCGGCCCCATCCGCATCGCGTTCGGATCCTGCAGGTACGCCAGATCGTCGGCGGTCCAGGGCGACCAGCATTTCGATGCCGATGCCTTGGTGTGCCTGGCCCGATCGATGGGCGCCGCCGAGCCGCGAACCTGGCCGCACGCGCTGGTCCTCTTGGGCGACCAGGTCTACGCCGACGAGACCTCGCCGGACACCCAGCGACGCATTCGCCGGCGCCGCGACATCACCAAGGGCTCGGGTGCGCAGGTCGCGGACTACGAGGAATACACCTGGCTGTACCACGAATCGTGGACCGATCCCGATGTGCGCTGGCTGCTGTCCACGGTGCCGTCGTCGATGATCTTCGATGATCACGACGTCCGGGACGACTGGAACACCTCGCATTCCTGGCGCATCGACATGCAGGCGCAGCCCTGGTGGCACGAGCGCATCGTCGGCGCGCTGGCGTCCTACTGGGTCTACCAGCACCTGGGTAACCTGTCCCCCGACCAGCTCGCCGACGACGTGCTCTACCAGAAGGTCCGCGGGCACGGTGGCGACGCCGAGTCGCTGGTCCGTGAGTTCGCCGTGGCGGCCGACGCCGAGGCGGACGGGGCCAAGGGCGCACGATGGTCGTTCCGCCGGGACTACGGTCCGGTGCGATTGATCGTCATCGATTCGCGGTGCGGGCGCATTCTGGCGCAGGGCCGGCGGGCGATGATCGGCGACGCCGAATTCGACTGGATCGAAGAGCAACTGCACGGCGACTACGACCACCTGCTGATCGGCACGTCACTGCCGTGGCTGATGCCACGAGCGCTGCACGACCTGGAGTCGTGGAACGAGGTGCTCTGCGACGGCCGGCGCGGTGCGCGGATCGCGCAATGGTCCGAGAAACTGCGCCGCGCAGCGGATCTCGAGCACTGGGCGTCGTTCCGTGAGTCCTTCGACCGGCTGGCCGTTACCATTCGCGACGTCGGTCGCGGGCGCTACGCGACGACGGGCGGGCGGGCGCCCTCGTCGGTCTGCGTGCTCTCCGGCGACGTGCATCACGCCTACGTGGCGCGCGCCAGTTTCCCCGGGGGGAATTCCGCGGCAGGCACCGATTCCGCCGTCTACCAACTGACCTGCTCGCCGCTGCACAACCACGTGCCGACGCCGATGCGGCTGACCTTCCAGGCGGCCTGGAGCCGGGTCGCCGAGCGGTCCACCCGAGCGATTCTCGGGGTGCTGGCCAAGGTCCCGCCGATGATCATGGAATGGTCCCGCGAGGAGGGACCGTATTTCGGCGACGAGCTGATGACGATGACGATCCAGGGGCGGAGTGCGGAGCTGTTGCTGGAAAAGGCCGGACCGGTGAGCGACCCGCGGCTGTCCGAGATCACCAGCGTCACGCTGGCCTGATCGGTGCCACCCGAGGTTCCCGCCCGCACGTGCCGGCCGCGCTGCGGGCGTGGGTCAGCCGCCGACGGCGGCGCTCCCGCTGAGCTTCTCGATCGGCCCGTTCGGGAAACTGGCGCCGGTCAACCGCTCCGCGGCGTCCCAGAGCGCAAGCGCGGTGGCCGTGTCACGGGCCCGCTTCGGGCCGCTGACCAGGGTCGGACCGCCGGTCATCTGCCCGAACCCGTCCGGGCCGTAGTACCGGCCGCTCTCGGCGTCCGGACTCGTCGCCGCGTACAGGGTGGGCAGCGCGCCGGCGTCCGGGTCCTGCGCCACCCCGGGCAGTTTCATCAGCATCGTCGAGGGGTTGAAGCGCGGATTCGGCTTGCCCATCCGCGGCCCGGTGGTCTGCAGGTTCGTCCGGGTGAAGCCGGGGTGTGCCGCGACGCTGACGATGCCCCAGTTGTGCCGCCGGCTCAGCCGATCCAGTTCGATGGCGAAGATCAGGTCGGCGAGCTTGGACTGCCCGTAGGCGCGCCACGCCTGGTAGCTGCGCTCGCTGTTGAGGTCGTCCAGCGTGATCGTGCCCATCGAGGCTGCCGTGCTGCTGAGCGTGACCACCCTTGGCGCCGACGCGGCGGACAGCAACGGGAGCAGCTGCGCGGTCAGCGCGAAATGGCCGAGGAAGTTGGTGCCGAACTGCAGCTCGAAACCGTCCGCCGTGGTGCGCCGGGCCGGTACCGCCATGATCCCGGCGTTGTTGACCAGCAGATCGATCGGACGGCCCTGTTGCTTCAGCCGGTCGGCGAACGCCGCGATCGAGGCGAGGTGGGACAGATCCAGCGCCTCGACCGTCAGTGTCGCGTCCGGGAGCTCGGCGAGGATCCCTTCCTTGGCCTGTCGACCCTTCTCGACGTTGCGGACCGCCAGCACGACCTCGGCTCCGGCGCCCGCCAGGCGGCGGGTCACCTCGAGGCCGATCCCGCTGTTGGCTCCGGTGACGACCGCCAGCCGCCCGCGCTGGTCCGGCACGGTGAACTGTGGATGCCTGCTCATGACAGTTCCTCCTGGTTAAGAGCCCAACGGTCTGTTACCTGCCCCAGGGTAACAGACCAACGGTCCGTTATGCTGTGCCCGGTCCAGAAAGGGGCAAACGGTGACGCACGGAGCACCGCACTTCCAGCGCGCACGCAGCCCCGAGCAGCGCGAGACCCGACGCCGGGCGATCCTGGACGCGGCTGCCGCGATGATGGCCGAGATGCCGGTCGCCGACATCAGCCTGCGCGAGCTGAGCCGCCGGGTGGGGCTGGCGAAGTCGAACGTGTTGCGGTACTTCGAATCTCGCGAAGAAGTTCTCCTGGACCTGCTGGACTCCGGATGGACCGAATGGCTGGCAGCGCTGGCCCGCGAGCTGCAGGCACTTCCGGCGTTGCCGGCCGGGCTGGGGGCGGATTCCGCTGAGACGAAGCAGCGGGTCGACGCGATCGCCGAGGCGATGGCGCGGTCGCTGGCCGACCGGCCGCTGCTCTGCGAGCTGGCCAGCGTGACGGCAAACGTGCTGGAACGCAACGTCTCGGTTCCCGTGGCGCGCCGGTTCAAGATCGCCGCGATGAACAGCATGGCGGTGCTGCAGAAGCTGCTGCGCGATCATCTGCCCGGCCTCGACGAGGCCTCCGCTGAGCAGTTCACCGCGGCCAGTTCGGTGATGGTCGCCGGTCTCTGGCCGCTGGCGAACCCGCCCAGCACCGTCGTCGCCGCGTACGAGGACCCGACGCTGGCCGCCGCCCGGGTCGGGTTCGAGGACGGATTGCGGGCGTTCCTGACGGCGCAACTCACGGGCGTGCTGCATGGCGGCGCCCGCTCGGCGCCGCGCCCGTCATACTGAACGCCGGTCACCCGACCGTTCCGGAGTTCGCTGAAGGGTCTTCAATCGTGCTCATCCTCGCCATCATTCTGTTGGGCATGCTCGCCGGCGCCGCCGCGCAGCTGATCTTCCGCGGCGGGCAGAAGCGCCCGATCGACTGGACGGCCGCGATCGTCGTGGGGCTGATCGGATCCTTCGTCGGCGGCCTGATCTTCAGCCTGATCGCGGGCGACGGCATCGAACTCCGTCCCAGCGGCATCATCGGTTCGATCGTCGGCGCGATCGTGGTGACCGGGATCTACAAGCTGGTCACCGGCCGGGTGCCGGGCAGCAAGGCCCGCCGCTGATCGAGGCGGGACCGCCCGAGGCCACCAGCCGGATCGAATGGTGGCCGGCCGGTCCGAAGGGCGCCATCGCTTCCGCGTGCAACGCCCCGGGATGCAGAAGTCCGGCGATCGCCTCGACCCCGTCGACGAGCCGGGGCCCTGGTCGCACGACGATGCCGTCGGCGTCGATGGCCCACACCGGCACGTCCGGTAGCTCGGCGAGGATCCCCCTTGCCTGCTCGGCAGCACCGTCCAGGTGGTACCCGCAGGGCGCCACGATCACCACGTCCGGGCGCGCGGAACGAATCTCCGACCAACTGGTCTGCACCGATCGCTCCCCCGGACTCGCGCCAACAGGTTCGCCACCGGCCGCCCGGATCAGGTCGGGCACCCAGTGTCCCGCGGTGAACGGCGGGTCCACCCACTCGACGACCGCGACCCGCGGACGCCCACGATCGGCGACGGCGGCCGCCACTCGCGCGAGCCGGGCGCGCAGCGAGCCGACCAGGTTCTCCGCGACGTCACCGGTGCCGGTCCGTTCACCGACGAGCAGCACGCTGGTCAGCACGTCGTCCAGCGAGTGCGGGTCCAGCGAGAGCACGTCGGCCCGGCAACCGAGGTAGCCGAGCGCGTCGTCGACCTGGCCGGATGGGATCGCGCACACCCGGCACAGGTCCTGGGTGAGGATCAGCTCCGGGTCGAGCCCGGCAAGCGCCTGGGCGTGCAGGGTGTAAAGATCCTCCCCGGCCGCGAGTCGGGAGCGGACGTAGTCGTCGATCTCGCCCGGAGCCATGCCCTTCGTGTCCCGACCGCCGACCACGACGGTCTTCTCCCGCCGCGCGGAGGCCGGTTCGTCGCATTCGAAGGTGACGCCGACCAGCTCGTCACCCAGGCCCAGCGCGTAGACGATCTCGGTGGCCGAGGGCAGCAGCGACACGATGCGCATGTCAGTCCCGGGTCACATCGCAGTTCGGGTCACACGGCCCGCATCCGGTTGTTGCGGGGATTGTGCTCGAGCTCGGCCAGGCCCAGCGCCTCCATCAGCGGCGGGATGTACACCCCGAACCGGCCCCGCAGCCCCTTCTTCAGGCCGTACTAGCCGCCGACCGGATTGTCCGGCGAGCGTCCCCAGGCCTCGACGGATCCCTCCGGGGCCGGCTTCTGCTCGTCCGCGCCGCCAAGTGGTACCCAGTCGCCGGCCTCGGTCAGCATGGCGTGCAGGTCATCCAGGCAGCGGGCCTGGTACGTCAGGGTGGTCTTGCCGACCACGCACACCAGGATCGCCGGATCGGCGGTGTCGTCGCGATGGATGCTGTAGGCCGATGTCCCTGGCGGGGTCGTCAACTGCCACGGATCGTCCTTGGTGCCGGAACCTGTCGCTGCCATGGTGGGACCCTACGCCAGCGTCCGACGCGGGGTCCGGTAGCCGGGTTCGCCGCAGTCGATCCGGCGCAGTCGATCCGGCGCGAGGCGACCCCGACGTCGGTCCCCGGCAAAGCCCCGCTCACGCTCTAGGCTTGCGGCCATGCAGCAGTACCTCGATCTGATGGATCGCATCCTGCGGACCGGGACGGTCAAGTCCGACCGCACGGGCACCGGGACCCTGAGCATCTTCGGCCACCAGATGCGGTTCGACCTGTCCGAGGGGTTTCCGCTGGTCACCACCAAGAAGGTGCACGTCCGGTCGGTGATCGTCGAGTTGCTGTGGTTCCTGCAGGGCTCCACGAACGTTCGCTGGTTACAGGAACGCGGGGTCAGCATCTGGGACGAGTGGGCTGACGCGGAAGGCGAACTCGGTCCGGTCTACGGGCATCAGTGGCGATCATGGCCGGCACCGGACGGCCGGCACATCGACCAGATCGCGGCGGTGGTGCGTTCGCTGCGGGAGTCCCCCGACTCGCGGCGGCACATCGTCTCGGCATGGAACGTGGCCGAGGTCGCCGACATGGCACTTCCGCCGTGCCACACCATGTTCCAGTTCTATGTCGCCGACGGCCGGCTGTCCTGTCAGCTGTACCAGCGCTCGGCCGATGTCTTCCTGGGGGTGCCGTTCAACATCGCCTCGTACGCGCTGCTCACCCAGATGATGGCGCAGGTCGTCGGTCTGGTTCCCGGCGACTTCGTGCACACCCTGGGTGACGCTCACCTGTACGCCAACCACCTCGATCAGGCGCGGTTGCAGCTGACCCGGACCCCGCACACGCTGCCGTCGCTGGCCATCACCCCCGGCGTCACCGACATCGACGCCTTCAGCTACGAGGACTTCACGGTGCTGGGTTACGACCCGTACCCGGCGATCAAGGCACCGATCGCGGTATGACGATCCGCCGATGAGCGTCACCCTGGTGGCGGCCGTCGCTCGCGACGGGGTGATCGGGGCCGACGGAGGTTTGCCCTGGCACCTGCCCGACGACCTGCGCCGGTTCAAGGCACTCACCATGGGCCACACCATGATCATGGGCCGGCGCACCTTCGAGTCGATCGGGCGGGCGCTGCCCGGCCGGGTGAGCATCGTGGTGACCCGGGATGCCGGGTGGACTGCCCCGGGTGTCACGGTGGCGCACTCGGTCGACGAGGCGCTCGCGCTGGCCGGGCCAGGCACCGAGGTGATGGTCGTCGGCGGTGGTGAGATCTACCGGCAGACGATGGATCGGGCCGATCGGCTGGAGATCACCCACGTCGACGCGGACGTGGAGGGTGACACCCGCTTTCCCGAGATCGATCCGGCGGTGTGGCAACTCGGTGCCCAGCAGGATTCGTCCGGCTGCTGGTTCGCCACTTACACCCGCCGGCAGCCGGTGTCCGACCTGGTGGCGCTGCTGGCCGGAATGGACCCCGAACTGCACCAGGGCGAGTACGTGTTCTGCTCGACGCCGCTGGACGCCGAGCTACCGGCCGGGCTCGATCCGGTCGCCACGGTGCGGGAGGCCGAGGGCCGCACCCTGGTACTGACCCGCGAGGCGGCCGAGAACGCCGGGCTGGCAGGGGCCTTCCGCAGCGCGTGGATCACCCTGCGAGTGCGGTCGGCGCTCACCGCGGTGGGCCTGACCGCAGCGGTCGCCACGGCGCTGACCCGGGACGGCATTGCGTGCAACGTCGTTGCCGGCCTCCACCACGATCATCTGTTCGTGCCGGTCGATCAGGCCGACCGGGCGCTGGCCGCGCTGGCGGCGTTGGCGCACGTGCGGCAGCCGGACACCCGTTGACGAGCTGACCGGTCACCCGAGCTGACCGCTCAGTCCAAGGGAGAACCAGCAGCCTCAGCCGGCCGTTGCGTTTGCGTCCTCATCAACCCGCTCGACCAGTGTGACGGCGGTACCTCGGCGCAGGGAATTCGGGATCTCCGCGATCCGGTCGACCAGGGCCACCAGGTTGTCGAGCTCTGCTCTCGGTCGGTCGCCGTCGACACTGACCTGGTACCGGATGCCGGAGGACACGGCCGGGTCGCCGTCGAACTCGCCGTCCACCTCGACCCGCACCCGGGACAGCGTGATGCCCAGCCTCGAGGCCTCGCGGAACAGGTCGTTGGAGATGCACCCGGCGACCGCCAGGTGCAGCAGCTGGCCGCCGCTGAAGCCGAGACCACCGCCACCACCTTCGATCGGACGATCGATGGTCAGGGTGAACGGGCCGGCACTACCCAGTGCGGTGACCGCAGTACCCACGGACCGGGTCTCGACGCGGAACATCGCCGAATTGTCCCACCATTCGCCGAACGCGTGCAGCGGCTCGGGTCAGCCGACGGGCGCGCCCGGCCGGGTGGAACCGTAGGGCAGCACGATCCGCAGCGTCGGGTTCAGATCCAGACCACCCGACCGCGGGCGGTTCGAATCGCCGAGACCGGGTTTGGTGGAGTTCGTGATGACCGAGCTCTTGTTCGGGGCGGTCCCGGCGGCCACCGGCACGTCGGACCGCATGGTGCGGCTCACCGTGTCCAACAGGTCGGACAGTTCCAGATCGAGGGCGTCACAGATCGAGGCCAGCAGCTCGCTGGAGGCCTCTTTCCGGCCGCGCTCCACCTCGGAGAGGTATCCCAGTGAGACGTTCGCTGCGGTCGAGACGTCACGTAAAGTGCGGTTCTGCCGAGTTCGCGCGTTGCGCAATGTCTCGCCAAGTGCGTCACGCAGTAGCACGTCGCACCTCCTCTCCGGTCATCGCATCCATTCGTCGAACCGGCCGCATTGCTCTGCTCACACGATTGTGCGCTCACACAATTGTGCGCTGCCATCTGGGTGTGTGCCCG
>JBBQGJ010000130.1:0-16195 GCA_038322925.1 Mycobacteriales bacterium
TCTTCTCGCTGTCCACCACCATGAAGACCCGGGGTAACCCGCACCGGGTAATGCAGGTCACGAGAGATTGGTCGGCCCGGCATGCTGCTCACGTCGTCCCGGTTGGCCGGCCGGAATCGGATCCAGCGCTGTCAGCGTTCGATGATCCATTGCGTGACCGAAGGACGATAGGCGAGCGCCAGCACGATGCCCGGAACCGCCGCAAAGACCAACGCCGTCACCACGACCCATCCCAAGGAGATCGAACTGTCGGTCGTTGACAGGGTCTCCAGCCACCCCCACACGACGAAACCCAGCATCAACGCCAGCCACAGACCGGACCCGACCAGCAGTCCGGTCCGTCTGCCACCGAGCATCTGTATGCCGCCGACGAGCCACAGCACACCGTTCAGCGCGATCAGCGCTAGCAGCCACGTCATGCCGTTGTCGACCGCATAGCCGAACTGGGTGAATGAGCCGTTGAGGATCTGAGCACCGATCACGATCCCCACGATGGCGGCTGCGACAGCCGCCCCCGGTCGTGACCGCGAGATCAGCGGCGAACCCGATCTGGGAGACATGGCACCACGCATTCCTGTGTTCAGTCTCGCTGAGACCCCTATCGAGTGTCGGACACCCGTCACGCAGATTAGCCGCTGGATCCACCCGGCGCGGGTGGCGGCTCGTGGAACATCGGCGGCCCCGCATGGGCTTGCCTGGCCGAGAGCCTCAGGCAGACAGCGCGCTTGGGAAGCGGGTCACGAAGTCGAGGACACAGACCCAGGTCGGACGAACGGAGATCCGAGCCATCGGCAGACCGCGCAGCGGTGCGACCCACGCCTCCGCCTGCTCATCACCCAGGTACCGGCGCGCGGCGGCCTCGTACTCCGGGGCCAATTCGCCGAGCATCTCGACCAGGGCCCGGCCGCGGATCAACAGTGCTCTGTAGGGCCATGCACGCTCGTCGTCGATCGTGATGGCGACATCAGGCCGGTCGGCGAGCACGTGCAGTTTCGGCGCCCGCGGCGGCGAGCACATGGTGATCACCTCCCCGTCGAAATGGAACCAGATCGGGACGACTCGCGGCGTGCCGTCGGCCCAGGTGTAAGCCAGCCGGGCCACCTGGGTCGAGCCGAGAAGCTCGCGAGCGACGGGATCGTCGAGGAGGGTGCTGTCGGAGGGTTCTGCGGCCATGGTCAACTCGATTCCACGATTCCACCGTTCCCGGTTCAACTGACCGGGACCGGCTCCACTCTGGCCCTTACGCCGGTCCCCGTCCAGGCCCGACCGAGCCCATCTGGTCGGGCCGGCCTTGATCTGTGCGTCGACGACGAGGTTCTTGCGGCTGACGGAAGGGTGGCGATGGGCAAGGGGTACGGAGCACCCAGTTCCTTACCGAGATCCCGGTGCGAGCCACGGCTGCATCTCGTCGCCGCCTCGTGTTGAGAAAGGGCGGCATCGGACCAGCCTGCGCCCCGTCAGGGGTTCGCAACGCCCGCCCGGGCCACAATTCTGATAGAGATCCAACACACGGGACGCAATTGCCGGCGGCCTAATTCGTGCTGTGCGATTTTATCCTCGGAATTGGTACCGCCGGACCGGTCAGTGGGTATTTCCTCCCGCAGTCCGTCACCCGATTGAACGATGAGCGGCACCGGGCCGGACGCGCCCGAGGAAGGCAACGCCGAACTCGCTCGGTTCCCCGACGAAGTTCAGCGGAGTCGGTCGGCCGAAAGTCGAGCGACATCTGAGTCTGAGCCGCAGCTGAAATCGGCTGGTCCACGGCTAGTCTCGGCTAATCTCGGTCTGCCGCGGCGTTCGTGGCCGCCTCGAGAAGGTGACGCGCTCGTCGGCCGAGATCGCCGAGATCCACCCGTCCGGCCTCGACCGCGGCCGCGAGCCGTTCGGCGAGTTCGAGTGCTTCGTCGACGACGAATGCCTGCGCGGCTCGTTCCTGTCCCATGTCTGCCAGGATGGTGCGCTCGGTGCGAGCCGCGACGATGGGATTTGCGATCCCTTCAACCCAGACGCGGGTGCGTCGACCCTCCCCGCGGTCGTCACCACGGATCGGTTCGAGGGCGAAGATCTTGTCTGCCCGCGCGTACTTCCCGAAGCCGAGGAACACCATGCGGGGGTCGGCGGGCATTGGCCCAGTATGCCGCCCGGCGGTTCAGACGTGGCGTGAGAACTTCGCGGCCCCGCGCCTCTGGGCTCCGCGCCACTGGGCCCGGCCCACGCCCCAACGTGCATGCCTGGGATCGCAGTCCTGGGCGTGATCGTTGTGCCACCCCAGGCCTCGATCTCTGGTTTCAGGAGACCTTGATCGCGCCGCTAATTCTTTACCCTTTCGACACAGTCTCAGACCGGGACGCCGGCACGGTTGGCGGTTTGATGGGGGAATGAGATTTGACCCCGTTTTTCGCGCTCACCGACCGCTCGTCGTGGCTGCCTCCGCCGTCTTGCCGCTGGTGGCGTGCGGAATCCTGGCCCTGTTCCGTGATTCTGTCGCGAACACCAATGCCGCGCTCGGACTGGTGTTGCTGGTCGTCGCCGCGGCGTCGACCGGCATCCGGCTGGCCGGCATCGTGGCAGCCCTCTCGAGCGCGGCCGGCTTCGACTACTTCCTCACCGAGCCGTACAACACCCTGAACATCTCCGATCGAGCCGACATCGAGACCGCTGTGCTGCTCCTCCTCGTCGGGGCCGCGGTCACCGAGGTTGCCCTGTGGGGCCGTCGCGAACAGGCCAGGGCCAGCCAGGAGCAGGGGTACCTCGACGGCGTGCTGAGCACCGCTGCGACAGTTGCCGCCGGCCGGTCGTCGAGCCGCGAGCTGATCGACCAGGTCTGCCGCCAGATCGTCGAGATCCTGCAGATCGACGGCTGCAGCTTCGACCCGGGCACCCGCTCCGGACTGCCAACCCTCGACCCCGGCGGTACCGTCGTCCGGCACGGCCGCACGATCAACGTCGCTCGCCAGGGCCTGCCCGTCGACTCGAAGATCGCGCTGATGGTGCGGAGCGGTGGTGTCAGCTACGGACACCTCCTGCTCACCGCGTCAACCAGGGTGGTCAGACCGTCGCAGGAACAACTCCGCGTCGCGGTCACGTTGGCCAATCAAGTGGGGGCCGCCCTGGCGGTGACCGACTCCGGCCGAGCCGGGCCAGAGGCTGAGCGCTGAGCGCTGAGCGCTGAGCAAGGATCAGGCGTCGCACCTTCGACGGTGCCGACGATGTCCTTTCCGCTCGCGGTCCCCGGGTTCCGTGAGGTCGACAAACGGGCGTGGCCTCGATGACCCCGGCAGTCATCCGTGATCTCGGGGCTGTTGGCCGCGTGAACGCGCTCCCCGGGGGCGGTCCGGTGCACTGATGCGTCGGCCTACCGGGCATCGGCGGCCATCATCTGGCGGGTCAGTGCAGAAACCAGGCCACCCACCTCACGGTCGGGCATCGGCCGCTGAACAGCGATGGGGTGGCTACCTCCGAGGAATTCGTGTCCTGTTGTTCTTGTTCGATCCCCCGGAATCCGTGGTGGGTGCGCTTTCCGTCATGCATTCCATGCCGAAAGTCTCGGCGTTGTCGTGCTTGCTGATCTGCCGGCGGCGGCCGAATGACCGATGAAGCTCCGGCCAGAATGCGCGAGCGCGGGTAGCGTGAAGAAAGTCGTCGGACGGTGCCGTGATTTCCCGTTGCTTGCATCATCCGATGACGACGGTGCCTGGCCGAAGGAGGAATCGCCGCGCCGCCTGTCCGTAAGAGCATCGAAGGCACTTCGGTGTCCCTTCCGCGGTGTGCCCCGGCAGGCCGGTCCATCTCGAACCCGCCGCAAAATGCAGGTGTGATCAGCCCATCAGCGCGACCGCAGCCCCTGCCACGGTCGCGAGTCCGGCGATGAGCACTATGGCGCCGAGCATCACGGCACCCTGCATCGCCACGGTCGAACCGGCGACGAGAAGCATCACGCCGAGAAACCAAGTAGCGCCCGCAGAAAAGGCGTGGCGATGCGCGAGAGGATTATCGGTCGCCGCCGACCGGTATCCGGAATCGCCGGCAACCATACCTCGCGCAGTCCCATCGTTTCGATACTGTTCAAAGCCGGTTGGTCTCATTCTCGCTTCCCTGGGGGCAATACGTCGTCGAACGTGCATGGATCGCATCACCATTCTGAGCTCTCCGCCGGAGATCGGTCACCCACCGGGCGCCAAAAGAACGTCAATATTTTCGGCGGCCGGTCCGCGTTTGCCGGGCGCCGGCGCCGGCCGTCACGGACGGCACCGACCTGACGCCGAGCGGACAGCTCCTTGGGATGTCAACCCGCGACTGCCCGACGGCGCGTCCCGCGACGAGCCCGACGGGCGAGCAGCTGTCAGTGGGTGGGTGGGCTGGCGGCGCGGAACAGGTCTGCTGGGGTGATGACGCCGACGACGCTGTGACCGTTGACGATGGGGAGCCAGTCGACGTTCCTGTCCAGCATCATTTCGACGATCTGGCTGATGTCGGCCCCGGGAGTCATGGACTCGACCTGTGTGATCATGAGGTCGCGGACGCTGGGGGGTGCGGTATGCCGGTGAGCTCGACGGTGCCGTCGCCGGCGGGTGGTGGTGCTGGTGGCGGTCGCCAGGTCGGTGACGATGCCGATCAGGTTTCCGTGCTCGCTGGTGACCGGCGCCGCGGTGTAGCCGTGGCTGGTGAGGAATTCGGCTGCGGTGTCGGCCGGTGTTTCGGGCGCGAAGGCGTGCACCGTGTCGGTCATCACCTCTCTGGCTTTCATGTTGGACCTTTCGGCGGCCACGAGTTGATGGCCCAGTGACCCTTGGAGTGCTGCGAGATGCCATGTGCAGCAGGTTTTTCGGAGATCGTGGGGCTGGTCGTGCACGGCGGTGTCCTGGCGCGTCTGCACGATCAGTTTCGTTTGTTGATGGAACCGATCCCGGGCGCGGTGGTCAGGATCCCGGTCGCGCTGATGATGCGGAGCCGGGGGCGTGGCGGTCGGGGCGTTCATGGCACGAACCGGTAGCCAAGGCCCGGTTCGGTGATGAGGTAGCGGGGGTGGGCGGGGTCGGGTTCCAGTTTTCGGCGCAGTTGCGCGAGGTAGACCCGCAGGTAGTGGGTGTGTTCCACGGAGGCTGGGCCCCAGATGTCGGTGAGGATCTGTTTCTGGGTGACCAGCTTTCCGCTCTGCCGGACCAGCATTTCCAGCAGCGACCATTCGGTGGGAGTGAGCCGGACCGTGCTGCCTCTGCGGTCGACGCGGTGCGCGCCCAGGTCGACGGTGAAGTCCGGGGTGGTCACGGCGGGGTCCGCGTCGGCGGCGAGGGCGGGCGTGCCGCGACGCACGGAGGCGCGGATGCGGGCGAGGAGTTCGTTCACGGCAAAGGGTTTGGTGACGTAGTCGTCGGCGCCGGCGTCCAACGCCTCGACCTTCTCGGCGGAGGTCGATCTGGCCGACAGGACGATGACGGGCACCGCGGAAGAGCAGCGGATGTCGGTGAGGACCTCGATGCCGTCCAGATCCGGGAGCCCCAGGTCCAGCACGACGACCGCGGGGTGGGTGCGAAGGACTTCGGCGAGCGCGGATCGCCCGTCGTGCGCGAAGGTGACCTGATAGCCGTGGGCACGCAGGTTGATCGCCAGCGCGCGCGCCAGCGGACGGTCGTCGTCGACGACGAGAACCCTGGTCATCTCGTGTCCCTCGCGGAGTTACTCGCGGTCGGTACCGCTTCGTGACCGTTCCGCGCTGGACTTGCCGGGTACTGCCGGGTGGTGCGGGTGGTGGGGGCGGGGGTGCCTGGCTGCATGGGGGTGTCGGCGACCGGCACGGTGACGATCATGGTGAGCCCACCGCCCGGAGTGTCGTCGACTTCGATCGACGCACCGATGGCCTCGCCGAGACCTCGGGCGACGGCCAGCCCCAGGCCGACGCCGGACCGGCCGGGGATGTCCCCGAGCCGCTGGAAAGGCGCGAACATCATGTCGCGATCGGCGACCGGGACGCCCGGGCCGTGGTCGGCGATGCGGATCTGTACCCGTCGGCCCTGGTCGTCGGTGACCTCGCCGGCCAGGAGCCGCACGTGGCGGTCCGCGGGGGAGTACCGGACCGCGTTGGCGGTGATGTTGGCAATCACCCGTTCCAGCAGGCCGGCGTCGGTGTCGATGAGCGGCAGGTCGTCGGGGATGCTGTCGCGGACCCGGTCCCCGGGGATGCCGATCAGCGCCCGGTGGACGACCTCGTCCACCGAGACGGGTCGCCGAACCGGTGTCACCACACCGGTTTCGAGCCGGGACAGGTCGAGCAGGTTGGCCAGCAGGTCGTCCAGCTGGTCGGCGGCGGCGGCGGTCGCGGCGAGCAATTCGGTCTGGTCTGATTCGGTCCAGGCGACACTGCGGTCGCGGAGGCTGGAGATGGACGCCTTGATGGTGGACAACGGGGTGCGCAGGTCGTGGGACAGGGCGGCGAGCACAGCGGTCCGGACGCGGTCCCCCTCCCGCAGTCGTTCGGTCTGTTCGGCCTGGTGGGTGAGCCGGTCCCGCTCCACCGCGAGTACGGCCTGCGCGGCGAACACCTCGACCAGCCGGCGGTCGGAGGGCGGCAGCGGCCGTCCGTACATGGCCAATACCCAGCCCGATTCCGGCGGCCCGGCGGGGACGACCACGTCCGCTGTATCGGGGGTGACGGCGTGCCCCAGTTCGGCAGGGAGAGCGGCCGAGGCTGGCTCCTCCGGTGCGGACGACGAGGTGCCGGGTTCGCTGTCGTCCGAGGGGCGCGTCTGCCCGGCGTGGTCGGCAGGTGTGCCGGCGGCGCCGATGAGCTGATAGGTGTTCGGCGCGGTCGGGTCCTTGGCCAGCAGCGCGACCGAGGTCATGGCGAAGCCGAGCCGAGCTTGTTCCAGCACAGCGTGTACGGGGTTGGGGGAGTTGACGACGCTGGTGGCGGCAGCAGCGACCAGTTGTGCCTCGGCCTTACCCTGGGTGGCCTGCCGGGCGCGGATCGCGCTTCGGTCGACGATCGAGGCGACGGTGACCCCGACCACGATGAACACCAGCAGGGCGAACACATTGCCCGGTTGGGTGATGGTCAACGAGCCGATGGGTGGGGTGTAGAAGTAGTTGGCCAACAAGCCGGCGATCACCGCGGCGACCGCGGCGGGAGCAACGCCGCCGATGAGGGCGTTGCCGATGACACCGAGCAGGAAGATCAGCAGCACCGTGCTCAGCGCCAGCCCGTCCCGCCAGGGCAGCAACGCGGCCGCGAGGGCGCAGGGAATGGCGACCGCCGCGATCCAGGCCACCAGGCGCCGGGGACGCGGCCCGGTCTGGGCGCGGGCGGAGCGGGTCCGCGCGGCCTTGGGATGGGTGACGACGTGCACGTCGATGTCGCCGGACCCGGCGACGATGGCGTTGGCGGTGCTGGGCCGGAACAGTTGCGCGAGGCGGCCGTGCCGGGGAGCGCCGACGATGATCTGCGTGGCGTTCACGGATCTGGCGAATTCCAGCACGGTGCCGGCGATGTCGTCGCCGACGATGAGTTGCAGGCTGCCGCCGAGATTCTCGGCGAGCAGCCGTTGCCGTTCGATCTCTGTCGCTGAGGTGCCGACGGTGGCGTCCGATCTGACCACGTGCACGGCGATCAGTGTCCGTCCGGCGACGCGGCCGGCGATCCGAGCGCCGCGCCGGAGCAGCATCTTGCCTTCCGGGTTGCCGGTGAGCGCCACGACTATCCGGTCGCGGGCGGCCCACGTGCCTTTGATGCCGTGCTGCGCGCGGTACCGGTCCAGTCCTTCCTCGACCCGGTCGGCGACCCAGAGCAGCGCCAGTTCGCGGAGCGCGGTGAGGTTGCCCTCACGAAAGTAGTTGCCCAGTGCGGTGTCGATCCGTTCGGCGGGGTAGATGTGCCCGTGTGCCATTCGCCGGCGCAGCGCCTGCGGGGTCATGTCGACCAGTTCGATCTGTTCGGCGGCGCGGACCACCTCGTCCGGGATGGTCTCGGCTTGTTTGATGCCCGTGATCGCGGCGACGACGTCGTTGAGGGATTCCAGGTGCTGGATGTTCACCGTGGTGATCACGTCGATCCCGGCGTCGAGCAGCTGTTGCACGTCCTGCCAGCGCTTCTCGTGCAGCGAACCCGGCGCGTTGGTGTGGGCGAGCTCGTCGACGAGGGCGACTTGCGGGTGGCGGGCGAGGACGGCGTCGGTGTCCATTTCGGTGAGCTGCACGCCGCGGTGGTAGTGCACCTTCCGCGGGACGACCGGCAGGTCGCCGATCTGGTCGGCGGTGAACTCGCGGCCGTGGGTCTCGTACAGCCCGATCACCACGTCGGTGCCGCGGGTGGCCCGTCGGCGTCCCTCGCAGAGCATGTCGACGGTCTTGCCGACGCCGGGGGCCGCACCCAGGTACACCCGCAGCCGGCCGCGGGTCTTGGCGGGTGCCGCCGCGTGGATGTCCGGTGACGAGGGTGAACGGGGTGCGGCCATCGGGGTCAGCCCGTGGAGTCGCCGGCGGGTGCCAGCTGGTTCAGGGCGATGTTGAGCTCGAGGACGTTGACCCGTTCCTCCCCGATGAAGCCCAGAGACCGCCCCTGGATGTGCGCCTGGACGAGGTCACGGACCTGGTCCGCCGGTAGCCCGCGGGCGTCGGCGACCCGGTTGACCTGCAGCAGCGCATACTCCGGGCTGATGTTCGGGTCGAGCCCGGACCCGGAAGCGGTCAGCGCGTCGGGCGGCACCGTCGAAGGGTCGACGCCGTTGTCCGCGGCGATCTGCGCGCGCCGGTCCTCGACGTCGGCGAGCAGGTCGGGGCTGTCGGCGGCCAGGTTGGAACCGCCGGAGGACATCGCGTCGTAGCCGTCGCCGGCGGCCGACGGCCGCCCGGCGAACCATTGGGGGCCGTCGAACTGTTGCCCGATCAGCTCGGATCCGACGACGGTGCCGGAGCTGTCGGTCACCGGCGAGCCGTTGGCGGCGTCGTGGGCGACGAGCTGGCCGATGCCGAGAACGGCGAGCGGATAAAGGATTCCGAGGATCACGATCATCGCGACGAGGAACCGCAGGGCGACCAGGGCCTGTCGACCGCCGATAGACACCAAGGTGCCGGCGGACGGGCTGGGGGTGGTGGCGTGCTGTTGGGGTTCGGGTCGTTCGGTGACGGACTGCGAGGGTGTCATGGGTTCAGCCGATTCCGGGAATGAGGGAGATGACCAGGTCGATGAGTTTGATGCCGATGAACGGCACGATCAGCCCGCCGAGGCCGTAGATGAGCAGGTTCCGGTTGAGCAGCTTCACCGCGGACGAGGGCCGGTACCGCACACCGCGGATGGCCAGCGGGATCAGCGCGACGATGATCAGCGCGTTGAAGACCACCGCCGACAGGATCGCCGAGGTCGGTGAGGCGAGTTTCATGATGTTCAACGCGGCCAGGCCGGGGTAGGCGCCGACGAACATGGCGGGCAGGATCGCGAAGTACTTGGCGACGTCGTTGGCGATGGAGAAGGTGGTCAGCGCACCGCGGGTGATCAGCAACTGTTTGCCGATCTCCACGATGTCGATCAGCTTGGTCGGGCTGGAATCCAGGTCCACCATGTTGCCGGCTTCCTTGGCCGCGGCGGTCCCTGAGTTCATCGCCACTCCGACGTCGGCCTGAGCCAAAGCGGGGGCGTCGTTGGTGCCGTCGCCGGTCATCGCGATGATCCGGCCGCCCTCCTGCTGCTTGCGGATGTAGGCGAGCTTGTCCTCCGGGGTGGATTCGGCCAGGAAGTCGTCGACGCCGGCTTCCTTGGCGATGCTCTGCGCGGTGAGCACCGAGTCGCCGGTGATCATCACGGTGCGGATGCCCATCGCCCGGAGATCGGCGAATCGCTCCGCGATCCCGGGTTTGACGATGTCCTTCAAATGCACCACACCGAGGACCTGGGCGGATTCGGCGACCAGCAGCGGGGTTCCACCGTCGGCGGAGATCTCGTCCGCGGCGGCCAGGGATTCCGTCGGCACGGTGCCACCGTTGTCCGCCACCCACGCCGACACCGCCGACACCGCGCCCTTCCGGATGGAACGGGTGCGTCCGGCGTCCGGTAGGTCGATGCCGCTCATCCGGGTGCGGGCGGAGAACTCGATGACCTCGCCGTCCCGTTCGGCGGAGCGGGCCCAGTGCTGATCGACCTGGTACGTCGACCGGCAGAGCTCGACGATGGACTTTCCCTCCGGGGTGTCGTCGGCCAGGCTGGCGGCCAGCGCCGCGGACGCCAGGATGTCCGGGTCGATGCCGGGGGCGGCGATCAGCCGGGAGGCCTGCCGGTTGCCGTAGGTGATGGTGCCGGTCTTGTCCAGCAACAGGGTGGACACGTCGCCGGCGGCCTCGACGGCCCGGCCGCTCATTGCCAGCACGTTGTGCTGCACCAGTCGATCCATCCCGGCCACCCCGATCGCGGAGACAAGGGCGCCGATGGTGGTGGGGATCAGGCAGACCAACAGGCTGACCAGGATCACGACGGATTGCGGTGAGCCGGAGTAGTCGGCCATCGGGGACAGCGCGATGATCACCAGCAGGAACACGATGGTCAGGCTGGCCAGCAGGATGTTCAGCGCGATCTCGTTCGGTGTCTTCTGCCGGACCGAGCCCTCGACGAGGGCGATCATCCGGTCGACGAACGACTGACCCGGTCCGGTGGTGATCTTGATGACGATCCGGTCGGACAGCACCCGGGTGCCGCCGGTGACCGAGGACCGGTCGCCGCCGGACTCCCGGACCACAGGGGCGGACTCGCCGGTGATCGCCGATTCGTCGACGCTGGCCACACCTTCGACGATGTCCCCGTCGCCGGGGATGATGTCCCCGGCCTCGCAGACCACCAGGTCACCGACCTTGAGCTCGGATGCGGCGACGGCCGTTTCGTGGCCCTGTGCGTCCAGTTTCCGGGCGATCGCGGTGTCCCGGGTGGCGCGCAGCGTGGCGGCCTGGGCCTTGCCGCGGCCCTCGGCGACGGCGTCGGCAAGGTTGGCGAACAGCACGGTCAGCCACAGCCACACCGTCACGGCGATCACGAACCCGGTCGGCTCGGTGAAACACAACACGGTGCACAGCGCGGCGCCGACCTCGACGACGAACATCACCGGGTTGTGCCACATCACCCTGGGGTCCAGGTACTTCAGCGCGGTGGGCAGTGCCTTCCACAGGCTCGCCGGGTTGAACACACCGACACCGACGCGGCCGGCCTCGAACTCCTGGTGGTGCCGTGGATGCGACGGCGGGGTCAGCACGGGAGTGCTGCTCATATCAGATCAGTCCTTCTGCGATGGGGCCGAGCGCCAGCGCCGGCAGGTAGGTCAGGGCGGCGACCAGGATGACGACACCGACGAGCATCACCACGAACTGCGGCCGGTAGGTCGGCAACGTGCCGGAGTCGTCGGGTCGTACCCCTTGCCGGGCAAGGGATCCCGCCAGGCCGAGGACCAGCGCTATCGGTAGCAGCCGGCCGATCAGCATCGCGAGTCCCAGGGCGATGTTGTAGAAGTCGGTGTTCGCGGACAGCCCGGCGAACGCGGACCCGTTGTTGTTGGCCGCGGACCCGAACGCGTAGGCGATTTCGGTGAGGGCGTGCGGACCGCTGTTCAGCGGACCGGCCCGGCCCGCCGGGAGCGCGAGCGCGGTGGCGGTGCCGATGAGCACCACCGCCGGGGTGACCAGCAGATAGCTGGCGGCGTACTTCATCTCGGTGCCGCCGATCCGCTTGCCCAGGTAGGTCGGGGTGCGGCCGACCATCAGGCCGGCGACGAACACCGTGATGATCGCCAGGATCAACATGCCGTACAGGCCCGAACCGGTACCACCGGGGGCGATCTCGCCGAGCAGCATGTCCAGCAACAGCACCCCGCCGCCCACGCCGGTGTACGACGAGTGCATCGAGTCGACCGCACCGGTCGACGTCAACGTGGTGGAGACCGCGAACATCGCCGACAGCGGTATCCCGAACCGGACCTCCTTGCCCTCCATCGATCCGCCCGCGGCCTGCAGGGCAGCGCCGGGGTGGGCGTTCTCGATCGCGATGGCCGAGATCAGCGCCCCGGTCCACAGCACCACCATCGCGGCCAGGATCGCGTAGCCCTGTTTGGCGTTGCCGACCATCCGGCCGAACGTGCGGGGCAGCGAGAAAGGGATCACCAGCAGCAGGAAGATCTCGAACAGGTTGGTGAACGCCGAGGGGTTCTCGAACGGGTGCGCGGAGTTCGCGTTGAGATAACCGCCGCCGTTCGTGCCCAGCTCCTTGATCGCCTCCTGGGAGGCGACCAGGCCACCCGGCAGGGTCTGGGTGTTGCCGGCCAGGGTGGCGACATCCGTTGGCGGGTTCAGGTTCTGGATCACCCCCGAGATCACCAGCACCAGCGCGGCCAGGAACGACAGCGGCAGCAGCAGCCGCAGCGTCAGCCGGGTCAGGTCGACCCAGAAATTCCCCAGCCGATCCGTGTGCCGGCGCGTCAAACCGCGGATCAACGCGGCGACCACGGCGATGCCGACGGCCGCGGACAGGAAGTTCTGCACGGTCAGCCCGATGGCCTGCACCGTGTAGCCCAGCGCTGATTCGCCGGAGTAGGACTGCCAGTTGGTGTTGGTGACGAAGCTGACCGCGGTGTTGAACCCCTGCGCAGCAGGCATGTTCGGGGTGTCGTTGGCGAATCCCAGCACCGACTGGATGCTGAGCAGACCCCAGAGCAGCGCGATGGACACCACGCTGAACGCCACCACCGACAGCAGGTAGGTCGTCCACCGTTGGTCCGCCGACGGCTCGATCCGCAACGTCCGGTACAACCCGGACTCCACCCGGTTGTTCTTCTGCGAGGTCAGCAGCCGGGCGATGTAGTCGCCCAGCGGCACATGCACCAGGGCCAGCGCGGCCACCACCAGGGCGATCTGCAACCCCGCCGCCAACGCCGGGCTCATCAGAACCGCTCCGGATTCAACAAGGCCACAATCAGGTAGCCCAACAGCAGCAGGGCAATGATCCCCGCGACGACCGTCATCGGTCCTCCACATGTTCTCGAACGTCCTGGTCTGCCAGAACGAATCTGACGCTAGAAGCCGACGAACAGCGCAGAGCGGATCCTGACGAAATCCTGACGCCGGGAGCAAGAACATTGACGGACTCTTGACGGCCGGGTCCGTCTCGTACGCCCGCCAGCTCTTGTGGTCCCAGCGGATCCGGTGGCCGTGTCATCGGCCACGCCCACCAGGGCCTTCCACACGGGCCCTGGTGAACGGGCCCTGTCACAGGGGGTCGGATTCGGGTTCCCGGTGCCGGCGGCCCAGCCAGCTGTCCTCGGCGACGCCCAGGTGGTAAGGGACGCTGACCACGACGACGCCGGGGGTGAACAGCAGCCGTGCCTTGAACCGCAGCGCGCTCTGGTTGTGCAGGAGCTGCTGCCACCAGTGCGTGACGACGTACTCGGGGATGAACACCATGATCACCGTCCGCGGGTTCGCCCGGCGCAGGTCCTTGACGTAGGAGATGAGTGGCCGGATCGGGTCCCGGTACGGGGCCTCGAGCATCGTCAGCTGCACCGGGATGCTGCGGCTTTCCCACTCCTGCCGCAGCAGCCGGGTTTCGTCGGCGTCCACGGCGAGGGTGACCGCGGAGATGACGTCCGGCCGCATGCCCCGGGCCAGCGCCAGCGCCTGCATCGCCGGGCGGTGCAGCCGGGACACCAGCACGAGCGCGTGCACCCGGCTGGGTAGGGTCTGTAGTTCCTCGTCGTCGGCGGCCACCTCGATGGTGACGCGGGTGTAGTAGCGGTTGATCGATCTCATCGCGATGAACAGCACGATCATCGCCGCGACCGCGATCCAGGCGCCGTGGGTGACCTTGGTGGCGAACACCACCACCAGCACGACGGCGGTGAACACCGCGCCGACCGCGTTGATGGCCTGGGAGCGGCGCATCGACCGGCGGGGACCGCCGCCGATCCCGCCGGCCTGCGTGACCGTGTCCGGTGCGCCGTCCGGGTGCCGACGGAGCAGGGTCTGCCAATGCTTGACCATGCCGAACTGGGACAGCGTGAAGCTGGTGAACACGCCTACGATGTACAGCTGGATGAGCCGGTCGATGTTGGCGTCGAACCCGATGATCAACGCCGCGGCGGCGCCGGCCAGCAGCACGACGCCGTTGGAGAACACCAGCCGATCGCCGCGGTTGTGCAGCTGCCGGGGGAGGTAGGAATCCCGGGCCAGGATGGATGCCAGACCGGGAAAGCCGTTGAACGCGGTGTTGGCCGCCAGGATCAGGATGGCCGCGGTCGCGGCCTGGAACAGGTAGAAGACCACCGAGGATCCGCCGAACACCGCCGCCGCGATCTGCGAGATCACCGACGGATTCCCGTCCGGAAGGGCCTGCGCATGCAGCGCGACGGCCAGCACCGTGATCCCGCCGAACAGCACCACGGCAATCCCGCCCATCATCGCCAATGTCATCGCGGCGTTGCGGGCCTTGGGCCGTTCGAAGGACGGCACCCCGTTGCTGATCGCCTCCACCCCGGTCAGCGCGGTGCAGCCGGAGGCGAAGGCGCGGACCACCAGCACCAGCAGGGCCAGGCTCGACAGTTCGCCCGGGTCCGGCAACGGATTGGCCGCGGTCACCGCCTCCGGCAGCCCGCCGGTCACCGCCTCGACCCCGGCCCAGGCGAACATCAGCACGGTCAGCCCGACGAATGCGTATGTCGGGACGGCGAACACCCGCCCCGACTCCCGGGTGCCGCGCAGGTTGGCAACGGTGAGCACCAGGATCAAGCCGACCGCGATGATCACCGCGTGCGGGGACAACGCCGGGATCGCCGACGTCACCGCGACCACCCCGGAGGTCACGGATACCGCCACGGTCATGACATAGTCCACCAACAACGCCGCCGCCGCCGCGAGCGAGGCGGACTCGCCGAGGTTCTCCCGGCTCACCACGTATGCGCCGCCGCCGTTCGGGTAGGCGTAGCAGGTCTGCCGGTAGGAGGCGACAACGGTGACCAGCAACAGGATCACCGCCAGCGCCACCCATGGCGTGGTGGCCAACGCCACCAGCCCACCCGCTGCCAGCACCAGCAGGATCTGCTCCGTTGCGTAGGCCACCGAGGAGATCGGGTCGGAGCAGAACACCGCCAACGCCACCCGTTTGGGCAGCAGCGTGCCCTCCATCCGGTCGCTGTGCAGCGGCCGACCCACGAACACCCGTTTCACCCCGTCGAACACGGCACCAGTCTGATCTTCGAACACCTGCCTTCGGGAGGTCGAAGGTCCATTCCGGGCGTTAAGAAAACGTCAAGATTCGCCGAGAAACGACCCCAATGACCCCAGACTCGACCGAAAGTCGCACCGCGGGTCGACACAGAGGTCACGGTCGCCAATAGTTGCCCTTCGACGGTCGAGGTAGGAAGTGGGGGTGGGATGGGGATGGCAACCGATACCACCGTGGCACCCACCCGGTCGCCCGCGCAGATGGCGCTACTGGTCGGGGCGTTGGGGGTGGTGTTCGGTGACATCGGGACAAGCCCGATCTACACCGTGCAGACCATCTTCAATCCCGACGACCCGCATCCCGTTCCTGCCACCGAGGACAGCGTGTACGGCGTGATCTCATTGATCTTCTGGTCCGTGACGATCATCGTGACGATCAAGTACGTGCTGCTGGTGATGCGCGCCGACAACGACGGCGAGGGCGGCATCCTGGCGCTGATCACGCTGATCCGACGCCGCGGCGTGCGCGGCGGGCGGCGGACCAAACTCGCGCTGGCCGCGCTGGGGATCTTCGGCGCGTCACTGTTCTTCGGCGACAGCATGATCACCCCGGCGATCTCGGTGCTGTCCGCCGTCGAAGGGCTCAAAGTGGTCCAGCCGTCCCTGGAGGACCTGATCGTGCCGATCACCGCGGTGATCATCGTCATCCTGTTCGCCTCCCAGCGGATCGGCTCGGCCAAGGTCGGCAGCCTGTTCGGTCCGGTGATGATCGTCTGGTTCGTTGCGATCGCCGCCTGCGGGGTGAACGGCATCGCCGGGGATCCGCAGATTCTCAAGGCGCTGCTGCCGACGTACGCGGTGGGGTTTCTCGTCGGTCACTTCTCGTGGACTTTCGCAGTTTTCGTGGCTGAGGTAGCCCTGTCCTGACCGAGATTCCTTCTGAATCCTCGTGACTCGCCGCATCAAATGATCAACCGCGCCAGGGTCTCATGAGACTCTATATCTGCACGATAGGCAC
>JBBQGJ010000131.1:0-16175 GCA_038322925.1 Mycobacteriales bacterium
ACCATTTCTTACCCGAAGGCGGCGTAACCATGTCCAGAAGACCGTCGGTAAGCCGTATGCGGGAAAACCGCACGTACGGATTGAAAGGGGGATGGGGAAACAGGGCCGCCAAGCGGTTCCTGCGCCCCTGACTACCAGTGACTGACGGCGATCGGGACCGGCCCGCCCCGGCTGATCGAGCTCCGGTGGACGGCGCTGATGGAAGCGCAAACGGCGCCGATCGCCGCCGCCCGCGGAGCGTGTACGCAGTGGGCAGCGAGCCCGATCCGCGGTTCTCGCTGGCCAACGAGCGCACCGCGCTGGCCTGGGTGCGCACCGGCCTTGCCCTGATCGCCGGCGGGATCGCGCTCACCTCGGTCGCCGCGCTCACCGGTCTGCCCGCCTTCCTGGACGTCGTCGCGCTGTTGGCCTGCCTGTTCGGCGGCACCATCGCGGTGATTGCGCTGGTGTCCTGGCGCAGCGTCGAGCGGGCGCTGCGCAGGGGAGATCCCTTGCCCGCGCCCAGAGCGCTCGGCTGGCTCGTCTCGCTGGTAGTCATCGCGGCCGTCGGCGTCGCCGTATACGCGCTGACCCAGATGCCGCGATGACCGGCGACCGACCGACGGCCGAAACGGTCGAGGTGTACGGCGCGGCCCGCGAACGCACCGCACTGGCCTGGCAACGGACCGGGCTCGGTGTGGTGATCGGCTACTTCCTGCTCTTCGTCGCGCTCGTTCGTCACGGTGTGCTGGCGTTGGGCGCCCTGGCGGCCGGCGTCGGGGTGACGCTCGCCGTGCTGGCCGTGGCGTTCCTGCCGACCGCCCGGCGACCGCGGCACGAGGAGCCGAACCCGTGGATCCTGCTGCTCGCCGTCGCGGTTCCGGTGCTGACGCTGGCGGTGCTCGGCGCGCTGGTCGCCGTCATTCCGCTGCTGAATCGATGAGTCACCCGATCCGCCGCGCCGCCCGACCCTCCCTGAGCCGTGCTGAGCGGTTGCGGCGAATTCCCGGCGTCACTGCAACGCCGGGATGACCTCCTTCTCGAACAATTCGATGCCGGACGTGTCGTAGGCCGCCTCCGGGAAATAGGTGATGGCGCAGGACAGTCCGGCCGCCTTGAGCGCCGACAGCTTTTCGACGATCTGCTCCGGTGTGCCGACCCCCGGCAAATTCCCGAATCCAGACAATTGCCGCTCGGCAGGGTCCGCGCCGATCGATGCCGTCAGGTGCTCGCGGATCCAGGAAAGCCGCTCCTGCACTTCTTTTTCGGTCGCCCCGATGGCGACGTTGCAGGTCGCGGACCTGGTGATCGCGCCGAAATCCGTTCCCACGGAACGGCAATGCTCGGCCAGCACCGCTGACTTCCGGCGGAATTCCGGCGGAATTCCGGCGGAATCCGTCGAGGGTTCCGTCGAAGTTGGTGTACGGCGCGTACTTTGCCGCGATCTTCGCAGGTGACCTTCTCGCCGGCGGCGGCGATCCACAGCGGAATGCCGCCGGAAACCGCACCCGTAGGCCCACCACTGGTTGCAGGTGCACATCTGACCGAGCCGCACCCGTGTGGTCCTCGCCGCCAACGCCGCCGTCAACGTCCATGCCTCATGTGTCGCTTCGTGGATCGGTGTCGGGGTGGTGGGGAAGTGGTCGTAGACCCAGATGGATTCCCATGGACCCGAATCGGCTCGCTGGGCAAGCCCGAACATCGTTGTCCAGTGCACGGCCGGATCGATGCCGACCAGGTCCATGCGCCAGCCCTGCGGGACGAAGACACCGAACCTCATCGTCATCGGGCCAATTCATCGCCCGACCATGTAGTGCGGTCGTACCCGGCGAGTGGGGACCTTTGGCCCGTGTGGTGATGACCTGTCGCGGATGACGATGAGGCGGTCGGAAGTTCCGTCACGTTCAACCAAGGAGTCGACATGGCCACCCCCATCATCGACCGTCCCGGGCCGGACGCGGATCATGCATCGAGCGCGTCCACCGCAGGCTCTGTCGCCGCAAAGAACGCACAGGTGCCAGACACACCGAGGTTCAGTCCCGCGGCTAAGGTGGCGATCGCCCTGCTGAGAGTCGCGCTGGGCTTCATCTTCCTGTGGGCGTTCCTGGACAAGTTTTTCGGGCTCGGCTACGCGACAGCGGCCGACAAGGGCTGGATCGACGGCGGTTCGCCGACCAAGGGTTTAATGTCCGGCGTCAAGGTCGGTCCGTTCGAGTCCTTCTTCAACTCGATCGCCGGCACCTGGTGGGCCAACACGCTGTTCATGCTGGGTCTGTTCGCGATCGGCACCGCACTGATCCTCGGCGTCGCCATGAAGATCACCATGTTCGCCGGCCCGCTGCTGCTGGTGTTGATGTGGAGTGCTGAATGGCCGATGGCTCAGTTCGACTCCGCGGGTGAGGCAACCCGGTCGGCCAACCCGTTCCTCGACGACCACCTGATCTACGCGCTGGTCATCATCGTGCTGGCGTTGATCGGCGCCGGCCGGGTGTACGGCCTTGGCAACTGGTGGGCAAAGGTGACCGGGCACAACACCTGGCTGCGTTGATCCCGAAGTTCGATCCCGAAGTTCGATCCCGAAGTTCGATCCCGAAAGTTGATTCAGCCGTTGATCAGAATGCTCACGACCGTCCGATCAACAGATTGACCGAGTGAAAGCCGCCGACAGTGCCGACTCAGGAAGTCCTGCGAAAGCCGTGCTGGTCATGGCAAACCATCCATGACCGGCCACAGCCGGAGGGAATCAGTAGGGGGAGGGTCATGATCAACAGCGAGATGCTGTGGACCGGGGGGTCCACGGAACTGCGGCCGGCGAACGGTACCACCGGTCTCGGTTGGACGGACGCGCAGGACTCAGGAAGGGACGTAGGACCCGGCGCTACCGCGGCGACGACGATGGGAAAGGTGAGTACTCCGATGGTGCAAGCACCGACCGAGAAGATCACCGTGTACCTCCTGGACGATCATGAGATCGTCCGGCTCGGGCTGAAGGACCTGCTCGAGAGCGAGGGCGACATCGAGGTCGTCGGCGAGTCCGGGTCGGTTGCCCATGCGCAGGCCCAGATCCTGGCCTTGCAGCCCCAGGTCGCGGTACTGGACGGCAGATTGCCGGACGGCTCGGGCATCGATGTCTGCCGGGAGATCCGGTCCCGCGACCCCAATATCGCCGCGCTGATCCTGACCTCGTTCGACGATGACGAGGCGTTGTTCGCGGCGATCATGGCCGGCGCCGCAGGGTACGTGCTCAAACAGATCCGCGGTTCGGACCTCATCGACTCAGTGCGGAGGGTGGCGGCCGGTCAGTCGCTACTCGACCCGGCGGTGACCGCGCGGGTGCTCGAACGAGTCAGGCGCGGACCGGAACTGGATCCGGCTCTCGCCCAGCTCACCGACCAGGAACGGCGCGTGCTCTCGCTGATCGGCGAGGGGATGACGAATCGGCAGATCGCCGAATCCATGTTCCTGGCCGAGAAGACCGTGAAGAACTACGTGTCCAGCCTGCTGGCCAAGCTGGGACTGCAGCGGCGCACTCAGGCGGCGCTGTTCGCCGCCCGGCACATGCCCGACCTGCCCGAGTAGGCACCTGGGCACAAGGGCCACGAACGCGATCACGCCGGTCAGCGCGCGGGCACCTGCCACACCACCCGGGTTCCGGTGTCCCCGGCCGGGCCCAGTTCGCAGCTCCCGCCGAGCTTCTCGGCTCGCTCATGCATGTTGCGCAGGCCGTTGCCGGCCGGGGCGCCGCGCAGCCCGCGGCCGTCGTCGGCGACCGTCAGCACCACCTGATCGCTGACCTCGAGCACCACCGTCACCGACGTGGCCAGCGCATGCCGGGCCACATTCGACAGCGCCTCATGCAGCACTGCCAATAGGTGCGCCCGCACCTCGTCGGACACCCCGCTGTGCACCGCGCCCATCGTCCGAACTTGCGGCTTGAAGCCGAGCGAGGGCACTACCGCCACGACCGTCTCGGTGATCTCGTCCCGCAGATCCGCGGCCCTGCGCGGGTTCCCCAGCTCGAAGATCGTCCGGCGGATGTCCTTGATGGTGACGTCCAGCTGATCCACCGCTGCGCTGATCCGATCGGCCACCCGCCCCTCGCCGGCCAGCCTCGAGGTGTTCTCCAGGGTGAGCCCCACCGCGAACAACCGCTGGATCACCAGGTCGTGCAGGTCCCGGCCGATCCGGTCGCGGTCCTCGAACACGGCGAGCCGGGCCCGGTCCTCCTGTGATTCGGCGACCTCCAGCACCAATGACACCTGGGCGGCGAACGCCTCAGCGGAACCGACGGTGCTGTCGTGTACCCGGTCGAGATGATCCGGTGACCAGCGCAGCCACAGCACACCCGCCACCCGCGTGCTGTTGCCCACCTTGACCAGCAGATCCTCACCTGGTCCGGGCGACACGCTGACCCCGGTGGCCAGCACCGCCTCCGGGGTGCTCAGGCCGAACGCGGCGGCGCCGGTCTCGCCGTTCCCGTCGGATCCGATCCCCGTCATCGGGTTCTCGTTCAGCGGGGAGTTGGCGACCCCTGCCGATCCCGCGACCCTGAGCTCGGAACTGCCGGGTGGGCACAGGTACAGGGTCGCACCATCCGCGTTGCCGGCCGCCAATGCGTGTTCGGCGATGACGTCCGCGGGCCGGCCGCGTGGTTCGGTTCCCAGCAGGGTCGCGCTGACCGACGCGGCCGCCTCCAGCCACTGCCGGTGCCGGGACATCCGCTCGTACAGCCGGGCGTTCTCGATGATGACTCCGGCGGCGGCCGCCAGGGCCACCACCAGTTCGGTGTCCTGCTCGGTGAACGGCCCGCCGCCGATCCGCTCGGTGAGGTAGAGGTTGCCGAACACGCGGTTGCCGATGCGGATGGGCGCGCCGAGAAAGGTCGTCATCGCCGGGTGGTTGGCGGGGAATCCGTAGGACAGCGGGTGATCTGCGAGGTTGGCCACCCGTAGTGGGCGGGGGTCGTCGATGAGTACCCCGAGGATGCCGTGGCCGGTGGGTGGGGCACCGATCCTGAGCCTTTCGTCGGCGCTGATGCCGTGCGTGACGAACTCGCGTACCCGCCGGACCGGGACGCCCTCGTCGAGCACGCCGAGCGCGGCGTACCTCGCGCCGGACAGCTCCGCGGCGGCATCCACGATGCGCTGCAGGGTGGTGCTCAGGTCCAGGTCGGACGCAATCAGCCCGACCGTGGCGAGCAGCGCACGCAACGGAGCCACCGACGGGTCAACACTCTGACTCGTCACTCCTGTTCGGTCCCGCAGCACGCGCTCATCGCCTCGAATGGTACGGGCGGTGCGCCAACGCGGCCGAGACAAGTGCCCGCGCGCCCGCCGCCCGACAACTTCCTCAGCTGCTGGCCGCGTGCTGCGGCGTCCGCTGACGTTCCGCGGCGGGCCGAGCCCGCGGGAACGACCGCAGCCAGATGCGTCGGTGTACCTCGGCCAGCACGACCTTCGCCACCAGGTAGCCGATGAACGCGCCGACTCCGTTGGCGATGACGTCGCGGGGTGTGCTCACCCGGGCGGGCAGGTCGACAGCCTGCACGGCTTCGATCACCGCCGACAGCGCGACCGCCGCCGGGACAACGAGCCAGCGCGCGCGGGGCAATGCCAGCGCCCCGAAGAGGCCGATCGGCACGAACATCAGCACGTTCGCGCTGAACTCGAGCTTGCCGAAGGTGACCCACAGCGGCAGGCCCTGGGCGTGCGCGCGGGCGAGAAGGGCGACGAGATCACGCTGCCCGTCGGGGTCGGGCGGGCCAGGGGTGAACGTGATGACGGCGACAACGACCAGGAAGGCCAGCAACAGCCCGGCCGACACCCACCGCAGCCCGCGGAGCGGGGGTGTGGTGGATCGCGCGGAGGGCATCGTCTCATGGTAGAAGGCTCACGGACATGGAATGTGCGCATTCGGCTTGAGGCAGATGCGCACGTTCGGGTGCGCTGCCGATTCGCCAGACCACCGGAGACGCCGGGTCGGCGCAGTCCGGTGATGGGTGTCACACAACGGGTAACATCTCGATCACCGTCCGGCCTCAGCACGCCTCGGGCAGGCGGTCATGCCGGCGCCGCGCCTTACGCTCCACGGGTGAGCTTCACCGTCGGCTTCGACCTCGACATGACCTTGATCGACCCGCGTGCCGGGATCGTCGAGGTCTTCGACGTGCTCGCCGCCGAGACCGGCATTCCGCTGGATGGCAGGGCGTTCGTGACCAGGCTCGGTCCGCCGTTGCGGCAGGAGTTCGAGCGGTACGGGCTGGATGAGGCCACCATCGCCGGGCTCGTCGATCGCTACCGGGCGCTGACTCCGGAACTGACGATTCCCCGGACCATCGCGATGCCGGGTGCGGTCGAGGCGGTGCGCGCGGTGACCGACCGCGGCGGCCGCGCGGTGGTGGTGACCACCAAGTTCGGTCCGAACGCCCAGGCGCACCTTGACTACCTGGGCATCGAGGTCTCTGCCGTGGTCGGGGATCTGTGGAGCGCGGCCAAGGCCATTGCGCTGCAGGAGTTGGGCGCCGAGGTCTTCGTCGGTGATCATCTCGGCGACATCACCGGCGCCAGGGCGGCCGACGCTTTCGCGGTCGGGGTGGCCACCGGTCCGATCAGCGCCGAGGACCTGCTGGCCGCCGGCGCCGACGTTGTGCTGGCCGACCTCACGCACTTCCCGGGCTGGCTGGAGTCCTACCTGCTGGCAACGGTGCACTGACGGGACGGTTCGGCGACGGGTGGCGGCAGGGATGTCGGGGCTCAGCCCGCGGCGGCGTCCTGGTGCGCGACGAGTCCGAGCAGGTTGCCCTCGCTGTCCCGGACGAAGGCCTGCGATTCGGCTCGCCCGGCCGGCCCGAAGACGCCCTCGGTGTCGGTGAAGATGACGTGCGGCTCGGCGACGACGTCCACTCCGGCATCACGCAACTGGCCGATCCGTTCTTGCAGGTCAGCGACCCGGAGGTAGATCATCGCGGTCGGGGCCGCTTGTTCGAGCAGCAGCCGGGTGCCGCCGAGGTCGACAAACACCAGCGGGCCGAACCGGGCGATCAGCGGCAGCCCGAGGGTCTGCGTGTAGAACTCGGTGGCCCGGTCCAGATCGTCGGCATGCTGGGCGACCTGGACAACACCGGAGGGCTGTGCAGCGGTCACGGCTGCGAACCGGGGTCGGACGCCTGGTCTGCCGTGGCGCGGGCGAGCGCACGCGCGGACCGACGGGCATCGACCGCGACGCCGGCCAGCCCGACAGCGAAGCCGAGTGGGGCGAGCATGGCGGTGAGGTTGAGCCAGAGCGGCAGGTCGTGCGATCCGGACGCGAACATGACCATGATCACCACGATGGCCAGCACGCCGATCGCGAACAGGGCCATCCCGATCCGCACCGGCACCGACGCGCGCGGAGCGAACGCCCACGGCGCCGGCCCCTTGGTGCGCGGGCGCGGCGGATCGCCAGCCGGTGTGGAGGGAATCGGTTCAGCCGGGATCGACGCGGGACCGGACAGTTCGGGCACGTCCCCAGGATAGTGCCGAGAGTCCATGCCGCCGGACCGGATCCGCCGGGCGGCCAACACCTGGGGGGCCGTGAAGTGCGGGGCGAGGGCGGCTCCGACCAGTGGCTCCGACCAGTGGCTCCGACCAGTGGCTCCTACCAGTCGTTCCGTCACAGGTACACGGCCGCTTTCCCGTGGTTGTTCCGATGGCACGGAGCAGTGCGGCCGCCCCAGTAGGCTGGTCGTCCGGTGCACCCGCAACGGAGGCACTCGGCGGCGCGCGCCGCCCCACAGATCGAAACAGATCAAGATGGATCGAGATAGGTGACTTCGGTGCCCAGCGGCAAGGTCAAGTGGTTCGACGCGGACAAGGGATTCGGTTTCATCGCCCAGGACGGGGGCGAGGACGTCCATGTCCGGACGTCCGCGCTGCCGTCCGGAGTGGCAACCCTCAAACCCGGTCAGAAGGTCGAGTTCGGCGTGGCCGACGGGCGGCGTGGACCGCAGGCGTTGCAGGTGACGTTGCTCGACGCGCCGCCGTCGATGGTGGCGGCAACCCGCCGACCGGCGGAGGAACTGCACGGCCTGGTCGACGACATGATCAAGCTGCTGGAGTCCAAGGCGCTGCCGGACCTGCGCAGGGGGCGGTACCCGGACCGTGCCATCGGCGCGCGGATGGCTCAGGTGCTGCGGGCGGTGGCATCCGAACTGGAGGCCTGAGACCGTGACGAGCGCCGAGGCGCCCTGCGACGACCAAGCGAGTGGACCCGGCCGGCCCGTGGACTATTGCTCGTTCGTGCCCGGTGCCGGCAGCGGGTCGATGAGCAGCAGCCAGGCGCGGGTGGCGGCGAAGTCGACGCCACCCTGCTCGCCCGGTACCAGCACGAATGCGCTCTGCACCTCGACGTAGGTGAGCTGGTCTTCCGGTGCCAGGGTCTGCAGGGTGTAGGCCAGTCGCCCGTCGGAGAACACCTCGCTGCGCCCGTCGGCCAGTTCGCCCTTCGCGTCCAGGTACCGGAAATAGATGGCCCACGGCGTCGAACCGACCGCTTCCGGGACGTTGATCTGCACCTGCTGCCCGGGCTTCAGCGACAGCCGCGGCACGTCCGCGATTCCGGTCTCCGTGCACGACACGGTGGAGGCAGCCTCGTCGACGTCGCACCAGTGGGTGGGGGCGGTCTGTATGGCGGTGTGATTGCCGAAGAAGGTGACGTCCGGTCGGGGCGCGTCACAACCGGCCAGCACCACACCTGCCGCCAGTACCGCCGCGACCCAGCGCCAACGTCGGGCCGCGGCCCTGACCCGGCGCTGTCGGTCCCGGCGGGCTTGGTCAGCCGGCTTCCGATCCGCCTGCGGACCGGGCCGTCCAGCGACCCCACGAGCCGGGATCATCGTTGCTCCTTCGGCCGGCGGGTACCCGCGTCACGCACCGGGCGGTGGGGCGGCGCCGGGCCGGCGGGCGGTGCGCCGGCTGGCGGGTTGCTGCCGGTCGTGTTCGGCGCGGTGCCGGGATTGCTTTGCGACGCGCCGTACCCGGGAACGGTCGGCGGAGCAGGGGTCGGCAGACCAGCGGTTGGTCCAGCGGTGGGCATGCGCGAGGTCGGCGGCGAGGGCTGGGGTGGTGAGCCCGGGACGTAGGTCCACGCCTGGTTCGGACCGGGCGGACTGCCCGGTGTTCCGGCCGGCCAGCTCGACCCCGGGGGTCGCGGTGTACCGGCCGTCCAAGCGGTGGTCGTCGCGGTGGGATCCGTTGTGCTGGAACCCTTCTTCCGGGAATCGGAGGCGTCCTGCTGAGGAGTGCGGCGCAGCCGGCGGGTCAGCCGGGAGTAGTCCAGCCAGGGAAACAGTGATCGGCCGCGGCGCACCAGCGCGCTCTGCACCAGGCCGATGACCAGCAGCACCGTGATCACCGAGAACCCGATCACGTAGACCCGGTCGTGCCCGAACGACCACACCCCGCCGATGAGCAGGCCCACGACGCCGCCGAACACCCAGGAGAGCTGTAGCACCGTCTCGGACAGGCCGAAGGCCGACGCCCGGCTTGCCTCGGGCAGTTCGTGCTGGATCACCGAGTCGAGGCAGACCTTGGCCAGCGACGACGCCGTGGAGCCCACCAGGCCGACCAGCGCGGCCGTCGCCAGACCGGGCGCGAGGACCGCGATCAAGGTGGACACCGCGGTGGCGGCCAGCGAAAGGATCGAGACGGTCTCCGGCTTGGACAGCGGCAACCGGGCGCCGAGACCGTTGCCGACGAACCCGCCGATCCCGGCCGCCGCGCCGACCACCCCCAGCAGCAGCAGCTGGGTGAACCCGCTGGCCTCGCTGTACTCGCTCTTGATCACGAAGGCGATGAACAGCGCGAGGAAGCCGGTCTCCACCCTGATGGTGCCGTTCGCCCAGAGCGTGGTGGTGACGGACAGTGGGAACGCACGGTTGGCCTTGGGGCCCACACCGTCGACGGGAATCTCGCCCGCCGTCGACTCCACCCAGGCCGGAATGCGCAGGCAGAGCCAGCCGCCGGCGATGCTCAGCAGGGCGGTGAAGATCAACGCTCCGGTCGAGCCGAACGCCCAGGACAGCCCGGCGGCGACCGCCCCGGCGACGCCACCGGCGATCAGGCCGAACACCGTCAGCCGCGAGTTGGTCTTGACCAGGGTGATGTCCGGCGGGAGCACCCGAGGTGTGATCGCCGCCTTCAGCACGCTGAACGACTTCGACAGCACCAGCATGCCCAGTGCGCAGGGATAGAGCACCCACGAGTCGAAGTTCAGCGCCATCACGATCGCCAGCAGGGCGCGGGCAAAACTGGACGCGGCCAGCGCGATTCGCCGGCCGTGCTGGAGCTTGTCCAGCGCCGGGCCGATCAGCGGCGCGATGACGGCGAACGGCGCGACGGTGATCAGCAGGTAGAGCAGCACCTTGCCGGTCGACTCGGCGGTGGCGGCCGCGAAGAACAAAGTGTTGGCCAGCGCCACGGCGAGCGCGGCGTCGACCGCGTAGTTGCCCATCACGGCGTACGTCAGGCTGGTCAGCCCGGACCGGTCGGCGCCGTCGGCGGCAGCGGCCTGACGGAAGATCTGCACCCCGCGGGTGGTCAGTTCCCGGCTGCGGAAGGCGGCCACCCTGGTGACCGTCAGCTTCCGCGGACCGGTGCGACCCGGGCCGGTAGGGCCCTTCGTTGGGTTGGTGGTGCCTGCGGGTACCGGGCCGGGCGCCGCGGCCGCCGGGCCCGACCCGGCGGCGTCGGTGCGGGGCGGCTGAGCCGCTGAACCGGGGCCCGCTGTTGCCGCGGAGCCACCTGGGGCCCTCGATGGTCGCGCTCCATGCGGTGGCCCGGCCAGCGGCTCGCTGTAGGGCGGCAGGTGGCCGCCGCGGGGAGCGGGCCGGAAGCCGGGCGCGGGCTGAGCCTGCGACCGGCGTGCCGAGGGTCCGCGCGGGGAGGCCTCGGTCGGCGCGTCACCGCCGGCCGGCGGGTATCCCTCGCCGGGCCAGTGCGGGCGCGGGTACTGCTCGGTGCTGGTCTCGTCGGGGTAGGGCTGTTGGGGGTGGGTGGGCGGGCCGGATGGGCCGGGCGGGCGGGATGGGTCGGGCGGGACGGATGGGTCGGATCCCGCCGGCGGTCCCGGCGCACCCCGGCCGCCGGCGGCGGACCGGCCGGTGCTCTGGCCGTACCGCGGGCCCGGTGTCGCGGGCGGCGCCTGTGTTTCGTACCACCCGGTGTCCGGCGGGGGCAGCTGAGCCGTCGGTTGCTCGTCGGGCCACCATCCTGCGCCGACCTCGTCGGGGCCGGACTGGTCGGGGCCGGACTGGTCGCTACCCACGTCCGGTGCGGATTCGTGCTGCGGCAACCACACCCACCTGCCCGCCTGAGCCGGCGTCGTCCCAGGCACCCAGCGACCCCGATCATCCCCGGCCTGCGGAGGCGACCAGCCGTCACCGCCCGCTTCGGGGTCGATGTCGCGGTCCGAAGGGTGCACAGACCCATCCTGCCCCAACGCATCCAGCCGATGACCACTGCTTTCCGGCAGCGGCGCGCCGTCCGGGTCACTCCGGGTGAGGCATCATGACCCTTGTGAGTGTCGATGCTGCCGCGAATGTCCCAGGGCCCGATCAGGACCGTCCCCCGATCGCCGTAGATATGGCCACAGATGAGGCGACCTCCGATGTGCTGACGCGCGAGGCGGCGGCCGAACATACCGGCGGAGCGGATCGCCCACGGATGGCATTCGACCTCACCGACGAGGTGATCGTCGTCGCCCGCGGGGCGGCGGTCGTCGAGGCCGGACGGGGTGATCTGGTCGGCGAGTACCAGGGCGCCTTCGCGGAGGATGAGGTCGCGGTGACGGCCGAGTTCGACGCACTCGACCGCGGGTACCTGGGCTGGCGCTGGTCGGTGACCATGGCGCTCGTCGAGCCCGGACACCCGACCATCAGTGAGGTGGTGCTGCTGCCCGGGCCCGGCGCGCTGTTGGCGCCACCCTGGGTGCCGTGGGACCGGCGGATCCGCGCCGGCGATCTGGGTGCCGGTGGGCTGCTGCCGACCGCACCCGACGACATCCGGTTGGTGCCGGGTTACCTCGAGTCGGAAGACCCGGCGGTCGAGGATCTCGAGCACGAGCTGGGCATCGGCCGGGTGCGGGTGCTCAGCAGGGAAGGGCGCGACGACGCCGCGCAACGCTGGCACGACGGGCCGTTCGGACCGGAGGACACCACCGCCCAGTTGGCGCCAGGGCAGTGCAACACCTGCGGGTTCTACGTTCCGCTGGCCGGCGCGCTCGGCACCGCGCTCGGCGTCTGCGCCAACGAGTTCTCCCCGGCCGACGGGAGGGTGGTCGACGCGGCGTTCGGCTGCGGCGCGCACTCGGAGGCCCGGATCGATGCCCCGTCGATTTCGGCGTTCGTGCCCTCAGCCGTTGACGAACTCGTCCTCGAGGTCCATCTCCGCCAGGGGCAGATCGCCACACCGGACTCGGGCCAGGGCCAGGGTCAGGGTCAGGGCCAGCTCGAGATCGCGGTCGGGACGTCGGCGGCGGACGAACCGACGCTCCTGGCGGACGCCGACGGGGTCGAGGTCGACGTCGATTGGGCCGAGCTACCGACCCCGGACGGCGAGCGGTCGGCTGCCGACTACTGACGGCCGGTTCACCGATGATCATGGGCGGCTTGACGACCCGACCACGAACGGGCCGACCGTGACGAACCGCCACTCCGCCGGCGACCGTGACGACCTCCGCGCTGACCACCCGTCCGACGCGTCGTCCGACCCGTTCGGCACCGCGGCCCTGCGTGCGGTGGTGATGGATGCGTGGGCCGCGTCCCCCGCTCGTTTCCGCGAGGACGCCAACGCCGAGGAGGCGTTGTTCGTCGGCGGGTACACGGGCCGGGTGCTGGTGGAGCTGGCGGCGAACGCTGCCGACGCCGCCCGCGAGGCAGGTGTCCCCGCCCAGCTCCGAGTTCGCCTGCACCGCAACGAGTTACGTATCGCGAACACCGGGTCGCCGCTCACCCCGGCCGGTGTGGCGGCGTTGTCCTCATTGCGCGCCTCGGCCAAACGCGACAGCCTCGCTGCCGTCGGGCATTTCGGCGTCGGATTCACTGCCGTGCTGTCCTGGTCCGATGCCCCGAGGATGGTCAGTACGGACGGCGGCGTGCTGTTCGACCGGACCCGGACGCAGGTCGCGATCACCGCCCTCGGCCGGCCGGACCTTGATCGCGAGGTGACGGCGCGGCAAGGGCTGGTGCCGGTGCTGCGGCTGCCATGGCCGACCGATCCGGCCGAAGAACCGCCGCCCGCCGGGTTCACCACCGAGGTCAGGCTGCCCCTGCTGGCCGCCGCCGTGCCCGACGTCGAGCGGTTGCTGGCGGACCCCGGGACGGCACAAGACCTGTTCTGGGCCCTTCCGGACCTGGCCTGCATCGACCTGAACCGGCGGGTGTTGCGGCGCTGGGTCGAGCCCGACGGGTTGACCGTCATCGCCGATGGTGAAGCGGTGCAACGCTTCCGCACCGCAGAGCTGTCCGGCCGGATCCCGCCGGAGCTGCTCGCCGGCCGGCCGATCGAGGAGCGGCAGCGAGCTCACTGGCAGATCAGCTGGGCCCTGCCGATCGACGCGGCGGACCCGGATCAACCACCCGGTGGGTTTGCCGAACGAGACGCGTTCGACGCGCTGGAGCCGCGGCCCCGCGCAATGGCGACGACGGTCGGCGCGCCGACGCCGACCGACGAGCCGGTGTCGCTGCCCGCTCGGCTGGTCGGCACCTTCCCGGTGGACGACACCCGGCGCCGGCTGGCGACCGGGCCGCTGCGTGACTACCTGATCGCCCAGGCGGTGGCCTGTTATCTGGACCTGATGGCGGCGACCGATCCCGGCGAGCGGTGGCAGCTGCTGCCCACCGGCGGCTTCCCGCTCGGGCCGGTGGACGGTGAGCTCCGTTCCGGGATTCTCCGGGGATTCGCCACCATGCCGTTGCTGGTGACGGCGCTCGGTGACGAGGTCACGCCCGCCGCGGCCTGTCTGCTGCCGGGAATGTCGGAGGGGACCGCGCTGTTCGGTCAAGCCATCCCCGGCCTGCTGCCGGCGGCGCGTGGGCCGGCGCTGGCGGCGTTGCACGCGGTGGGCGTGCGCACCCTGACCTTCGCCGAGGCGAGCGCGGCGCTCTCCGGGATCGACCGTGAGCCGGACTTCTGGTGGCAGATCTACCAAGCGCTGGCCACCGCGGATCGGGTTCCGGATCCGGAGGACCTGGCTGACATCCCGGTGCCGCTGGCCGGCGGGCGCCGGTCGCTGGGCGCTCGCAACTGCCTGCTACCCGCTGCCGACCAGTTCGGCGGTGCTCGGCAGTTCGACCGCGGTGACGGCGAGCCCGCCGGTGCCGACAGGGCCGACCGGGTGGAGGTCGAGCTGGCCATCCGGGCGGCGCGGGTCATCCCAGGCCTACGGATCATCGACCCCGCGGCGGCCCACCCGCTGCTCGAACGGCTCGGCGCGAGCCCGGCGGACCCGGACGCTCTGCTCTCGGACCCGGCGCTGGCGGCCGCGGTCGCCCAGCTGCGCAGCGAGCTGGACGACGCCGACCCGGATCCGGTCGAGCTGCGGGAGCTGGCGGGTGTGGTGCTGGATCTGGTCGCAGCAGGCGGCCGGGGTGAGCTCGCACCGCTGGCCGACCTGGTCCTCACCGACGCCGACGGGCGGCCCTGGCCCGCCGGGGAACTGCTGGCTCCCGGCGCGCCATTGACGGCTGTGCTTGCCGCCGACGCCGACCTGCCGATGGTCGGGCGGGAGTGGGTGGATGCCTACCACCCCGGCGTGCTGGCCGCTGTAGGGGTCCGCTCGGGATTCGGCGTGGTCCACCTGGCCGATCCCTTGGGCGACGCCGTGCTCGACCGCCCGGGTGATGCGGCCAGGGACGGCTTCGACCCACGCGACCAGCTGCCCGATCTCGACGAATGGCTCGACCAGGCCGACAACCCGCACGATCCGCTGACCGCGCTGGCGGATCTGGATCTGGTCGACGAGGGCAAATGGCCGGCCGCGTTGGCGGTGATCGCCGCCGATCGCGCGGCTCGGGAGTGCCTCGTCGGTCGGGATCCAGTCGGCACCGTCGGCTCGGTCGGCTCGGTCGGCTCGGTCGGCCCAGCCGGCGCGGGCGCCACGCTGACGTATTCCGGGTGGTGGCTGTCCCGGAACGCCCTGATCGACGGCCGCCCGCCGCGGTCCTGGCGGCTGCCCGGTGCGCACGACCTTGCCGGGTTGTACGACCCGCTTCCCGTGCCGCTGGACCCGGCCATCGCCAGGGCCATCGGGGTGCAGTCGGCGCTGCAGTCCGCAGCCGGCGCCGATCCGCAGGACCTGCTGGACCGGCTCGCGGACCCGCGCCGCTCGATCCCGGCCGGCCGGGTGCCCGCAGTGACCGCCGAGCTGGTGACGGCGGTGTTCGGCGCAGCCTCGCAGCGTGGGTCGGATCATGGTCGGCCGCTCGCCGACCTCGACCTGCCGGCGGGTGTGCGGACACTGTCCGGCGAGGTGGTCGATGCCGAGCGGGCGTGGGTGCTGGATGAGCCTTGGCTGGCGCAGGTCATCGACGCCGCCCGCCTGGTCCCCGGTGGGGGGGACCCGGCACGGGTGGCCGAGGTGTTCGACCTGCCGCTGGCCTCGACCCAGGTCCGGGTGGGCCAGGTCCGGGCCGGCCAGAATGCGGACACCGAGCATTCGACGAACCCCGACAGCGCACTGAGGCGAGCGGCCGGCGCCCTTGGGGTCGACATCGCCGATCGAGAGCCGACCGTCATTCCGGGGTTACTGGTGACCGTCGACGGCGCGTCCGTGCGGGTGCGGTGGTGGGGGAGCGGCGACCGGCTGTGGGTGGACGGCTCGGCCGAGGCGGCGGGTCGGGCGGTGGCCTGGGCGGCGCACCGGTGGTCCGATCGGCACACCGCAATCGCGGCCGCCCGCGGTGCGGTGGTCGAGCTGGCGGAGGACGGCCTCGATCGGTAGCGCGAACACGCACCCGGCACCCCGACGGGGAGCCGCGGGGGAGGGGCGGGGAAGCCGCGGGGGAGGGGCAGTATCGGCCGCCCGGGAAGTGTCAACGGGCGTGACTCAGATGGCCTCGTCCAACGCCATCTGGTTGGCGCTGCGCGAGCCGCGCCGCGCGGCGCGGCGTTGCCAACCCTACACCCACAGGCCCCAGACGCCCAGCACGAACCCGGCCCGGC
>JBBQGJ010000132.1:0-16164 GCA_038322925.1 Mycobacteriales bacterium
GGCTGCGTCGCTCCTGCGGTCGTCGCAGCTGGCACGATGCTGAGCACCGATGAGACACAGCGCGAGGACGGGCCGATGGACCACGCCGACAATGACGCAGTGCTGACGTCGCCGCATCGCGGCGACACCACGACCCCAGGCGACGGCCCGGACTCTGCGGTCGCCGCGGAGATCACGCAGGATGCGGCCGGCGACCGGCGGCCGTCCGCCGAGGCCACCCGCCCCAGGACCCCGCTGTCGGAGTTGTGGATCTACCTGGCGACCCTGGCGATGACCAGCCTCGCCGTCGCGGTGATCATGCGTCTGTGGCGGGCGACCTGGGAGGCGCCATTCTTCAATCGCGGTGACGCGGTGGCCAGTGCCGCGCATTTCCGGACCACGTTGGATACCGGCTGGTACGAGTTCACCGCTGAATTGGGTGCGCCGTACGGCCAGCATTATCACGATTTCCCTTTCTCCGACGATTTGCATCCGGCAATGGCGAAATTGCTCGGCCTCTTCACCGATCGGGTTGGCGTCGTCTTCAATGTCTATTACATTCTCGGGTTCCTGCTGGCCGGATTGACGGCGACGTGGTTCCTGCGGCGTTGCGGAATGTCACCGACAATGACGGTGGCCATGTCCGTGCTCTACGCGGTGGCTCCCTACCATTTCATCCGCAACGAAGGTCACCTGTTCCTGGCTTCGTACTACTGCGTGCCGCTTGCCCTCGGACTGGTGCTGGCCGCGGTCACGGGGAAGCCGCTGTGGGGCCGTCGCGCGAAGGCCGGCGCCATCATCGGGACGCTGACCGGTCGGTCCGCGGGCACGGCGCTCATCTTGATCCTGATCACCTACAGTGCTGCCTACTACGCCGTCTTCACCGGAGTTCTGCTGGCGGCGGCGGGGCTGTTCGCCTTCCTGCGTGATCGGCGACCTGCCAGGCTCGGTGGCGTCATGGCGGCAGGTGCCGTGTTGGGCGGTGTGCTCATCGCCGCCATGCTGCCCGACATCTTGTACGCGGCCGCGAACGGTTCGGACGCTGCTGCCTTCATTCGCTCCCCCGGCGACGCCGAGACGTACTCGTTGAAGTTCGCCGGCCTCATTCTGCCGGCGCCCAGCCATCGCATTCCGGCATTCGCCGCGTTGAACACCTGGTACAACACCAACTACCCGCTGCCGGGCGAACTCCCCTCGCTCGGCGCGGTGGCGGCCGTCGGATTCGTATTCCTCATGCTGATCGTGCCGGTTGCTGCGCTCGCCTCCCGTCGATCACCGACCGCACTCGGGCAGCTAATGCGAGCGCTGTCCTTTCTCACCTACGTCGCGTTCATCACGGCGACCGTCGGCGGGCTCAGCACCTTGGTCTCGCTGTTTCTCACCGACAGCATCCGGGGCTGGAACCGGATGTCGATCTTCATCTCGCTACTCGGCCTGGCCGCGGTGGGACTGTTGTTGGATCAAGCGGTCCGCTGGCTGAGGACCCGGCCCGGGAGAGTGGGTCGGGTGCGGACCTGGATCAGCGGCACCGTCATTGCCGCGGTCGTGTTGATCGTCGGAATCGCGGATCAATCCCTGATCATCGCCGTGCCCAACTATCAAGCCACGGTCGACGAGTGGCGTTCGAACGAGACGTTCGTCCGCGCCCTGGAATCGTCGGTACCGGCCGATTCGATGATCTTCCAGTTACCCAACATGCCGTTCCCCGAATCTCCGGCGTCCAACGGTATCTACGACAGTGATCAGCTGAGCCTGTACCTGCACGCATCCAGCCTGCGGTGGTCGGGCGGTGGGATCAAGGGCCGCCCGCAGAGCGACTGGCCCGGGCCGGTGTCCCAGGAGAATCCCGATGCAATGACCCGTGACCTGGCGACCGTGGGGTTCGAGGGCATCGTCGTCGACCGGGCGGCCTTGGCTGATGCCGGCGCACAACTCGACACGCAACTGACACCCCTTCTGGGCCCCGCCGGCTTGGTCAGCCCCGACCAGCGCTACGCCTACTATTCGCTCCAACCGGTCATCGACCAGGTGATGTCAACGGCGACAGCGCAACAACGGGACGACGCCGCGCAGGTCATCACCCATGTCCCAGAGGGCGAAGGCTAGCCAGGAACCGTCGGGCCGTCGTCCGGGAAACCGTAGAACCGGATGCTACGGTCGGACCGTCCACAGGGCAGCCGCACGTTCGTCCCCGGACCAACGTGGAGCCTGCAAACGCACGTGATGCTGACGGAAACGGCGACGAATGGACCATCGCGACCCCACTGGTGCCGCCACATCCGCGCAGAGCGTGCATCTCAAGGAGCGGACCTTGACCTTCCCGAATCTGCTGCTGTTGCTCTTCGCCGTCGGGGCAGCCGCAACGGGTCAGCTGATGCTCAAACACGGGATGACCGGCGTCGCCGCATCGGTCTCCAAGGACGGTGGCCAGCTGCTCGTCAAGGCCGCCACCTCGGGATGGGTGCTGGGTGGCCTTGCGGTTTTCGGCATGTCGGCGCTGGCGTGGCTGACCACCCTGTCGCGGGTCCCACTGAGCGTGGCGTACCCGTTCAATGCGATCGGACTGTTGATCATCATCGGGACCAGTGTGGTCGTCCTGCACGAACGGGTATCACCCCTCGCCTGGCTCGGCGTGTTGATGGTCGCCGGCGGCCTTGTTCTCGTGGTGCTGGCTCAGAACAGCTGATGCCGCCACCGCCCAATGCAAGGGCGGCCGACACGCGGCCATCACCTGTTCGACTGCGGCACCACCGATCGCTTCCTGCGGCGTTGCAACCACACGTATGAGGCGCGCCGGACGAAGGCCATCGCCGTCGCGCGGGCATCGCCGATCCGCAGATCCCACGCGGACAGCAGACCTGGGTGCTCGTCAGCGAGCGTGTGATGGAATTCGCGAGCGTGCTTGGCTTGTTCGCGCGCCAACTCCACGCTCCACTGACCGAGATTGATGCGGAACCCTGCCAACGGGCGGCGGATCGCCACCATGGGGCCGTTCAGGAGTACCCGAGCGAACGTGGCCTGATCGATGAGATAGGGCGACCGGGAATCCCATCCTCCGCTGCCCGCCAGGACCTCGCGTCTGACCATGACGCAGGCCGGTTCTCCGAACACGTTTGTCCCTGCCCGGACTGTCCGGCGGATCGCAGTCGCTCCACTCACCAGTCCGTTGAGGTGCTGCACACCTCGCCCCCGCACCAGGGGAGTTCCAGCCTCGTCGACGATGTCACGCTGAGATGCGACGAGCACCGCTTCTGGGTAGCGGTCAAATGCCGCCACCTGCTCCGCGACGTTGGTCGGGTAGAGAAGGTCGTCGCCGCATACGAGCTTGAGCAGTTCACCGGAGGCCCGTTCGGTGACTGCAGCCCAGTTCGCCGGGGCCCCACCACCCGGCGGAATCTGCATGACGCGGATGCGCGGGTCGGAGCGGTAGCGCTGGATGATCTCCCACGTCGAGTCGGTCGAGGAGTGGTCCGACACGATCAACTCGAAGTCAGTGTAAGTCTGCTCCAGGATTGACCGGAGCGTCGCTTCAATGAATCGATCGCTGTTGTAGGCAGGGACGACCAACGAAACCCGGGGGCTCATTGACTCTCCTTCTTGCGCTTTTCGCGGGCCGCCAGGCGAGCGTGATCCGTCGCCGTGCGGCGGAACGAGAATCCGCGGTGCCCGAAAAAGCTCACCAACATGGTGATTCCGGTGATGAAGAATTGCGACAAAAGCACCGGGAGGTTGAATACCTCGACAAACAGCGGAAGCAGCGCTGCGTTGATGCCGAGAGAGGTCAGGTTGACCATTTCGAAGCGCCAGAGATCCCGCAGGACATGACCGCGCACGCGGAAGACGAAACGGCGGTAGAGCACGAAGGCACACAACACGGAAGCAACGTGCGCGCAGAGCAGCACGGCCATGTAACCGAGCCATTCCTGCAAGAGCAGCTGAAAAGCCACGAACCAGGCAAAGCCCACGACCGTGTTGGTCGTACCGACCAGCAGGAACGCGATTCGCTGATCCCTGACCAACCGCAGCAGCGGCCCCGGTTCCCCGCTCATCCCGGCCGGCGGAAGAGGATCGGTATCTGCCCCGGGGTCCGATCCCGGAATGTCAGACGGCTGCGCCGACGCGTCCCGATCCGTTTCGCCGGGTGTCACCGTCGCGGGCCGAGGTCCGCCGCAACCATCTCGGCGACGATCTGCGGAAACGTCAGAGTCGGAGTCCAACCCAGATCGCGTCTGGCCAGGCCGGCATCGCCGGTCAGATCCACCGCGTCCACGGGGCGCACGAATGCCGGGTCGACCCGTATGTAACGCTCCCAGTCCTCGATGCCGGCGTTCCGGAACGCCTCGCGCACGAAATCCCTGACCGTGTGCGAAACGCCAGTAGCGATGACGTAGTCGCCGGCGACATGATATCGGGCAGCCAGCACCATGGCGTCGACGTAATCCGGCGCCCATCCCCAGTCGCGCCGCGCGTCCAAGTTGCCCATCGACAACTCGGACTGCTCGCCACGGGCGATCCGGGCCGCTCCCATGGTGATCTTCCGCGTGACGAATGTTGCCGGCCGGCGTGGCGACTCATGGTTGTACAGAATCACCGAAGCGGCGTGCAGTCCGCGCCCACGGTAGACCCGCACCATGTGGTGTGCGTACGCCTTGGCGGCGCCATAGGGAGTGATCGGGGCCACCGGTGTCGACTCGTCCTGCGGGCTCACGCCGGGATTGCCGAAGATCTCCGCGCTGGACGCCTGCACGACCCGTACGGCCCGACCGGCCGAGTCAGCGAGTTGCCAGGCGGAATCCAGCAAACCAGCGACGGCCAACCCCGAGATCCGACCCGTCGCGACCGGCTCCGCCCACGACTGGGCAACCGAGGAAATCCCGGCGAGGTTGTAGATCTCGTCGGGTGCGAGCTGCTTGACCAGCTCGGCGACCGCATCGACATCATTGAGATCACAGACATGCGTCTGCAATCCGGGCATCGCCTGTGCGGCCGGACCGGCATCGGCGAACTCACGGACCATGCCGTGAACCAGGACACCCTCGGCAAGCAGGCGCTCGGCGAGGTAGCCACCATCCTGACCGGATACACCGGTGATCAGAGCGGTCGTCATAGGCAGAGTCAGCTACTTACCGGACAGCGTCCGTTGCTCGGACAGGTCGGAATCGACCATCATGGTGACGAGTTCGGCAAACGACACGGTCGGCTGCCACCCCAACCGTTCCCTGACCTTCGTGGCATCACCGATCAGCAGGTCGACCTCGGCCGGGCGAAAGAACTTCGGATCCACGTACACCAGCTTCGACCAATCGTCGATGCCCACCCGGGCGAAGGCGATGTCCAGGTACTCCCGGATCGAATGCGTCTCGCCGGTCGCGACGACGTAGTCGTCGGCCTCGTCCGCCTGCAGCATTCGCCACATCGCGTCGACGTAGTCACCGGCGAAACCCCAGTCCCGCTTCGCGTCGAGATTTCCCAGCGAAATCGAATCCTGCAGCCCCAACGAGATCCTGGCCACCGCACGGCTGATCTTGCGGGTGACGAACTCCGGGCCGCGACGGGGCGACTCGTGATTGAACAGGATCCCCGACGAGGCGTGCATGCCGTAGGACTCTCGGTAATTGATCGTCATGTAGTGACCGAAGACCTTGGCCACGCCATACGGCGAGCGCGGCCACAGCAGGGTTGCCTCACTTTGCGGGACCTGCTGGACCTTGCCGAACATCTCCGACGAGGACGCTTGATAGAAACGGACTTTCGACACGTCATCGCCCGAGTAGAGGCGGGTCGCCTCCAACATGTTCAGCACCCCAAGACCGGTCACCTCGCTGGTCAACCGCGCGTTCTCCCACGAGTACGCGACGAAGGAGATGGCGCCGAGGTTGTAGACCTCGTCGGGAGCGGATGTCTGCAGGGCGCGCAACAAGCTCGACAAGTCGGTCAAATCGCCCGTGACGATCTTCACGCCGGGAACTTCCCGCTCGACCAGCTCGCGCTTGGGGTTGTTCTGCCCGCGGACGAGGCCGAACACCTCGTACCCTTTGTTGATCAGTTGCTCGGCCAGGTAGAGGCCATCCTGACCCGTCACGCCGGTGATAAGCGCACGTCCCATAGAAATTCCGCTCCTGTCGTTGCGTGCAAGGGATGGTAGCGCGGCATCGGCGCGACCATCGCGTCAGACACCGCGAGCAAGTCGACCGGCCGCGCGGTTTGTTAACCCGATCGGCCGTGGCGCGCCGGTACGGTGACCAGGTGAACGTCGCTCCTTTTGTGTCGTACAGCCAGAACGGTGAGGACGTCGTACTGATGCGCGCCCTGCGTCACGTCGAGAGTGGCCGCTACATCGATGTCGGAGCCAATGATCCCACGTTGGACTCCGTCACCCGGGCGTTCTACGACCGCGGTTGGGCCGGAATCACCGTAGAGCCCGTACACGAATACGCCGAACGACAGCGGTCGGAGCGGCCCCGCGACACCCTCATCGAAGCCGCGATCACCGACGACCCGGGCGGCCGGGTGGTCCTGCACCAGATCCCGGACACTGGCCTGTCAACACTGGTCGACGACGTCGGCGACGCGCATCGTGACGCCGGTTGGTCGGTCACCGAGGTGACCGTCCCGGCCCGACGGCTGGATGACATTCTCGACGAAGCAGGTTGGCACGACCGCGATATCCAGTTCATGGTCGTCGACACGGAAGGCGCGGAACGAGCCGTCCTTGACACGGTCGATCTGCGCCGCTGGCGGCCCTGGGTGCTCGTGGTGGAGGCCACCGAGCCGCAGTCGACCACGCCGTCACATGACCAGTGGGAGTCGCTGGTCGTCGATGCCGGCTATCGGTTCTGCCTGTTCGACGGGCTCTCCCGGTTCTATGTCTGCGAGGAACGGTACGACGAACTCGTTTCGGCGCTGAGCTACCCGGCCTGCATCCACGACAACTACGTGCAGCGCTATGTGGTGGACCTGCAGGAGACGGCCGAGCGCATGGGCCAAGAGGCACAGCGGCTGCGGGCGACCGTGGAGGGCCTGCAGCCGCTGGTCGGTGAGCGCGAGCGACTGGAGGACGAGTTGGTCCAGGCTCGTGGCCACGAAGCGCAGGCGCTGGCTTCGGCCATGCGCTGGCGGCAAAAGGCCGTCGATTCATGGGCACTGGCCAGCGCGGGTGCGCCCGCCTCCGAACTCTCCTCGATACGCGAACACGCCGAGTCGCTGTCCACCGAACTGGAGGCCATCAGGCAGACGCGGTCGTGGCGCGTCACCGCTCCTCTTCGGATATTTCGTCGGATGGCATTGAAGCAGACCTCCTCATGACGAGCGCGCAGGGTCCGCGGGCGCGCGCCGCGCTGGCGTCGCGTCTGCGTGCGGTGGCCGCAGTGATGCTGCCCGATCTCCCGCACCAGATCGACGACCCGGCGCACGACGCGGCGCGGGTCTTGTCCGCACTCACCGAGTCAGTGCTGGACGACCCGACCGACAGTCGCATCTGGTTGGTGATGTCCGGAATCTCCGCGGCGTACCCCACGCGGGACGAGGTCGACCAGACCCGCCGTACCTTGGAGCTGTCCACGGCCGACGAGTCGGCGCTCTATCTGCTCGAATCCGGCTTGTCCCGGGCCATGCTCTGGGGCGAGCCGACTGCGCCGATCGAGGTGGTCGCGGGCAGGGTCATCGTCGACGTCGATTTCACCGCACGGCACGACTTGCACTCGGGTATTCAGCGGGTTGTCCGGTCCACGCTCCCGCACTGGAACGTTGACCGGCAGATCACCCCGGCGGCCTGGAACCGGAACGTCGGCATATTGCGGAATCTCGATCCCGCCGAGGCCGCCAGGATCTACCAATGGTCCCTGTTGGACAAGGCCAGGGAGAGTCCCAACACCCGGCGCGGGAGCGGGACCGGCCGCCGAGCGGGAATCGGCGAGCACCCGGAACCCGACGGTGTAGAGCCCCGTGTGCTGATCCCGTTCGAGTGCGTCATCGTGCTCCCGGAGGTACCTCCCGTCGGCGCCGCGGGCAGAATCGCAGCGCTGGGTGCGTGCTCCGACAGCGGCATTGTCGCAATCGGCTACGACACCATTCCATTGATATCGGCAGATACGGTTTCCATCGAGGAACCGACCAAGTTCATGCCGTACCTGTCGGCGCTGAAGTTCGCGGATCGTATAGCCGGGATCAGCGACAGCGCTGCCGAGGAATTCGCGAGCTTCGCCGCAATGCTCAGCACGCAGGGGTTGGCCGGGCCACGGGTGGTCTCCGTACCCCTGCCTGCGGATCTGGGTGGCGGATCCTCGTCGGCTGTCCCTGCCGCGACCGGGTCGCCCAGCGTCGTCGTTGTCGGTAGTCACGATCCGCGCAAGAACCACCTGGCGATCCTGCATGCGGCGGAGCTGCTCTGGCAGGAGGGTCTGGATTTCCAACTCACCTTCATCGGGGCTGGTGGTTCGAACCAGGAGTTCTATCGACGCGTCGAGCTGCTCGAGGTCAGGGGTCGACAGGTTGACGTTCGCCTGTCGGTCTCCGAAGCCGAGCTGAACAACGCCGTCGCCTCGGCCCGATTCACTGTCTTCCCATCGCTGCACGAGGGGTATGGTCTGCCAGTCGCGGAATCCATCGCGCTGGGCACTCCGGTGATCACCACCAACTTCGGGTCGACCGCCGAGATCGCAGCGGGCGGCGGGGCACTGACTGTCGACCCGTACCGGGATGCGGCCCTCACCGACGCGATGCGGCTGTTATTGACGGACGACACCGAAATCGCTCGACTGCGCGCGGAGATTCACGGGCGGACGGAGAGGAGTTGGCAGACCTATGCCGACGAGCTTTGGGCCGCGATCGTTGAGCCGGGTCTCTCGGCGCTTGCCCGGCCGGGTGTTCATGAAGGGCGTTGAACAGATCAGGCGCCGCAATGCGCTGCGCTACGAATCTCGCAACACCGTCGAGCAACTGGTCAGGGACATCAACCTGCACGGCAACAGCCGCCGGAAAGCCATTGTGGCGCGGATCGGTGTGCTGTTGTCGGCGATCGGCGCCGATCCGCCCCCGGCATCGGGAACCAGGTCTGCGGTCCAGACCCTGCTCGATGCGTTGCGCCCGCTGGATCACGCCGGGGCCTGGCTGATGGTCGCCGTCATCAGCGGCCGACTGCCGTCCACCGAGCAGGTGCTGGCAGCCGTGCGGTATGCCGAGGCCGACGGGATGGTCTCGGCCCTCCGGGTCGCCATCTGGAGCGGCCCCACCGCACGCCTGCTGGACCCCGGTCCCTTTCCCGAGGTACGTGTGCTGCGTCGTGCTGTTCTGGTTGATGTCCATCACACGGCGGAGGCATCCTTCGCCACCGGCATCCAACGGGTCACCCGCGAGTCGGTTCGGCGGTGGGTGCCGTCGCACCAACCGACCCTCATCGGCTGGCACAGCGACCTGCGTGCGCTCCGGGAGCTCACGCCAGCCGAGATCCGAAGGGCATGCTGGGGTGGTCCCGCCGTCCCGGAGCCCGAGCCCGGCGCTGTTGTCGTGCCGCTCGACTGCACCTACCTCCTTCCCGAACTGGCCACTGAGACCGAGCGCACCGACGCCCTGCGGAGCCTCGGGCAGTTTTCGCGGAACCGGTTGGCCCTCATCGGTTATGACCTCGTGCCGATCACGGTGTCCGAGACCAGCCACCCCGCCATGCCGGCCGCCTTCGCCCGAAATCTCGCCGCGATGCGGTACGCGCAGACCGTGGCGACGATCTCCGAGGCGGCCGCGGTCGAGTACCGCGGTTGGAGGAGAATGCTGGCCGGCATCGGTGTTCGGGGACCGAACGTGGTGGCGTGCATTCTCCCGAACGAGGTGGGCACGTCATCCCCGGAGGAATTGGCGGCAGCCGAGGACCGCCTGCTGATCGGCGGTCTGCCGATGGTCCTCGTGGTCGGCAGCCACGAGCCACGCAAGAACCATCTGGCGATCCTGCACGCCGCAGAGCTGCTCTGGCGCGAGGGTCTTCGGTTCAGCCTCACCTTCATCGGCGGGCGATCCTGGAGCAGCGATGCGTTCTTCGGCAACCTGGACACGTTGCAGCGCAACGGCCGACCGGTGGAAAGCATATCGACAGCCAGTGATGCGCTGCTCTGGAGCGCCTACCGGTTGGCCAGGTTCACCGTCTTTCCTTCGGTGAACGAGGGTTTCGGGCTGCCTGTGGTCGAGTCCATCACCTGCGGGACGCCCGTGATCACCTCGGACTTCGGCGCGATGCGCGAGATCGCCCAGGACGGTGGCGCCCTGCTGGTCGATGCGCGGGACGATCATGCATTGACCGACGCCATGCGCACACTGTTGACCGACGACATCGAACTGGGCAGATTGACCGACCAGGCAGCGCGGCGTCCGGTGCGCACCTGGGACAGCTATGCCGCAGAGGTGTGGGACCTGTTGACCGCGCCCTCGAGTTCGCCGCCGGCGACGATCGGTGTGTCGGAGGATGATCGGAGGTGAGCACCGTGAGCGAGAACAAGGATGCACGAAACCTGAAGCTGGCATCCGAACCGTTGGTGCCCGCTGGGCCGGTGAGCGGATTCGTCGGCGGGACCGTCGACTCCGTTCGTGGGGTCTGGCAGTACCGCGAACTGCTGGATCTGCTGGTGCGCAGGGAGTTGAAAAGCCGGTACAAGGACAGCGCGCTCGGGTTCCTCTGGTCGCTGATCCGACCGCTCACCCAGTTGCTGGTGTACTACGTCGCCATCGGCAAATTCCTCGGCGCGGAGCGGTCCATCCCCGACTTCGCCGTCTACATCTTCACCGGACTCACCGCCTGGACACTGTTCAGCGAGATCGTGAGCAGTGGGACCGGTTCCATCGTCGCCAACGGTGGTCTGGTCAAGAAGATCTATCTCCCGCGCGAGGTTTTCCCGCTCTCGGTGATCGGATCCGCGATCTTCAACTTTGTCATTCAATTCGCGATCCTGTTCATCGCCACGCTGGTGGCCGGTTATCCGCCGACAATTGTCGGTCTCGGGTACGTGCTGTTGGGTACCGTCCTGCTGCTGGTGTATGCGACCGGGGCGGCCTTTCTGTTGTCGGCCGTCAACGTCTACCTACGTGACGTCCAGTATCTGGTCGAAGTAGTTCTCATGGTGGGGTTCTGGCTCTCACCCATCGTGTACGCGTGGAGCTTCGTGAACACGGCCGTGCAGTCCGCTTTCCTGAACAACTTGTATCTGGCCAATCCGGTCACCCTGGCGGTCCTGGCGTTCCAGCGTGGAATGTGGGGCGCCGGAGCGGATCTGCCCCAGCCGACCGATCTGGGTCTGCGGATGGTCATCGCATTGCTCATCGGCATACCTGTGCTCTGGCTCTGCCAGCGGGTGTTCGCCAGGTTGCAGAACAACTTCGCCCAGGAGTTGTGATCGATGTCGTCAGCTGTGACCGTGATTCGGGTGTCAAACGCCAGTAAACGTTTCGTGATCAGGAAGGAGAAGTCGCTCAAGGAGCGATTGGTCAATCTCGGCCGCTCCAACCAGCACAAGGACGACTTCTGGGCCCTCAAGGACATCGACCTGGAGATCTCCAGCGGCACCACCGTCGGGTTGATCGGACCGAACGGGTCGGGCAAATCGACGCTGCTGAAGCTGATCGGGGGGATCCTGCAACCCACGTCGGGCACCGTGGAACATCGCGGCCGGCTCGCCGCCCTGCTCGAGTTGGGCGCGGGATTCCACCCGGACCTCACCGGTCGGGAAAACGTGTTCCTCAACGCGTCGATCCTCGGCCTGTCCCGCAAACAGACCACGACTTTCTTCGATGCCATCGTCTCGTTCTCCGGAATCGAGCCTTTCATCGACACCCAGGTGAAGTTCTATTCCTCCGGCATGTACGTCCGGCTCGCCTTCGCGGTCTCGGTACACGTCGATCCCGACGTGCTCCTGGTCGACGAGGTGCTGGCGGTCGGGGACGAACCGTTCCAGCGCAAGTGCATGGACCGGATCCGGCAGTTCCAGCACGATGGCCGGACCATCGTGCTGGTCACCCACGGGCTGGACACGGTGGCTGACATCTGCGATCGAGCGGTAGTCCTGGAGAACGGCCGGATTCAGGTGGATGGAGCGCCGGTCGACGCGCTGCGGCACTTGCGAGCCGACTTCGAGGCCATGCGACAAGTGGACATCGATCAGCAGCATGAAGAGGCGCCCGAAACAACCGCCGCCGCAAAGGTGACCGGCGTCACCGTCAGCGACCTATCGGGCTCGCCCGTATCGACGATTTCGCCGGGCGACGGCCTGCTTGTCAACGTCGACGTTGCGATCGTCGGCACTGTCAATGACCCGGTCATCGGGATAGGCATCGACAGCACGATGGGCCAGGTCGTCTACGGCACCAACACCAAGTTGATGGGCGTACCTCTCCCACCCCTGTCCGGGCGCTCTCGGCACACGTTCCGGTTGCCCGCCGTCTACCTCGGGGAAGGGCAGTACACGCTGCACGCGGCAATCGCCCGTGACGCCGGCGTCGAACTGAACAGACTGCCCGCCGGCGCATCATTCACTGTGCATGCCAAGGGGCGCAGCGTCGGCTTCGTCAACGTGGACACCGAGCTGCTGCAATGACCCGGCCGCGAACTCGAGGAGAAGACCAGGCACATCTCGATCGCGGTCGGCCAGGTCGAACGCCGCCGCGATAAGCCCGACTCATTGAAGCACTTTCGGACACCATGTTCGGAAATGATGTCCCCTGTCAGCCGGAGCCTCCGCGGTCGCGACCGCACCTGGACCTGGAGCTGTTCCAGATCGTCACCCTGCGGTTGACGGACGCGGTCAACCCGGTGACCCAACGGCGCGCGGCGCACCTCCGCTCAGGTGAGGAGTCCGTCTGCGGCCAACGTCTCCAAGGCAACCGGCGCGATGCGGTCGGCGTACTCGACCGTCATGTGCACGACATCACGCTTCGTCGGGGTGGTCCCGACGAATGCCGGGCACAGCCCGGACGAGCAGAACCATGGAGTGGAATCCACATAGTGGGCCTGCTCGGTGGTGGCGATCGATCGGACCGCGGTGGCGTATCCGGACCATGACGGCGTGACCGTCGAGATGCAGTCCGCAGGCACACTGAGAGCGGTGTAACACGTCTGGATGTCTTTCTCCACCGGCGGTGGCGCCAGAAACACGACGTCCTTGGCGGCGTTGCGATAGAGGTCGGTGAATCGCTGCAGGCCGGCGGCCCATTCGTCGAGGGGTAGCAGATTGCCGGTATCTGCGTCGATCTGGGCGGAGAAGTTGCTGGTCACGATGACGAGATCAGGGTTGGTCTGCTGGATCAGGTCGACGGCCGCCAGTTTGCGTGACGGGCAGGCCTGTGCGACCGGAGCGACCGGATTGTCGATCCGGACGTCCACGAAGGTGCACCCCGCCATTCCTATGAATCGCACCTGCCAATCGGTGGCGCCGGACTCCGGCAGGTGGCGGAATATCTCCATATACGCCTCGGCCGTCGAGTCCCCCAGCACGTACGCGATCTTGGACGCGGTCGGGCTTCCCCACGAGCAAGCGTCGGCGGGAGGTAGTTCGGAAGCTACCACCGCGCAGTTGCCCAGGCCGTCGTTGACGGTCCTCGCAGCCACCACCTCGTCGAGCGAGGGGGACAGGGCCGGCCACGCGGTGGTGTGCAAGGCGTCGGCGATCTCGAGCCGCAACGTCGCGCCGGACGAGGACACCGGTTCTGTCGTCGTCGACTGCTGATTTCCGACAAGCGCTGCCGGCGGTACGGCCGGGCCTGGGCGGAACACCCAGAAGGTCACCGTGCACAAGGCCATCGCGGTCACGACAACGGCCCGGCGACCTGATGTCCGACTCCAGAGCCCCGCACCGGGCAGGTGCCGGCGGAGCTCGGCCGCGCTCGCTCTTCCAGCCTCGTGGAACGGCAACTCGATCGCGTAGTAGCTGATGAGGGTCACAGTCGCCATGGCCGAGATCACCAGCGGGTAGTAGATCGCCGCGTCCGGGGACACCAGCGCGTCGACGACCTGGATGGTCGGCCAGTGCCACAGATACAACGAGAAGGAGACCAGCCCAATATAACGAGCGGCCTTGTTGATCAGCGGAAAATGCCAGGCCGTGATCACCGGGGCACCGCAGCCGGCCGCCAGCACCAGTACGCCGGCCAGCACCGGGACGAGGGCGGCCGGTCCCGGAAACGTCGAACGCTGATCGATGACCGCCGCGGAGAGCACGATTCCGACCACACCGATGAAGCTGGCGGGGCCGGCGATCCGCCGGGGCAGCGTCATCCCCTGTCGGGCCGCCAGCGCGATCAGCGCCCCGGCACCGAGTTCCCACGCCCGTCCTGGGGACGAGAAGTAGGCCGCCGAGGGATCGGTGCCCGTCTGGACCACGCACCAGACGAACGACGCCGTCACCGTCGCGGCAGCCACGGTCCCTAACCGACGGCCAGCGCGGCCGGCGCCGCGTCGGTTTGCCCACAGCGCCACCGCCAGCAGCAGTAAGGGCCATACCAGATAGAACTGTTCCTCCACGGCCAGCGACCAGAAGTGCTGCACGAGCGACGGCTGCTGGTAGGTGGCGAAATAGTCCGTGCCGGAGTTCGCCAGGTTGATGTTCGCGGCGAAGCCGAGCGACCACCAGATGTCGTGCACCGTCTCGTCGACGCGGACGGAGTTGAACACGAACCTAGCGACGATCCAGGTGCCGAGCAACGCCGCGATCGCCGCTGGGAGGATGCGCCGCGCCCGGCGAACGTAGAAGTTCTTGATCGAAAAGCGGTCGGTCCTGGTGATCTCGTCGATGATCAGCCCGGTGATCAGAAAGCCGGAAATGGTGAAGAAGACATCCACGCCGACAAATCCACCGTGCGGCCACAGCTTCAGGTGATCGAGGACAACCAGAAGCACCGCGAACGCTCGAAGGCCCTGGATATCAGGGCGGAAGCCGCTGGTTCTGCGTTGCTCGGGCGCGGGGTGCCCAAGTTCGGCGGAACTGACCGGCGACGTGGAACGCCTGAGAACCATGTGCCTCGAATCGGTGCGGGATTGTTATCGGGTACCGCGCGGCGAATAGCAACGGAAGTCTATCCGCCGGCGCATCCAACCTGACGCATCCCCGGACGCGGTGCAACGCCCGCCTCGGGGGTAGGCGAGATCGGGTCGCATGGCTAGGCGTCCCCGGCACAGCCGCGCAGAACCACACGGAGTAGTGGGCCGTAGCTGCCTACTCTTCACCATCCAGGACCCGCCCGTGATGGCGGCCCGTCGATCGGCAGGCCTTTGTGCATGCATGACTGAACCGAGCGGTCGGCTTGCAGCAGAACCTGGCCCGCGTGCGCGACCATCGAAGGTGTTCGCAATCGCGGCCGGACGCGGTCATCAGCACGCGACGGGCCACATCGGGGGCGAGATCGGTCAGCGCCGCGGAGCGCGAGCGGCCTGCAAGCTGCCCATGACCGGCATGGGTCCTCCCGGTTCGAGACCCGGAGGACCGTGTCGGTTCACCGTCCCCGACTCACCCACGGGCACCCCCGAAAGCGACGGGACATTCCGGTAAGGTCCACGGAGTGAACGCCGACCAGGATCTCGCCGAACAGCATCGGATCTGGGAGGACTGGGCTCGGGCCGACCCGCTGTGGGCGATCCTCAGTGATCCCACCCGCAAGGGCGGCAAATGGGAACTGTCGGAGTTCTTCGCGAGCGGCGAAAAAGACGTCGACAATGTTCTGGAAGAAACAGCGCAGCGAATGCTGACGCCGGAACACCGGCGATGCCTTGACTTCGGCTGCGGAGTAGGTCGATTGAGTCAGGCGCTGGCGAGGACCTTTGATCGCTGCGACGGGGTCGACATCTCGGAGACAATGATCGAGCTGGCTCGGAAATATAATCGGCACGGCGAAGCATGCCAGTACCACGTCAATCTCGAGTCCAACCTCGCCCTTTTCGAGAGCAACACCTTTGACTTCATCTTCTCGACGATTGTGCTGCAACACAACCCACCCGAGACCGCCGAGCATTACATCAGCGAATTTTGCCGTGTGCTCAGCCCGGGAGGTGTCGCGGTCTTCGACATGACGGCGAGTCTGAATGTCCGCCATCTGCCGGAGCAGAGCCACTTGGCCGAAATCTCCATCGACTCGGCATTGCCCGAACTGCGGGCCGGCGAACAAGCGACGATCCGGGCATCGGTCACCAACGTCAGCGGACTCGATTGGCCGGCCGGA
>JBBQGJ010000133.1:0-15947 GCA_038322925.1 Mycobacteriales bacterium
CCGCCCGAGTCGTGCGGCCACCCCAACCGCGTTGATCATGAGTGTGTCACCGGCAGATGGCCCTCGCTCGACGTAGATCCAGCATGCCCGGCGCCGAATCGTCCACGGCCAGTCTGGCCGCCCGCTCCCGCAACCGCACCACGTCGATCTCGCCGGGGCTGTGCCCGGCGGCGTCGAACCGCCGGGTGCGCCGCGCCTCGGCCTCCATGGCGTTGACCGGCGGATGGTCGTAGGAGCGGCCACCGGGATGCGACACATGGTAGGTCGCGCCGCCCAGGCTGACCGCGGTGTCACCGGCCGTCAGGTCGACCAGGTCGAAGACCAGCGGCGAGTCCGGCGGGATGGTCGGGTGCAGCGAGCTCGGTGGCTGCCAGGCCCGGTACCTGATGCCGGCCACCTGCCGGCCCGGCACGTGGGTGGGCCGCAGCGGCACCGGGTACCCGTTGCAGGTCAGCATGTACCGGTTCTTCTCCGCCCCGTCCAGGCTGACCTGCATCCGCTCCACCGACGAGTCGACGTAGCGGGCGGTGCCGCCGGCGGTGGTCTCCTCACCCAGCACGTGCCACGGCTCGATGGCCCAGCGCAGCTCCAGTTCCGCCTCCCCGATCACCACGCTGCCCAACCGGGGGAACCGGAACTCGAAGAACGGGTCCAGCCAGCTGGTCTGGAAGTCGATGCCGTGCGCCCGCAGGTCGGCCGCCACCTCGGCGATGTCGGCGATCACGTAGAGCGGCAACAGGAATCGGCCGTGCAGGTCCTCGGCATGCCGGATCAGCGGTGCCCGCAGCGGGTCGTCCCAGAACCGGGCGACCAGCGAGCGGACCAGCAGCGCCTGCACCATCGCCATCTGGGCGTGCGGCGGCATCTCGAACCCGCGCAGCTCCAGCAGGCCAAGACGCCCGCGCGCCGAGTCCGGGCTGTACAGCTTGTCGATGCAGAACTCGGCGCGGTGCGTGTTGCCGGTGATGTCGGTCAGCAGATGACGCAGCGCGCGGTCCACCACCCACGGCCGGACGGAGCCGTCCTCCTTCGTCTGCCGCTCGATCTCGGAGAACGCGATCTCCAGTTCGTACAGGGTCTCCTGCCGGCCCTCGTCGACCCGCGGCGCCTGCGAGGTCGGGCCGATGAACTGCCCGGAGAACAGGTAGGAGAGTGACGGGTGCCGCTGCCAGTGGGTCAGCAGCGAGACCAGCAGATCCGGCCGGCGCAGCAGCGGCGACTCCGCGGGGTTCCGCCCGCCGAGAGTGATGTGGTTGCCGCCGCCGGTGCCGCGGTGGCTGCCGTCAACGGCGAAGGTCTCGGTACCGAGCCGGCTCTGCCTGGCTTCCTCGTACAACGAGGTCATCAACTCGACCTGCTCGTCCCAGCTGGCCACCGGCTGCACGTTCACTTCGATGACGCCCGGGTCAGGGGTGACCGTCAGGGCCTGCAGCCTGGGGTCTCCGGGTGGGCCGTAGCCCTCCAGCACGATCGGCGTCGCGGTCCCATGGGCGGCGATTTCCAGCGTGTCGATCAGCTCGACGAACGACTCCAACTCCGTCAGCGGTGGGAGGAACACGTACAGCAGGTCGTCCCGCACCTGCGCGACCAGCGCGGTGGGCGGGGCGCCGTCGGCGTCGACCACCACCGCCCGCTTGGTAACGGTGGCGGTGGCGGTGGGCAGCGGGTCGCGGGCGGCGAGCGGGTCGACGTCGGGCTGCACCTCCGGCGGCTCCCAGGAGATCGCGTCCAACGGCAGCCGTAGGCCGGCGGGCGAATCGCCGGGCAACAGCACGATCCGGCCTCGACGCAGCCGCCAGTCGGCACTGGCCCAGCCGATCGTCGGGGCGTCCTTCTTCGGTGCGCCGGCGTCGGCGGCCGCCTTGGCGGCTTCCTTCTCTTCCTCGCTCTCCTCCTCTTCACTGACCGGCGCCGGCAGCCGGTGCAGCGGCAGCACGTAAGCGGTCGCGTCGGTGACGGCGCCGTCCAGCCGGGCGAGCATCTCGGCGCGGGCGTCGGGGCTGTCCTGCTCCGGATCGAGATCGTCGACGACGGGCTCGCCGTCCGGCAGCCGGACGTTCGTCGACAGCTCGGCCAGCGGGTCCTCGAAGGCCGGCCGGACCTGCGATTCCGGCAGGTCGAACGACGCCGCAACGGACTCGATGAATCTCCTCGCCGTCTCCGGCGTGGCCTCCGTCGTTGGGGCCTTGGCCGCGGTCGCGGTCTTGATCGTCACGTCCGATGTCTCCGCCGGCGCCCACGGGTCGGCGAGCAACGCCGGGTCGCGCCACAGCGGCCGGCCGTCAAGGCGCCAGTGCACAGCGATCTGCCAGCGCGGCAACGGTTCTCCCGGGTACCACTTGCCCTGGCCGTGGTGCAGCAGGCCCTGCGGGGCGTACACCGCCTTCATCCGCTGGGCCAGCACGGCGGACCGTTCGCGTTTGTCCGGTCCGTCGGCATCGGTGGTCCACTGCGCGGACGTCCCGTCATCGATCGACACGAAGGTCGGCTCGCCGCCCATCGTCAACCGGACATCGGCGTCCGTCAGGCGCTGGTCCACCTTCTTGCCAGCGGCCTGGATCGTCGACCACTGATCGGGGGTGTAGGGCAGGGTGACCCGCGGATCCTCGTGCACCCGGCGAACGACGTTGGAGTACTCCAGCGTCGACACACAGGGACTGGTCGACCCGCTGATCGCCGCGGCGGTGCTCGGGTGCGGCGTCGCGGACAGCGGGATGTGCCCCTCACCGGCGAACAGCCCTGACGTCGGATCCATCCCGATCCAGCCGGCACCTGGGATGTACACCTCCGCCCAGGCATGCAGGTCGGTGAAGTCCGCGGCCGGCCCCGACGGCCCGTCCAGTGACTTGACGTCGGAGGCAAGCTGGACGAGGTACCCGGAGACGAACCGGGCCGCCAGGCCGAGTTCGCGCAGCAGCGAGACCAGCAGCCAGGCCGAGTCCCGGCACGAGCCGATCGCCGTCTGCAACGTCTGGTCGGGGGTCTGCACCCCGGGTTCCATCCGGACGGAGTAGCCGACGTCGGCCTGCACCGCGGAGTTCAGCTGCACCAGGAAGTCGACGATCGCGGTGTCCGGCGCGATGGTGAAGCCCTCGAGCCACTGCTTGACCAGCGACCCGGGGCCGGTGCCTGGCCCGTGCTCATCCACCTGACGCAGGTATGGCTCAAGATCGTCCGCCAGGTCGGCCGGGTAGACGAAACCGTAGTGCTCCGCATATTCCTCGATGAAGAAGTCGAACGGGTTGACCACCTGCAGGTCGGCAACGAGACCGACGGTGATGGACATCTCGGTGGCCCGGTCCGGGAAGACCAGCCGGGCCAGGAAGTTGCCGAACGGGTCCTGCTGCCAGTTGATGAAGTGCTCGGCCGGTTCGACCGTCAGCGAGTACGCCTCGATCTTCGTCCGCGAGTGCGGCGCCGGCCGGAGCCGCACCACGTGCGGGTGGATGGTGACCAGGCGATCGAACCGGTACGTCGTCCGATGCTCGAGGGCGACCTTGATCCCCACGCTGATCCCTTCCTCGTTACTGCTCGGCGGTGGTTCAGTTACTGAGCCGGGTTGAGCCGGTATCGGCAGTGCGCGACATCGCGCCGGCCGCGCTGCTCGTCGGTGCTGTTACATCTGCTGGGGTACACCTGCCGGCGTCACCGCGGACCAGGTCCCACCGCCGTTGGTCGCTCACTCTATGCACGCCGTGTTTCCGGCGTGGAACAGGGACGCTCGCGCAAGGTCCTGTCAGGCACGGACGCCTGCCGTAGCCATCTCACGCGACGAACTCCGCCGCTGAAGATCACCATTCAGGGTCCGAGGCAGGTCGTGGAGGCCATGCGCGGTCCCGCAACGATGATCACGGTCGGAGGCGTCGGATGGCCGCCTTCTAACCCGTCGCGGGGGTGGGCCCGTCCCCTGCTCGGCCGCTCGGCGCGGGTGGCACGTCCACGCCGGCTTCCTTACGTTGTGCCGCGGTGATCGGTGCAGGGGCGCCGGTCAGCGGGTCGTAGCCGCCGCCGGACTTCGGGAACGCGATGACCTCGCGGATGGAGTCGGCGCCGGCCAGCAGCATCACGACCCGGTCCCAACCGAACGCGATCCCGCCGTGCGGCGGTGCTCCGAAGGCCAGCGCGTCCAGCAGGAAGCCGAATTTCTCCTTGGCCTGCTCATCCGTCACCCCCATCACCGCGAACACCCGCTGCTGGATGTCCGCGCGGTGGATACGGATCGAGCCGCCGCCGATCTCGTTGCCGTTGCAGACGATGTCGTAGGCATAGGCCAACGCGGACCCGGGATCGGTGTCGAAGGTGGCCAGGTGCTCCGGCATGGGTGAGGTGAACGCGTGATGCACCGCGGTCCAGGTGCTCCCCGCGCCGCCGACCGACACATCGTCGGTTTCGTCGACTCGCTCGAACAGCGGTGCGTCGACCACCCAGACAAACGACCAGGCCGACTCGTCGATCAGGCCGTCACGCCTGCCTATTTCCAGCCGCGCCGCGCCCAGCAGTTCCTGGCTGCTCCGCCGGGCGCCCGCGGCGAAGAACACCGCGTCGCCGGGCTCGGCACCGACGGCGGCGGCGAGGCCCGCGCGTTCGTCATCGGAGATGTTCTTGGCGACCGGACCGGCCAGCGTGCCGTCCGGTTGGACCGTCACGTACGCGAGCCCGCGGGCGCCCCGCTGCTTGGCCCATTCCTGCCAGGCGTCGAAGCCGCGCCGAGGCGTTGCGGCGCCGCCCTTCTGCACAACGGCCCCGACATAGGGTGCCTGGAACACCCGGAACGGGGTCTGCGCAAAGAACCCGGTGAGCTCGGTGAGCTCGGTGGAGAGCCGCAGATCAGGCTTGTCGGAGCCGTACCGGTTCATCGCATCGGTGAAGGTGATCCGCGGGATCGGCGTGGTCAGGTCGTGGCCGATGAGACGCCACAGCGCGGCGACGACCTCCTCGGCGATGGCGATCACGTCGTCCTGCGTGACGAAGGACATCTCGACGTCGAGCTGGGTGAACTCCGGCTGCCGGTCGGCGCGGAAGTCCTCGTCCCGGTAGCAGCGGGCGATCTGGTAATAGCGCTCCATCCCGGCGACCATCAGCAGCTGTTTGAACAGTTGCGGCGACTGCGGCAGTGCGTACCAGGAGCCGGGTTTCAGCCGCGCGGGCACCAGGAAGTCACGGGCACCCTCGGGGGTCGACCTGGTCAGCGTCGGGGTTTCGATCTCGACGAAGTCATGGTCGTCCAGCACCGTGCGCGCGGCCCGGTTGACCTGGGAGCGGAGCCGCAAGGCGTGCGCCGGTCCGGCGCGCCGCAGGTCCAAGTACCGGTACTTCAGCCTGGTCTCCTCGCCGACAGTGCCGGAGTTGCTGTCCTCGATCTGGAACGGCAGCACCGCCGCCTCGGAGAGCACCTCCAGGGTGCTGGCCTCGACCTCGACCTGACCGGTGGGCAGGTCCGGGTTCTCGTTCCCCTCCGGGCGGATGGCGACGTTCCCGGTGATCAGCACGCAGTACTCACTGCGCAGCGCGTGCGCAGCCGCGAGCGCGTCGCCGGAGTGGAACACCACTTGCACGACCCCGGAGGCGTCCCGCAGGTCGATGAAGATCACCCCGCCGTGATCTCGCCGGCGAGCCACCCAACCGGCCAGGGTGACGGTGGCGCCGTCGTCGGTGGAGCGGAGGGAACGGGCTGTTCGATTGCGAAGCACAGATGAGTCCTCAGGCTGGGGGGCAGAGCTGGGGCAGGTCTGGAGGGCAGGTCTGGAGGGCAGGTCTGGAGGCAGAGCTGGAGGCAGAGCTGGAGGGCAGAGCTGGAGGCAGGTCCCGGGGGGGTAGGTCTGGGGGCAGAGCTGGTGGCAAAGCTGGGGTTGAGCTGGAGGGCAGGTGTGGGGGTACGGCCTGCCGGCAGCCATTTGTTCGGGCTGTCGTGCCGGTCGATCCTACGGCGGGTCGGGTTTGACTCCATCGCGGAGCGATCACACCCTCCGCCAGCCTCGCTGAGCTTCAAGATCGCCATCTCGGGACCCGCGGCGGGCCAACATCACGATGTGGGGACTCAGACCGGTCCACAGCGCCCACGCTGGTCCCGTTCCGGTGATCTTGTGCGGGACCCCACCGACACGCCAGCCGTTCCCCCCGCGACCAACGGTAGTTCAGGCCGCACGATCCAGGGCGCTGCGCACTTCCCGCACCACATACCCGGGCCGTTGGGTGAGATCCAGCCAGGTGAACCGGAGCACCCGCCAACCGCCGTTGGTCAGGGCATTTTGCTAGAACCGGTCGGCGTTGAACCGAACCGGGGTGTGATGCCACGCCCAGCCGTCGATCTCGACGATCACTCGCTCGCGCAGGAAGACGAAGTCGCACGTCCGGGTGAGCGAGCCAACGTGCACCGCTTGGTTCGCCCGCCAGCCGCCGATGCCCGACCGCTTCATCAGCCTGATGAACATGCGCTCGCTCTGAGCCGCTGCCCTGTCGGCGGCGGCAATCAGGAGCAGACCGGCGTCGTGAGAACCGTGACACCCGAGGTTGCGATAGTGCGCGGCCCTGACCTCGGCGAACCGCACCCGCGTCTGCAGCGCACGATCGAGCATTTCCGGGCCGGCGGAGCCGAGGGCCACGGCTGCGTGCAAGGAGGTGAGCGGCAAAAACGTGACCGCCACGTTGCGAAGAAGCGCGCGGTCCTCCGGCGGGAGCAATCGACGCTTGATCACGGCCTCTGGACGGGATCTGAGCCGGCGAGTTCGGGGGATGGTGATCTCCACCCGGCTTGGCGCCTTCGCGATGAGACCCCACCAACTAGCCGCCGCGATCCCGCTGACGCACGCCGGCTGACCGGCCCAGAGAGATGCCGCACGAATGTTGGAGTCCGCGGTCTGGTGGCTCTCCACCACCCGGTACACCTGCGGCAGCACCGAGATCCACTCGCCGCGGGCGCGCAGACCGCGCAGTGCGTCGGCAGTGATCCCCGATTGAATCGCTTGCCGGTGGGTGATCAGCCCGTCCTGTCGCCTGACGATCGACGCGACGTCACTGCGATGACTCATCGGCAAAGCCTGGCTTGTCGTGAGGGTCCGGGGTGGGTGCTGGCTCAGAATGTGGATAACTCTCCAAGGACCTTGGCTGCTACCCACCCCGCGACCCCGTTCGGCCGTCGTGGTGATCACCGGACCGGGACCGAGACCAGTCGCTCACACACCTCCGAGTCCCGCGGCGGTGATCAACCAGGGACGGTCCCACAACGGTGATCTTTGATTCCCATCCGCCGCAGCCACGTACCAGCGCACCCCCACGGGCAGGTCTGAACCAGCACCACCTGCCGCGGAACGACCAACCTGGGCGACGCGTTGCGGCGCAACTGGACCAGCCGGCCGGCCTCGGCCTGCTGCGGGTCAGTGCCGCGTATTCCCCAGGTTGAGCCCACGTCAGCCGCCCAGGTGATCACCGAACCGGGACGGAAAGCAGTCGCCCACGCACGTCCGAGTCCCCGAACCGTGATCAAGCCGTGCCGGTCCAGAACGACGATCACCGTGCTCGCGCAGCGTCGGGGCCACACCGGACACAGGCTCGCGCAGGGTAGGGGCCACACCGGACACGGCTCGCGCGGGGTCGGGGCCACACCGGACACGGGCTCGGCAGGGTCGGGGCCACACCGGACACGGGCTCGCGCAGGGTCGGGGCCACACCTGACGCGGGCTCTGGGGGCGCCGTGGCAGGGTCAGACCAACCGGAGCAAACTGACCGAAGGTGTTCGCATGGTTCGACATCTTCTTTCATCACCGCCGCGCTGAACAGCCGCGGAATAGCCAAGGAGGACCCAGAGATGATCACTGACAAGGGCGTCGCGGTACCGGACGACATGGCCGCAGTGCTGGAGGCAGATTCGGCAGCGCTGACCGCGTTCCAGGCGCTCCGTCCCGACGACCAGCGCATCTACGTCGACTGGATCGGCAAGTCCAGTGGGGCTGACGAGCGGTCGGAGCGGCTGTCCGGCCTGGCCGAGCATGTTCAGACCTACCAGCGCAGGCCCGCCGAGGAGCACGGCTCACCGCACCCGCTCAGCGACGTGTGAGCCCATCGGGAGCGCCGTGCGCGGCACTCCCGATCCTCTTCAGGACCGTGGTGTCACTGCCGGCAGCCTCGACGCTGCCGGCAGTTTTCGCGCCGCCGTCCGGTAACGCGCTGCCGACATATCCCGCGCTGCCCGGGCGATTGTTGGTCCCATCCGACTGAACCGGCTCGGCGGCCCGGCCCAAGAAGTAGGCCCGTTCGGCGTCCGTTCGCGCGCACCCGGCGGCAGCCGTCCACTCCCCCTGCGCCTCCGCACGACGGCCCAGCGCCGACAGCATCTGCGCCCGCGCGCCGAACGCGTACGGGTAGCGCTCCAGGCCGCCCAGGCTGATCACCTCGTCCAGATCCGCCAAACCCGCGGCCGGCCCGGACAGCGCCGACACCGCCACGCACCGGCCGAGCGCGACCGTCGGCGAAGGCTGCTGGCGCAGCAGTTCGCCGTACAGTTCCACCACCCGCCGCCAGTTCGTCGCGGCCGTGCTCGGCGCCCGGGCATGCTCCGCGGCGATCGCTGCCTGCAGCTTCATCGGCCCCGGCGACCCGGACAGCCAGGCCCGTTCGAGCAGCGCCAGACCCTCCGCGATCGCCCGACGATCCCACCGGCTCCGATCGGCATCCGCCAGCAGCACCTGCTGTCCCTCGTCGTCCAGCCGACCTGCCGACCGCGCCCTGGTGAGCAGGATCAGTGCCAGCAGCGCGGTGAACTCCGCATCGTCGGGTCGCAGCACGTGCAACGCCCTGGCCAGGTACTGCGCGCGGTCGGCGAGATCCTCGTCGGTCAGCTCTGCGCCGGCCGCGGCGGTGTGCCCGAGCGTGAACGCCAGGTAGACCACCCGCCGCACCGACGGCAGCCGCGCGTCGACGGTTGCGTCATCGGGCAGGTCGAGGGCAGGACCCGCAGCCGCCAGCCGCTTCTTCGCCCTGGTCAGCCGCGCTGCCATGGTCGGCTCGCTGACGAGGAAGGCAGCGGCGATGGCAGCCGTCGGGACCCCGCAGGCCAGCCGCAGGGTCAGCGCGACCTGCTCGGTGGTGGCCACCCGCGGGTCGCAGCAGAGCACGACCATCCGTAGTTCCTCGTCACCGATGACGCCGACCTCGGTGGTCAGATCGGCCGCCGCGGTGACGCCGCTGAGCCCGCCGGCGCTACGGATCAGCGCACGTCGCGCGGCCTGCGCGGACCGGATCCGGTCGATGGCCCGACGGCGCGCCGCCGTCACCAACCAGGCCTCGACCGACGCCGGCACCCCTCGTTCCGGCCAGGTCTGCAGGGCAAGCAGGAACGCGTCTGCGGTGGCCTCCTCGGCGATGTCCAGGTCCCGGACCGATCGCAGGGTGACCGCCAGGACGCGGCCGGACAGCTCGCGCTGGGCCCTGGCCGCCACCTCCGCGATCGCCGGCGGAACCACCCGTCAGCCGCCGAATTCCCAGATCGGACGCATTTCGATGTAGCCGTAGGGTGCAGGGCACCGCTTGGCCACCTCCAGCGCCTGCGCGTCGTCGGCGGCCTCGATCAGGTAGTAGCCACCCACCACTTCCTTGGTCTCGGGCAGCGGGTTGTCCACCACGTGCACGTCGGAGGTGCGGGTGCCGCGCAGGTAGGTCGCGGTGGGAGTCGGCTGCAGCGCTTCGCCGCCGAGCAGCGCGGCGCCGAGTTCGCCGACCTCCTGGGCGAACGCCTGGTGGTTGGCCATGCTTTCGGCGAATTCGGCCTCACCTGCCTCGGTGTAGGCGGACTCGGTCTCGACGATCTGCAACAGGTACTTGGGCATCGCGCGGATCTCCTTGGTAGTCGTGATCAGGTCAATGATCGGGGTGGGCTTGGGTCAGACGGGTCAGGTCGCCGCGTTCGGCTCCTGATCGATCAGACGGACACCCGGCGACGGATTCGAAAGCCTGGCGAGACCTTTCTGTCGATCTTTGCCCTCCGAAGGCACTGTGCGCGAACTCACGATCGATTTCTCCCCACTAACCGTTACGATGAAGTGTTATTGGAGTGTGTCGCGCCAAGCCCGACGACGGAATTCTTCATCATTCGGGACAGCGACCGGAACCCGCACCGGCTTGGTGTGTTCTCGACGCTCCTACCCGATTTGATTGGCTCTGATGTCGACCGCTGCTGTCCTCGACCCTTCCATCGACTCCATCGAACTCCCCCTCACCGCTGATGAGACCGCTGACGAGCTGCTCTTCGACGAGCCTGCCGAGACCGCACCCACCCTGCGCTTCAACCGGCTCGCCCTGCCGGCCGCGCTGCTGCGCGCCATCGGTGACCTGGGCTTCCAGACCCCGACGGCCATCCAGGCCGAGGCCATCCCCGCGCTGCTCGGCGGCCGGGACATCACCGGCGTCGCGCAGACCGGCACCGGCAAGACGGCGGCCTTCGGCCTGCCGCTGCTGGCCTCGATCGACCCCAGGTCAAGGGGCGTGCAGGCCCTTGTCCTGACGCCGACCCGTGAGCTGGCGGTGCAGGTCGCCGAGGCGATCTCCAGCTTCGCCGTGCACATTCCCTCGCTGACCGTGGTGCCCGTCTACGGCGGCGCCAGTTTCCTGCCGCAGCGCGCCGCGCTGAAGGCCGGCGCGCAGATCGTGGTCGGCACCCCCGGCCGGATCATCGATCACCTCGAGCGGCACACCCTGGACCTGTCCGGGCTGAAGTTCCTGGTGCTGGACGAGGCCGACGAGATGCTCCGCATGGGTTTCGCCGAGGACGTGGACCGCATCCTGTCCGACGCTCCCGGCGAGCGGCAGACCGCGCTGTTCTCGGCCACCATGCCGCCGCCCATCCGGGCCATCGCCCGCAAGCACCTGAACGACCCGCTGGACATCGCCGTCACCCGGCAGTCCTCCACCGTCGACGCGGTGCGGCAGACCTACGCGGTCGTGCCGTTCCGCGACAAGGTCGGCGTGCTGGCCCGCATCCTCCAGGTCTCCGAGGGTGACGCGACCATCGTGTTCGTCCGCACCAAGGGCGCCTGTGACGAGGTCGGCGCCGAGCTCATCGCGCGCGGGCTGTCCGCCGCCGCGATCAACGGTGACGTGCCGCAGAAGGAACGCGAGCGGATCATCGAACGGCTCCGAGACGGCCGGCTCGACGTGCTGGTTGCCACCGACGTGGCCGCGCGCGGCCTTGACGTGGAGCGGGTCGACCTGGTCGTCAACTTCGACGCCCCCGGCGAGCCCGAGTCCTACGTGCACCGCATCGGCCGCACCGGCCGCGCGGGCCGCGGGGGCGAGGCGCTGACCTTCTTCACCCCGCGTGAGGTCGGCCGGCTGCGCGCTATCGAGCGTGCGACCAGGCAGAAGCTGGAGCAGATCACCCCGCCGTCCGCGGCGGACGTGGCCGCCCGGCGCGCCTCCACCGTGCTGGCCGAGGCTGCCGAACGGGTGTCCGGCGGGTCACTGGCCCGGTACCGCCAGGCCGTGGCCACCTTCCTGGCCGAACAGGACCTGACGGCCCAGGAACTGGCCGCGACGCTGCTCGCGCTCGCCGCCGGCGACGACGGGAAGGCTCCTGCCGTCAGCACCTACACACCCTCGTTCGCGACCGAGCGTCCGGAACCGCCCGGCGCGGACCGGCGCGGCTCGGATCGCCCCACCCGGGGTGGCGAGCGCGGTTCGGCTGACCGGACCACCGCCGATCGGGCCGGACGCCGGCGCAACCCGGCCGGACCCCGGTACCGGGTGGCAGTGGGTCACGCCCACGGCGTCCGCCCGGCGGGAATCGTCGGCGCGATCACCGCCGAAGGCGGTCTGAATGGCAAGGACCTCGGCCGCATCGACATCTACGACACGTTCTCCACCGTCGAGATCGCCGGCACGCTGTCCCCCGCCGCCTTCGGCCGTATCTCCGCGGCGAAGGTCAGCGGGCAGTCCCTGCGCATCGAACTGGACCGCGACGGCGACGCCCATCGCTTCGGCCCGGCGACGCGGGCTCCTGGCTCCCACGGTCCCCGCCGTTCCGGACCTGCCCGGGAGTACCGCCGGGAGCGCTGAGCCCTCCGCCGGCAAGAACCTGGACGGTGTCGAACGGCGATCGGCACACAATTCGCGCCGGCACCCGTCACACAGCCACCCGATCGAGCCGTCCGACCCGCTGACATGATGTCGGGGTCGGGCGGCTTTCGTTGTGCTCGACCGGGTCAGATCCTGGCGATCGGAGGGAGGCAGCGTGCCCGAGCGCGTCCGGTTTGCCCACGAGGATCTCGAGTTCGCCCGCGCAGTGACCTTCTTCGACGCGATCGAATGCGTTCGCGGTGACCCTGTTGATCACCACGGTCGACGACTTCTCCCGCGCTGCTTGGAGCAGCCTGCAGGCACTCAAGGCAACCAACGGACCGTCGCTGCTGGCGTTCACCATCAGCTTCGTGGTCGTGGTGTCGTTCTGGCGGGCGCACCATCAGGGGGTCACGTCACTGTCCGCGATGGACGGTCAATTGCTCGGGTTGAACCTCGTGGTGATGTTCGGGATCGTGCTCATTCCCTTCACCACCGAGGCGCTGGGCAAACTCGATCTCCCGCTGCCCGTCGCCGTGTACGCGCTGGACATCGCGCTGACCTACATCGTGCTGAATGCGGTGGAGCTCATCGCGGACCGTCGCGGGCTCCGACCCACCCGGATGACGACGCCCGAACTGCGCTCGCATTTGGCGATCTCCGCGGTGCTTCCGGTGATCTTCCTTGCCTCCATCCCGGTCGCCTACCTGGTCAACCCAAAGGTCGCGCAGTGGAGCTGGGTGCTGATCGCCGTGCTGATTCCGGTGGTGCGCCGGATCGCCCGACCACGCACCACCGCTTCGGCCTCCAACAGTGCCTCGACGACGCAGGAGAATCCCGAGTGACCTACTCCGTTCGGGTGGCCATCACCACGCCACTGCACCCCGATTTGCGCCCGCTCATCACGGATGTGGACCCGCGGATCGAGGTCCTCGTCGACAACGACCTGTTGCCGCCCCAGCGGTTTCCCGGTGACCACGACGGGGATCCGTCGTTCCGCCGCACCGAGCAGCAGCAGGCCGCCTTCGACGCCCTGCTCGCCGAGGCCGAGATCTTCTACGGCATCCCGGACACCCGCCCCGCGGCGCTCGGGCCTGCCGTCCGCGCCAATCCGAACCTGCGCTGGGTACAGACGATGGCGGCGGGCGGCGGCGCGCAGGTCAAGGCCGCGGGGCTGACCGAGAACGAGCTGGCAAGGGTGGTGTTCACCACGTCGGCCGGCGTGCACGGCGGGACGCTGGCGGAGTTCGCCGTGTTCGGCGTGCTGGCCGGCGCCAAGGATCTCCCGCGGCTGCAGTCGCTGCAGCGGGCCAGGGAATGGCCGGGCCGGTGGGCCATGAAGCAGGTCAGCGAGCAGACCGTGCTGATCGTCGGGCTCGGCGGCATCGGTAGCGAAACCGCCCGCCTGCTCAAGGGTTTGGGCGCCACGGTGCTCGGAGTCAAACGCACGGCCGAGCCCGTCGAGCACGTCGACGAGGTGCACACCGACGACGCGCTGCCGGAGTTGCTCGCGCGCGCGGACGCGGTCGTGATCACCCTGCCGGGCACCGACGCGACCACCGGGTTGATCGACAGCGACCTGCTGGCGGCGGCCAAGCCCGGAATAGTGGTGGTGAACGTCGGCCGCGGGACCGTGGTGGACGAGCATGCCTTGGTGCAGGCGCTGCGATCCGGCACGGTGTCCTCGGCCTACCTCGACGTCTTCGCGACCGAGCCGCTGCCCGACGATTCGCCGTTGTGGGAGATGCCCAACGTGCTCGTTTCGCCGCACACCGCGGCGCTCAGCCCGGCGGAGGACCGCAGGATCGCCGAACTGTTCGCCGACAACCTCCGGCGCTACCTGAGCGGTGAGACATTGCGCAACGTGGTGGACACCCACGACTTCTACTGACCGCGGCTCCGGCGGTAGCCTCCAAGATCATTACACGGGGACCCAAGCTGGTGCTCGCAACCGGCGCGGGTCCCGAAACGGTGATCACCCGGTGCTGTCCCACCTCCGTAAAGGACGATCATGAGCACGACCGGCAGGATTGCGCCTGGTGGCATCTTCCAGGACCCCGACTTCGACTTCTCTGCCAGGATCGCGCTGGGTATGGCATCCAGCGGGGTGAGCGACGTCGGCCTGGTACTCGCGACACTGGACCAGGTCACCGACGGTGACGCCCAGAGCTGGTTCGACGCCTGGTCGGCGAACGGCGCGGCACTGGCTGCACAAGGGGACGCCGCGATGGCCGGCGGTCATCTGCGCAGCGCCCGATGGGCGTACCTGGCGGCGTCCGCCGCATATGCGAAGGCCCAGGACGCCGTCGACGGTCTTGCGGACCAGTCCGTCCTGACCCCGACCTTCGCCACCCACCGCAAATACTTCGACGCCTGGATCGATGCCTCCGAGGGCAGATCCGTGCGGATCGAGATCCCTTATGAGGGGACCACTTTGCCTGGCTATCTGCTGCGACCGGACGCGACCGGGGCTGCCCGCCCGACGCTGGTGATGACCAATGGCAGCGACGGTTCATTGACCGACCTGTGCGGCACCGGGGCAACCGAGGCGCTGGCTCGCGGGTGGAACGCGTTCCTGTATGACGGACCGGGCCAGCAATCCTTGCTGTTCGAACGAGGGGTGCCGTTCCGCCCCGACTGGGAAGCCGTGCTGACGCCCGTTGTCGACGCACTGATCGCCCGGTCCGACGTCGACTCCGACGCGTTGACCGGCTACGGGATCAGCCAGGCCGGCTACTGGTTGCCGCGAGCGCTGGCCTTCGAACACCGGCTGGTCGCGGCCGTCGCCGACCCCGGGGTGGTGGACGTCTCGACGTCCTGGACGGGTTTCCTGCCGCCGGAAATGCTCGAACTCCTGCACCGCGGGAAGAAGACCGAGTTCAACGGATTCATGGAGCAGGCGGGCGGCGACCCGGCCGCGGAGCGCACATTTGCGTTTCGCAGCCGCCCGTACGGGATCGACGACCCCTACGACCTTTTCACCGAGGTCGGGAAGTATCAGCTGCGTGACGTCGCCGGGCAGATCCGGACGCCGCTGCTGATCACCGACCCGCAGGACGAGCAATTCTGGCCCGGTCAATCCCGGCAGCTGTTCGACCTGCTCGCCGGAAGGAAGGAGATCGTCGAGTTCACCCGCGCCGAGGGCGCGAATTTCCATTGCGAGCCGATGGGACGAGCGCTGACCCACCTGCGGATGTTCGACTGGTTGGAGGATCACCTGTCGAAGCGGGGCTGATCCCCCTGGCTCGGCGCGGAGACGCCGGCCGGTCGCTCAGAACAGCGAGGGCTCCGAACCCTGCGTCTGTCGATCGCCGCGTCGGGACGCGGGCAGGGCGCCGCGCGGGAACGAGGCATCCCGGTCACCCGGCACTCCCCGCACCGGATTGGCCGCTCCGGACAGCGCCTTTCCGCCATCGGTTCCCAGGCCCGCGTCGGCGCAGGCGGACTTGATCCGGGCCGACAGCTCCCGCCGATACTCCACCGGCAGATTGGCGCCGCGCGAGTACAGCCGCTGGTAGGCCTCGACCAGGTCGGGCCGGTTCCGGGAGAGCCAACCGAAGAACCACTCCCGCGCACCGGGCCGCAGGTGCAACCCGATGCCGCTGACCCCGGTGGCGCCTGCGTCGGCCAGTTCCGCGACCAGCGCGCCGATCTGCTCGGGCGTATCGGTGAGGTACGGCAGCAGCGGCGCCGCGAACACTCCGCACGGCAGCCCTGCGCCGCGGATCCGCCGGACCAGCTCCAGCCGCGCCCGAGGGGTGGGCGTGCCGGGTTCCAGGGTCGACTGCAGCTCCGGATCCAGCAACGCCAGCGAGACGCCCATGCCCACCGCCACCGAGGCCGAGGCGGCGGTCAGCAGATCGAGATCGCGGGCCAGCACGGTGCCCTTGGTCAGGATGGAG
>JBBQGJ010000134.1:0-15937 GCA_038322925.1 Mycobacteriales bacterium
TCGGACAGTGCAAGACTGCGGTCTCGCGCCGACCTGATTTGGTCCACCGATCGGTTCTGAGGCTCGTGTGGCCATCTCCGCGCCACGCGATTTGTCGGGTTTGCGCGTGGCCTCCAAATGCGGTCGTTCGACACCAGCCACTAGGGAGCCTGCGGCTGCGCCACCCGGCTTTCGGTTCGCCGGACGCAATCCGCTCGCGCGGGCCAGAATCGAGGTCGTCCCTGTCCAGCTGGCCCCGCCCGCTGACCCCGCTCACTGACCCGCCCGCTGACCCCGCGCACTGACCCCGCGCACTGACCCGCCCACTGACCCGTCCGCTGACCCCCACGCTGACCACCGCGGACTCCCGAGGAGCCTGAATGTTCCTGATGCGCATCGGTGCGCCAGGTGCCGAAAAACCGATCGTCCGCATTGACGACGACAGCTACGTCGACGTGTCCGATGTCGTCACGGATTTCGACGAGTCGTTCTTCGGCGGGGCGTGGGGCGGTCTTCCGGGACTGCGAACGCTGGTCGCCGACCGGGTTGCCCGCGGCGAGGTCAGGCCCTTCGCCGGGGAGCGGATCGGGGCGCCGATCGCCCGCCCGCACCAGATCCTGTGCATCGGGCTGAACTTCTCCGACCACGCCGCGGAAACCGGGCAGCGCATCCCGGACGAGCCGATCCTGTTCACCAAGTCCCCGAACACCCTGCAGGGACCGAACGACGACGTCCGGACCCCGCGCGGATCGACCAAGCTCGACTGGGAGGTCGAGCTCGGCATCGTGATCGGCGCACGAACAAGCTACCTACCGGACAGGGCCGCCGCGGCCGCGCACATCGCCGGGTACTGCGTGGTCAACGACGTCAGCGAGCGGTCCTTCCAGATCGAGCGAGGCGGCCAGTGGTCGAAGGGGAAATCGGCCGAGACGTTCAATCCGGCCGGGCCGTACCTGGTCACCAGCGACGAGATCGGCGACGTGCTGGAGCTGGGGATGTGGCTGGAGGTGAACGGGGTCCGCCGGCAGACCGGTTCGACCGCGACGATGATCTTCGATCCGCTGTTCATCGTGCACTACCTCAGCCAGTTCCTGGTGCTGGAGCCCGGCGACCTGATCAACACCGGGACACCGCCCGGCGTGGCCCTCGGCATGTCGCCGCCGGTGTGGTTGCAGCCGGGTGATCTGATGACGCTGGGCATCGATGGTCTCGGTTCTCAGCGCCAGCGAGTGGTCGGCCCGCGATGACGGGTCGCAAGGAATGAAGGCGTTCGTGATCACCGCGCCGCGCGAGTGGGAGGTCCAGGACGTGGACCCGCCCGTTGCCTGGCCAGGGCAGGTCGTCGTCGAGGTGGAGCGGGTCGGCCTGTGCGGCACCGACGTGGAATTCTTCACCGGCGAGATGCCCTACCTGCACGATGGTTTCGCGAAGTACCCGATGCGCATCGGTCACGAGTGGTGCGGCACGATCGCCGCCGTCGGCGACGGCGGCGACCCGTCCTGGGTGGGCCGCCGGACGACCGGCGACACCATGCTGGGCTGCGGCCATTGCCGGCGCTGCCGCTCCGGCTTCCAGCACGTCTGCCGGGACAGGTACGAGATCGGGATCCGGGGCGGGTTCCCCGGCGCGCTGGCCGAACAGCTCGCCCTCCCGGTCAGCGCGCTGCATCCGCTTCCAGACAGTGTCGACGCGATCGCCGGGGCCATGGTGGAACCCGGCGGCAGCGCGCTGCGAGCGGTACGGGGCGCACGCCTGACTTCCGGCGATCGGTTGCTGGTCATCGGCCCCGGGACCATCGGCCTGCTGGTCGCCCAACTTGCCCGCGCCGCGGGCGCCGAGGTGCACGTCCTTGGTGTGACGGAGCGATCCCTGGCATTCGCTCGAACACTCGGATTCCCCGGGGTGTGGTCCGCCGACGACCTGCCGGCACTGCCGTGGGACGCGGTGATCGACGCGTCGACCTCACCGGACGCGCCCGCGCTGGCGGTGGACCTGGTGGAACCCGGGAAGCGGGTCGTTCTTGTCGGTCTGGCGGGCACCCCCAGCCGGGTCGACACTCGAACGGTAGCGCTGAAGGACGTCACCGTGGTGGGAATCCTCAGTGCGTCAACGGGTTTGGCCGGCACCATCGAGCAGTACGCCTCCGGAGCGGTCGACCCCCGGCCGCTCGTCGCCGCCACCGTCGGTCTGCATAGCGCGGGTGCCGTGCTCGGCGGGTGGCGCCCGGCCGGCGCCGGCGACGGCCCCAAGATCCACATAGATCCGAGGATGAGATGAACGAATTCGACGGACTTATCGCCGTGGTGACCGGTGGCGGCAGCGGGATCGGGGCGGCGACCGCGGCCTTGTTGACCGAGCGCGGGGCCCGCGTCGCGATCCTGGATCGTGATGTCCCCGCCGGAGACCGAGTGGCCGCCATGTCCGTGACCTGTGACGTCACCCTCACCCCCGGAGTCGAGAGGGCCATCACCAAGGTCGCCGACACACTCGGCGGTATTGACATTGTCGTCAACAACGCGGGCATCGGCGCCACTGGTGACATCGCGGCGAACCCGGACGACGAGTGGCTTCGTGTTCTCGACGTGAACGTCGTGGGTATCGCCAGGGTCAGTCGTACCGCGCTGCCGTACCTGCGCCGGTCCAGCCATGCCGCGATCGTCAACACCTGCTCGGTGGTCGCGGTGGTCGGTGTACCGCAACGTGCGGTGTACTCCGCCAGCAAGGGGGCGGTGGCTGCGCTGACCCTGGCGATGGCGGCCGACCACGTCAAGGACGGGATCCGCGTCAACGCCGTCACCCCCGGCACCGCCGACACGCCGTGGGTGGGCCGACTGCTCGACCAGGCCCCGGATGCCGCCGCGGCTGCGACCGCGCTGCGGGCGCGTCAACCCATGGGCCGGTTGGTCTCTGCCGCCGAAGTCGCCTACGCCATCGGCTATCTGGCCAGCCCGTTGTCGTCGGCGACGACCGGCACGCTGCTCGCCGTCGACGGCGGCATGGCCGGAGTCAGGCTTGGCTAGCTGAATCGTTCGACCGCGGGCACCGGAGTGAGCACCGCTGCGCGTGGCAACGGCACGCGAACTGCCGTGGCATGGGGAGCGGCTTTCAGTCGGCGCCCAGCCTGGCATCGTTGCGACGGCAGCCCTTTCGCTTTTCTGCACCCGGCGGGATCGACCTCAATTCAAGGAGAAATCATGACCATCTCGACCGCTGACCTGTACGACGAACACGGCGACAATCTTCAGGTCTGCGACACTCAATTCATCCAGTACGGCGGCCGGCACGCCTTCGACGGCCCGATCACCACAGTCCGCTGTTTCCAGGACAATGCGCTGCTCAAATCCCTCCTGTCCACCCCGGGGAGCGGCGGCGTGCTGGTCGTCGACGGCGGCGGATCGGCGCATACCGCGCTGTCGGGTGACGTCATCGCACAACTGGCCGTCGACAACGGTTGGGCCGGCCTGCTCATCAACGGTGCCGTGCGGGACAGTGACCTGCTGGCCGTCATGGATCTTGGTGTCAAGGCACTGGGTACCAACCCTCGGAAGAGCGGGAAGACCGGTGCCGGTGAACGTGACGTTGACGTCACCTTCGGCGGAGCGACCTTCCGCGCCGGCGATCATCTCTGGTCCGACAACGACGGTGTTGTCGCGCTGCCGGTCGACAGCACGGACCGACGGGCATGACGTGGACGGAATCGTCTTGGACACAACACTCGTCGGTACGACCTGAAGACTTGATCACCCACGGACTGTCACGTCGGTGAATACCTCCTCGACGTCGTCGAGGCTGTCCGGGATCACCGCACACCGCAGTGGTCGTCGGTCCGAAAACTGAACGCCCTTCCAGCCAACCCCACGAACCGGACCCTCAGATCTGAAGCCGGCAGTTTCGATCCCGGCGCGTTGAAATCTCCCGATATTGGTCTCTTCACGACATGCCGCTTGGTCGCAGATGGATCGTTGAACTGATTTCCACCGGCAGCCGTCATGATTGTGCTGACCCGCCAAGAGGTGCCATCCGCATGTTGTCGGCCCACGCGAGGTGATCAAAGTCCTGCGCTTGCGGCGTGCTCGCGAAGGTAGTCGCGCAGATAGGGCAGGGTGTATTCGACCTGGCCGTGGCCGGCGGAATGGATCATGTCGGCCGCGATAAGACGCAGCCGATATTGAGAGGCGTAGTTGGCGTCGGCGTTCAGCCTGGCCGCGATGTCGGCCATACGGGAGGGCCCATCGTCGACGGCCATCGCGGCCAGGAACGTTCGGTCGACGTGGGACAGGTCATGGAGGGCGGGTTCGTGGATCAGCGATCCGAGCCGGCGGCGTGCCGCCTGGACGCCGGCGGACGCTGCGGCGTCGTCAATCACGAGGGTGTCATTGGAGGCGGTATTTGTGTCGGCGAGTCTGCACATCCAGAATCCGACCAGCTGGATGAGGAAGGGATAACCGCCGGTGCCGTCGGTTGCCACCTGAAGCGCGGGGTCGGTGATGCTGTGGCCGGTGGAGTTGAGTGGAGTGCGGAGGGCATCTGCGACGTCGGCGGGATCGACTGCGCCGAGGTGGTAGCGGTCGGCGCGACGCAAGAAGGTCAAGACGTCGTCGTTCAGCAGGTCCGCGACGGCCGTCGGCAGTCCGGCGCCAGCGAACGCGATCGGGCGTTCCTCTCGGAAACAATGCTGAATGGTGGCGGCCAGTTCCCGCAGACCAGCCCGGTCAGCACGGTGCAATTCGTCAACGGTCAGCAACAGCCCGGTGCCATGGGTGGCCAGGTGATCGGTGAGCGCGGTGAGTTGGGCGCGCAGGTCGGGGCGGTGCTCTGCCGCGGGGGTTTGCCAGGTGAGGCCGCCCAGATGAAACGGGAAGGCGACTGCGGTGACCTGCCGTCCGCTCGACGATAGGTCCAGCGTTGCAGCGACTTCCGGGAGTCGGTGCGTCGTGAGCCGGTCTATCATGCCGGGGACGGCTGTCTCGGAAACGGTGACCCAGCCGCGTTGCCGCGCTTGGGTTTCGGCCTCGTTGAGCATGACGGTCTTGCCGATGCCGCGGACCCCGGTGTAAAGGGTGGCACGACCCGGCGCACCGGGACCCGAGTCAAGGGCGTCACCAAACGCGAGGATCTCGGTGTCTCGCCCGGCCAGCAGCGGCGGGGTCACCCCGAACGACGGGCGGAACGGATTCGCCAACACGACTCCACTGGTTGTAGATGCTTTTAGATGCCTTTAGACTCTAGCAAAGCCTCTAGATGCCTTTAGACACTGCATTCGTCCAGAAAGCCACAGCATCCTGCCCTGGTCCGTCGGACTGTGAGCGGGTCAGCCACGCCCGATCGCTCAACCCGTGACCCACCGCCCGCCGATTGCAGCGGTCAACTCCTGCGCGCTCCGTCGCACCGGATCGGCGAACTCTACGAAATCACTGTGGCAGCAGTCAGTTCCGGCCCGACGATGGGCGTCCGGGCCGGTGCTGTCGGCACACCGGTGGGCGAAGGTGACGCCGAGCGCGGCGATGGGCCGCGCGTGGTGGTCGAACACCGCAGCGGCGACCGACGCCGTCCCGGCGGAGACCAGGCCGTCCTCGACGGCCCAGCCATGGCGGCGGACCGCTGCCAGGTCCCGCCGCAGCGCCGGCAGCGTCTCCGGGCCGCGACCGGTGCGCAGCACGAACGACGTCCGGTCCGGAAAAACGGCCCGCACCTGGTCGGCGGGCAGATGCGCCAGGATCGACAGGCCGGTCGCGGTGAGCGCGGCCGGCAGCCGCACCCCCACCTCCGTCACCAGCGTGAGCAGGCCCCCGCTGCGCCGTTCCTTGCCCAGGTACAGCATCTCCGCGCCGTGCAGCACGCCGAGATGCGCGGTGGTGGAGGTTGCAGCACTCAGCCGGGCGATCACCGGCCGACCGATCCGCTCCAGCGGTTCCCCGCGCAGGTACGCGCTGCCGATCTCGAAAGCGGACAGTCCGAGCCCCCAACGGCGCTCGCCCGGCAGGTGAATGGCGAATCCGGCCGCGGCCAGTTCGGTGAGCAGTTCGTAGGTGGTCGACCGGGGCAGCCCGAGGTCGCGGGCGATGGCGGACGCCGACACCGGCGAGGGGCGTGCCGCCAGCAGTTGCAGCACGGCCAGCCCACGGCGCAACGCCGGCGCGGGTCCGTCGGAGGAGCCACTGGGCCTGGTGGCCAGTTCCGCCCACACCCCCGCCCGGTCGGGCGGGGCGAACCTCGGTACGAGTGCCGGTCGGGACCATCTGTCCGGTATACCGGACAGAACTCGCCTCTACCCCTCTCGCGCGCAGCGCCCGGACGGCATCCAATGGACGGGTGACCACCGCAGAACCCCGGACACCGCTACCGACCACACCGGCACCGGCGCGGACGACGTCGACTTCGCCGGTCGGCCCAGCCCAGACGACCGCTAACACCACCGTGGTGCTCGGGGTGGGTCCGGTCAGCTTCGACGACGTCATCGCGGTTGCCCGCCGTGGTGCCGCGGTGGCGATCGGCGCGGAATCCCTGCGCGCCATGACCACCTCGCGATCCATCGTGGACGCACTGGCCGTCGACACCAGCCCGCACTACGGCATCTCCACCGGCTTCGGCGCGCTGGCCACCACCTCGATCGCCCCCTCGCGCCGCGCCGCGCTGCAGGCCTCGCTGATCCGCTCGCACGCCGCCGGCACCGGCACCCCGGTGGAGTCCGAGGTGGTCCGGGCGATGATGCTGCTGCGGCTGTCCACGCTGGCCACCGGCCGGACCGGCATCCGGCCGGCCACGGCGGAGGCGTACGCCGCCCTGCTCAGCGCCGGAATCACCCCGATCGTTCCGGAATACGGCTCGCTGGGCTGCTCAGGCGATCTGGCGCCGTTGGCCACCGTCGCGCTGGCGCTGATCGGTGACGGCGAGGTGATCGACAGTCGCGGCCGGCGGCGCCCGGCCGCGGACGCGCTCGCCGAATCCGGGCTGACCCCGGTGGTGCTCGCCGAGAAGGAAGGCCTCGCGCTGATCAACGGCACCGACGGCATGCTCGGGATGCTGATCCTCGCGCTGGCCGACCTGGCCGCCCTGCTGGACGCCGCGGATCTCGCAGCCGCCATGTCGGTGGAGGCCCTGCTGGGCACCGACCGGGTGTTCGCCCCCGAACTGCAGGCGCTGCGCCCGCAAACAGGGCAAGCCATCAGTGCGGCGCGGATGTTCGCCGCGCTGGCAGGTTCCGCGATCGTCGCGTCGCACGCCGGCCCCGGCGATACCCGCGTCCAGGACGCCTACTCGCTGCGCTGCTCACCGGCGGTGCACGGCACCGCTCGCGACACCGCCGCCCACGCGACGATGGTCGCCGGCCGAGAATTGGCCAGTGCCATCGACAATCCCGTTGTGCTGGCGGACGGCCGGGTGGAATCCAACGGCAATTTCCACGGTGCGCCGATCGCCGCCGTGCTGGATTTCCTGGCGATCTCGGTCGCCGACGTCGCCGGCATCGCCGAGCGCCGCACCGACCGGATGCTGGACAAGACCCGATCGCACGGGCTGCCACCGTTCCTGGCGCACGAGGTGGGGGTCGACTCCGGGCTGATGATCGCGCAGTACACCCAGGCCGGGATCGTGTCCGAACTCAAACGGCTGGCGGTCCCGGCCTCGGTCGACTCCATCCCGTCCTCGGCGATGCAGGAGGATCACGTCTCGATGGGCTGGCACGCCGCCCGCAAGCTTCGCCGCGCGGTGGACGGTCTGCGCCGGGTGCTGGCCATCGAAATCCTCACCGCGGCAAGGGCTCTGGACCTGCGCTTTCCGCTGGCCCCGGCACCGGTCACCGCCGCGGTTCGGGACGTGGTCCGCACCAGGGTGGCCGGGCCGGGGCCGGACCGCCACGTTGCCGCCGAGATCGACGCAGTGGTCGACCTTCTCGCTGCCGGCGCCATCACCGCTGCCGCCGATGATCGATTGCCCTCGAACGAACGACCGAATCCCGAAGAACCACCCGCCGCGCCAGAAACATTTACCGCCAGGGAGAACCGATGACGAGCCCCGCGACCGACCAGTCGGCCGGCCCCCGCCCCGTGCGAGCCGCGACGGGAACGTCGCTGACCGCGAAGAGTTGGGCGACCGAGGCGCCGCTGCGCATGCTGTGCAACAACCTGGATCCGGACGTCGCCGAGGACCCCGACAACCTGGTCGTCTACGGCGGCACCGGCAAGGCGGCCCGCGACTGGCGCAGCTTCGACGCCATCTGCCGTTCGCTGACCGACCTGGAGCAGGACGAGACGCTGCTGGTGCAGTCCGGCCGGCCGGTCGGAGTGCTGCGCACCCATGAATGGGCGCCGCGGGTGCTGATCGCCAACTCGAACCTGGTGGGGGACTGGGCGAACTGGCCGGAATTCCGCCGGCTGGAGGCGCTCGGGCTGACCATGTACGGGCAGATGACCGCCGGGTCCTGGATCTACATCGGCTCGCAGGGCATCGTGCAGGGCACCTACGAGACGTTCGCCGCGGTCGCCGAGAAACTCGCCGCGGCCCGCCCGGCCGGCAGCATGGGACCGGGCCTGGCCGGCACGCTCACCATCACCGCCGGGCTCGGCGGGATGGGCGGCGCGCAGCCGCTGGCTGTCACCATGAACGGCGGCGCGGTGCTGTGCATCGAGTGCGATCCGGCCCGTGCCGAACGCCGGTTGGCCACCCGCTACCTCGATGTGCTGGCCGACAACCTCGACCAGGCAATCGATCTCGTGCTGACCGCCAAGCGCGCGAAGAAGGCGCTGTCCGTCGCGGTGACCGGCAACGCCGCCGAGGTGCTGCCGGAGCTGCTGCGCCGCGGCATCGAGGCCGACGTGGTCACCGATCAGACCAGCGCACACGACCCGCTCGCGTACCTGCCGATCGGGGTCGGCCTCGACGAATGGCACGACTACGCGGCGGCCAAGCCCGAGGAGTTCACCGACCGGGCCAGGGCGTCGATGGCCGCGCACGTCGAGGCGATGGTGGGGTTCGCCGACGCGGGCGCCGAGGTCTTCGACTACGGCAACTCGATCCGCGGCGAGGCGCAACTCGGTGGCTACCAGCGTGCCTTCGATTTTCCCGGTTTCGTGCCCGCGTACATCCGGCCGTTGTTCTGCGAGGGCAGGGGGCCGTTCCGCTGGGTCGCGCTGTCCGGTGACCCAAGGGACATCTACGCCACCGACCGTGCTGTGCGGGAACTGTTCCCGGACAACGACAACCTGCAACGTTGGATGCGCCTTGCTCCCGAACGCATTGCCTTCCAGGGGCTTCCGGCCCGGATCTGCTGGCTCGGTGCCGGGGAGCGGCACCTGGCGGGGTTGCGGTTCAACGAAATGGTCGCCTCCGGCGAGTTGCGCGCGCCGGTGGTGATCGGCCGCGATCACCTGGACTCCGGGTCGGTGGCCTCGCCCTACCGGGAGACCGAGTCGATGGCCGACGGCAGCGACGCGATCGCCGACTGGCCGCTGCTCAACGCGCTGGTGAACACCGCGTCCGGGGCGAGCTGGGTGTCCATCCACCACGGCGGCGGCGTCGGTATCGGCCGGTCCATCCACGCCGGCCAGGTGTCGGTGGCCGACGGCACCGAGCTGGCTGCTGTCAAACTGGAGCGCGTGCTGACCAACGACCCCGCGATGGGGGTGATCCGGCATGTCGATGCCGGGTACCCGGAGGCCAGATCGGCGGCCGACCGCCTGCACCTGGACATTCCGATGGACGCCCCGACCCCGGCGCCCACCACCATGCCCACCACCGTGCCGACCGCCGTGCCGGGATCCGGGCCGACCCTGCAGGGGAGCAGCTCATGACGTTCGGCCTCCCGCCCGCCGACGGCACCAGGTTCGCCTCCGCCTGGGCCGACCTGGCCGGGGTGGGCCGCGACCACCGCTGGGGTGGCTACTCCCGCCACGGTTTCGACGACGCCGACTCCCAGCTCCGGCAGTGGTTCAGCGAGCAGGCCACCCGGCGCGGGCTGGACGTGGAGAACGACCGGAACGGCAACGTCTGGGCCTGGTGGGGCGAGCCGGGCACGGACTGCGTGGTGACCGGCTCGCACCTGGACTCGGTGCCCGGCGGGGGAGCGTTCGACGGGCCGCTCGGGGTGGTTGCCGGTCTGCTGGCCATCGACGAGCTGAAGCTGCGTGGGGTGAGGCCTGCCCGGCCGGTCGCGGTGGCCTGTTTCGTCGAGGAGGAGGGCGGCCGATTCGGGTTGCCCTGCCTGGGATCCCGGTTGATGACCGGGGCGGTCGACCCGGACCAGGCCCGCCGGTTGCATGACCCGGACGGGGTGTCGCTGGCCGAGGCGGCCAGGAAGGCCGGCCTCGATCCGGTGGGCATGGGCCCCGATCCGGCCCGGTTGGCCTCCATCGGCACCTTCGTCGAGTTGCACATCGAGCAGGGCAGGCTGCTGGCCGCCGCCGACCCGGCGGCCGTCGTCGGCATCGGCTCCGAGATCGTCGCGCACGGCCGGTGGCGGTTCACCGTCACCGGACAGGGCAACCACGCGGGCACCACGGTGTCGGCCGACCGTCACGATCCGATGATCCCCGCCGCGGCCGGGGTGCTTGCTGCCCGCCGTGAGATCGGCAATTTCCCTGGCTCGGTCGCCACCGTTGGTCGGATTCACCCGGTTCCCGGCGGCACCAACGTCATCGCCTCGTCCGTGCAGTTCTGGCTGGACGCCCGGCACGAGTCGCCGGTGGCCACCGCGAGGCTGGTCGACGCGATCGCCGCCTCGGTGCGGCAGGAAGCCGCCGCCGAGGGCTGCGCCGTGGTGGTGCAGCGCGAGTCGATGTCCGACCGGGTTGTGCTCGACCCCGGGCTCGGGCTTCAGCTCTCGGCGCTGCTGTCCGCACCGGTGATCCCGACCGGCGCCGGGCACGACGCCGGCATCCTCGCCCCGCACGTGCCCACCGCGATGCTGTTCGTGCGCAACGAATCCGGCATTTCCCACGCCCCGGAGGAATACGCCGACCTGGCCGACTGCAGGGTCGGTGTTGACGCGCTGGCCGACGTGCTGGAAGAACTGGTGAAGTGACAAAGGACGCTGCGGGCGCGGTGTTCCGCTGCGTGGCCGCGTGGATCGACGGGGCCGTGCGGCGGGACGTGCAGATCCGCGCGGTCGGCGGGGTGATCGCCTCGCTGTCCGACGCCGGCGCGCCGATCGCGACCGGTGACACCGTCGAGAACCTTGCCGGGCTGGTCGTTCCCGGCTTCGCCGACGCGCATTCGCATGCGTTCCACCGGGCGTTGCGGGGGCTGACCCACAACAGCGGCGGCACCTTCTGGACCTGGCGCGACCTGATGTACTCACTCGCCGACCGGCTGACCCCGGACACCCTGCGGGACTTGGCATTCGCCACCTACGTGGAGCTGCTGTGCGCCGGATACACCTCCGTCGGCGAGTTCCACTACCTGCATCACCAGCCGGGCGGGCAGCGCTACGCCGACCCGAACGCGATGGGGCTGGCCGTGGCCGAGGCGGCGCAGCGGGCGGGGATCGACCTGACCCTGCTGGATGTGGCCTACCTGGCCGGCGGCTTCGGCACCGCGGTGTCGGCAGTCCAGCAACGGTTCTCCGACGGCACGGTGCAGAACTGGCGGGAGCGGGTGGAGGAACTCCGGCGGGTCCCGCGGCCGGGACTGCGGGTGGGCGTCGCCGCCCATTCCGTCCGCGCCGTCCCCGCCCGTGATCTCCCGGTGGTGGCCGAAGCCGCCCTCGGCGGCCCGCTGCACGCCCACCTGTCCGAACAGCACGCGGAGAACCAGGCGGCGCTGGCCGCCACCGGGCTCACCCCTACCCAGCTGCTCGCCGAAGCCGGCGCCCTCGGACCGGCGACGGCGCTGGTGCACGCCACCCACCTGACCAGGGATGACATCGACACGATCGGGCGGTATCGGTGCTTCGCCGTCATCTGCCCGACGACGGAGGCCGACCTCGCGGACGGCCTCGGACCGGTCGCCTCGGTGGCCCTCGCCGGCGCCAGGCTCGCCCTCGGCGGTGACCAACATGTCATCGTGGATCCGTTCGCGCAGGCGCGCGGGATCGAATATGGCGAACGGCTGTCCTCCGGTCAGCGCGGGGTGTTCTCCCCGGCCAGGTTGCTGGACATGGCAACTCGGGAATCGCACGCGGCGATCGGCTCACCGGGCGGCAGGCTGGCAGTCGGTGCACCCGCGGACCTGGTGGCGATCCGCATCGACAGCGCGCGAACCTCGGGCGCCGACTCCGGGCAGCTGGTGATGTGCGCCTCGGCGGCCGATGTCCAGACCGTGGTGGTCGGGGGTGTGGTGCGGGCTCGGTCGGGGAACCATGTGACGTACGGGGATCCAGGGCCGCTGCTGGCCGGCGCGATCGCGCGGGCCTGGCGGTGACCTCGGGCCGGTTCGAGAACCCGGAAGGGGGCGGTGTGGCAGGGGTTGAGGTGGCAGGGGTTGAGGTGGCGCAGCCGGTGGCGCACCCGAAATCCGTGCTGGTCCAGGGAATCTCGGAGCTCGTGACGAACGATCCGACGGCCGGCCCCGGGCTGATCGGAAGGGTGCGCGGTGCCTCGGTGATTCTGGAGGACGGCGTCATCGGTTGGATCGGTCCCGCATCGTCCGCGCCGGCCGCGGACGCCACGGTCGACGTGGGTGGCCGCGCTGTGCTACCGGGCTGGGTGGACTCGCACTCGCATGTGGTGTTCGCCGGCGATCGGTCCGTCGAGTTCTCTGCCAGGATGTCCGGAAAGCCTTACAGTGCAGGCGGAATCGTCTCGACGGTGGCATCGACCAGGGCCGCGGACGATCCCCAGCTGCTGGCCATCGCACGACGGCACCGGGCCGAGATGATCGCCGGCGGCACCACCTGCATGGAGACCAAGACCGGCTACGGGCTGACGGTCGCCGACGAGATCCGTTCCGCGAGAACGGCGCAGGCCGCCGGATTCGACGAGATCACCTTTCTGGGAGCGCATGTCGTCCCGCCGGAGTACGCCAAGGACCCGGAGGGGTACGTGGACCTGGTCTGCGGCCCGATGCTGGACGCGGTGGCGCCGCTGGTCCGGTGGATCGATGTGTTCTGCGAGGAGGGCGCTTTCGACGGGGCGCAGTCCAAGCGGGTGCTGGCCGCAGGGATCCGCAAGGGACTGGGGTTGCGGGTGCACGGCAACCAGCTCGGTCCCGGCCTTGGCGTCCGGGTGGCGGTCGACGCGGGCGCCGCATCGGTGGATCACTGCACGCACTTGACCCGGGACGACGTCGATGCCCTGGTCGGTTCGGACACGGTGGCCACCCTGCTACCGGCCTGCGACCTGTCCACCAGACAACCCGCCGCGCCGGGCCGCCTACTGGCCGACGCGGGGGCACGGATCGCGCTGGCCTCGAACTGCAATCCCGGCTCGTCCTACACCTCGTCGATGAACCTGGTGGTCGCGCTCGCGGTCTTGCAGTGCGGGCTTACCCCGGACGAGGCGGTCCACGCGGCGACGGCGGGCGGTGGCCGGGCACTGCGCCGCGACGACGTCGGTGTGCTGAGAGTCGGGGCAAGGGCGGATCTGCACGTGCTGGACGCACCCAGCCCTGATTACCTCGCCTACCGGCCAGGGGTGCCGATGACCCACGCGGTGTTCCGGCGTGGCCTCCGGGTGGCCTGACGCCTGGCGCTCTGCGTCGCGCGCGGCGGGGCCTGGGAAATCGGCTGGTCGTCGATATGGGTTCGCCCCTTGCACATCAGCGCGGTCAGGCTCGCCGAGCGGCCGGATCTGATCGAACCAGGTTGGCGTGGCGATCCAGCACGACCACGCGGTCTACGTCGGCCGACCTCCGGGGGCCTGATCCCCTGACCGCCTGATCGGCCCGTCATCGCAGCGATCAGCTCCTGGGTCGCCTGCGTCCCGGCCGTCACACTCTGGGATGGGATCATCCCGAGGTGCAGATCCCGACCTTCGATCCCCGTCCCGACATCCGGCTGATCGCCGCTGACATGGACGGCACCCTGCTCGACGACGACAACGAGTTGCACGAGCATTTCTGGCCGTTGGTGCACGAGCTGAACCGCCGGGGCATCCTGTTCTGCCCGGCGAGCGGGCGGCAGTACTTCAACCTGCGTGAACGTTTTGCCGACATCGCCGACGAGATCGTGTTCATCGCCGAGAACGGTACGTACGTCGTCCACCGGGATCGCGAGGTGAGTTCGGACTGCCTGGAGTTGTCGGATGCGCGCCGGCTGGTGTCCACCGTGCGGGAGACGGTGGCGGCCGGTGTCGACGCGGGCATCGTCGTCTGCGGGAAGCGGTCGGCGTACATCGACCGCACGGACGCACTGTTCCGTGCCGAGATCGACCGCTATTACACCCGGCTGGAGGTGGTCGACGACCTGCTGACGGTGTCCGACGACGAGGTGCTGAAGGTCTCGGTGTTCGATTTCGGATCGGCCGCGCACACCACCGCACCTGGGTTGGCCGGGTACCACCAGACTCACCTGGTCACGGTGTCGAGTGCGCACTGGGTGGACATCACCAGCCAGACCGCGAACAAGGGCAGGGCGATCCAGCACCTGCAGGACGCGTTCGCCATCACCCCGGCGCAGACCATGGTGTTCGGGGACTTTCTGAACGATCTGGAGATGATGGGCGCCGCCGACTACTCGTTTGCCATGGACAACGCGCACCCGCTGCTGCGCGAGCGGGCCAGGTACATAGCACCGCCGAACAGCGAGAACGGCGTGGTGCGAACGATTTCATCGGTACTGGGATTGCCCTGGCTGCATTGAACCGGCGCGGTTGATATGCGGGCTCTTCAGAGTTGGCAGCGCGTCAGGTTTCTGGTGGGCGCCCGGGGGTGATGCGTGGGTGCGGGCCGCGCTTCCGGCATTTCGGGTTCGCAGTGGTCCGGATTCCGAAGGCGACCTTCCGACGTGCTTGACGATGCTGTTGTAGCCCTCGGTGCGGCCGTCGACCTGCGCGAACAGCCCCCGGTGCGGGCCGGGTCGGTGTCGAACCGGTCGACCCAGATATTCACCTGGTCGATGGCTGGATCTCCCACCGACCCTAGCGCGGCGGGTCTCGTCGGCTCGAGCACCCGGCACAGTGGCGCCCCGTCGAGCAGCATCTGGTCGGCGTATGCGGCGAAAGTGTCGTGCGCGGTTTTCCACGCCCAGATCGGTGGCCGCACCTGAGGCCGGGCGGCCGTGGTCGCCATCGACTCCGCCGCCCGCCCGACGGCCAGGGGTGGTGCCGGCGTCATCGATCAGCACCGACTGGGCGACCAATCCCTCGATCCCAACGACAGCGAACTCCCCATCGTCCATGCCTTGTGGTGTTTCGGTCTGATGGTATTTCGGTCTGATTGCGTGAGAGCAACCAGTCCCGAAGGCCACGGCCCCCTTACCGACACGCCGCCCCGCGTATCGATCCCAGATTCCTTCCAGGTCTGCGCATCGCCTATTTTTCGTCGATCTCGATGCAATCCCACGAGGGTGAGGTTCTCTGCGGTTTCTTCCGCGCGATTGTCTTCTCGCCTTCGGGATGGCGTCTTTTTCCATGGAACCAATTCCACGCCAGGTAGGCGGCGGACCACACGGCACTTCATGCAGACTTTCCTGCTTCGACGCTCGCCGCGTCGGTCACGGCTTCCGCAATTCGATCGCGGTCTTCGGTATTGGTCAATCAATTAGCTTCCCGCAATAGCATGCCAATGCAGGACGGATTGGGCCAGGCACGCATTGTCCTGGGAATGCACATCACCTCCTCATTCCGGCCTCGCTGGCGTGCCGCCGCCGCCGGTTGCGCGGCATCGGACCGGATCCTCTGCACGCGACAACCGGTCCCGGTCACGATGCTCATGATCCAGTCGGGAGGGGCTGGCAACAGGGGCTTCTCGCTCGGATCGGGAGTGTCGTACCCGTGTTGTAGCGTTCTTGGTATGGAGGGATCCACGGACCAGACTACCGGTCGAGCGGCCGAGTTGATCGATGCACTCGTGCTGCACCATCGGGAGT
>JBBQGJ010000135.1:0-15864 GCA_038322925.1 Mycobacteriales bacterium
CCTGGACGAGTCGGTGGTCTCGGTGCGTGCCGCGGCGGACGTGATCGCGCTGCGGGCCGCCCAGGTGATCAACATCAAGGCCGGCCGGGTCGGCGGGTACCTCAACGCCAGGCGCATCCACGACCTGTGTCGGGCCAACGGGATTCCGGTGTGGTGCGGCGGCATGGTGGAAACCGGGCTCGGCAGGGCGGCGAACGCCGCCCTCGCCGCGCTGCCCGGATTCACCCTGCCCGGTGACGTATCCGCCTCCGACCGGTTCTACGAGCAGGACATCACCGTGCCGTTCGTGCTGGAGGACGGTGAAATCATCGTGCCCACCGGGCCCGGGCTGGGCGTCGAACCGATCATGGGCGTGCTGGACTCGTTCACCGTGACCACGGAGTGGTTGGAGCAGGGCTGACGACTGCCGAAGGGCCGCCGAGTGCACATCAGCGGGGAACAACGGTGACCGTGCATCGCGCACCCGTCGCTCTGGCCAGCTGGGCGTCGGCCGTGACGAGCGCGCACTGCAAACCTTCGGCAAGCGCGACATAACAGGCGTCGTAGCTGGTCACGTCCTCGCGCAAGTCCCACATCCGCTCGAGCAGGCCGGGGATCGGATAGCGGCGGACGCCCGCACGGCGCCAGGCATCCAGCGCTGCCCAAGCCGCGGCGGGCGCTACTGATCCGGATCGTGCTTGACGACGCAAACCATTGGCCACCTCGGCGTCGATCAGGTGGGGGACATGCACCGACTCCATCGCCACGATTCGTCGGGCCTCGCCCTCGTTCAGCAGCGCCGCTACCGCGGCCGAGGCGTCGAGAACGATCACGGCCCGCTCGGCAAGCGCCCGGCGACGCCAAGGCCACGCTGACACGGGTTCGTCACCCGAATCACCTGCGGGTCACCGCCCGGCTCTTTCGGCGTGCAGATCGGACACGATCCCGGCGGCATCGATTCCGAGGTCAGGCAGCGAACCGAGCAGAGCCGGATTGTCGGCTCTGCGGGAGGCCTCGTCCAGCTCCCTGACTGCGAGCACATTCACCGACGTTCCCGCCAGCAAGGCCAGTCGCTCGAGCCGCGCGACCACCTCGTCGGGGACGTTGCGCAGGTACAGGGTTCTCATTTCACATCGATTCCCGTTCGGGCAGTGCGAGCATCTTGCTAGCACAGTGCTAGCAGGATGCTAGCACTGTGAGTGGGCGCGAGCCGCCGGGTTCACGGCACCAGGGTGAGCGCCGAACCGTCGAGTGCGCGCAACACCGAGAAGTGCCGACGGTCCAACGTCGCAATCGGTGTCTGGCCAAATCGTTGCGCCAGAACGACATTCGACGCATCCGCCAGGCCGATCCGTTGGTTGGCGTAGCGGTCGACGATGGTTCTTGCGGTGCGCAGCTCGGCCACGTCCAGGCAAGCCAACTCCCAGGCGCCGCCTCCGAGCTCGTCCAGCACCGCCAGCTCGGCCTGGCCACCGTGTCGGGTAACGACGAGATGGTCGAGCTCGGCGATCACGTACGGCGAAACCACCAGGGGTTCGCCGGCCGCCTCGATGGCCCGAGCGACGTCCCGGTGACGCGGTTCCGCGCTGTCGAAGAACGCCAACAGTGCGCTGGTATCGACGATCATCGTTCGCCGAATCCGTCGAGCAGCTCCTCGGCCCGTGCGGCGATCGGTTCGGAGCCGGTGAACAGGCCGCCGCGCGGGCGTGGCCGGTCGTCGCTGACCGCGACCCGGATCGCGTCCCTGATCACGGTCGCCTCGGAGACGCCCCGCAGCCGCGCCGTGCGTTTGAGCTGGGACTTGAGCTCGTCCGGGAGGTACACCGTCGTCTTCTCCATGACACATATGGTCATACCGGTGGCACATCAGGGTCGCCGACGTTTCCCCGGCACAGTCAGGGGCGGGGTGCGTCACAGCGGCACCCGGTAGGCGACCACCCCGGCCGGCGTCGACACCAGCCGCAGCCCGCCGTCCGTCACCGCCGACACCGCGAGCGGAACAGCCGACGGCGTACCAGAAGCGGCGTTCCCGCTGCCGTCGCACTGGACGACCTCGCCCTGCACCCGCCTGTCGCGCCGGATGCTGCCGTCCGTACCCATCCACTCGACGGTCTGCTCGAAGGACTGCCGGCCGGGGCACCAGAACGTCTCGCCGCCGACCGGAGCGCGCGACGACCCGTCGTCCAGGTCGACCACCCGGCCACCGGTGAGCAGGCGATGATCATCGAGCAGGCTGACGGTCGTGCCGAAGGCGTCCACTGCAAGGGACCGTTCCGCGCCGAGCGGGACGGACCAGATGGGTTCGCCCGTTTGCAGGTCGACCCGCTCCAGCGTGACGGTGAGATCGGTCGCCTCGGTCAGATCGTAGCCACGGTTCGGCGGGTTGGAATCAAGCCGGCCGGTGTAGCGGCAGCGCAGCGCCGGGTCGGGCGAACCTGGGGTGGACATCGTGCGGCTGAACCACAGTTTGCCCCGGCACCCGGACCAGGTGCCTGGCTTGCTCCAGACGACCGCGCCGTCGTTGCGGTTGATCCCGACGGTGACCAGATTCGTCGCCAAATCCAGCGAAGGGTATCGGCCACCGCTATCTGAACTGCCGCTCCAACCTGTGTGCACCGACAGCTCCATCATCGGCGTGGCTCCATCGTCTTCTGTGACCCACCAGCCGTCCAAGGTCGCGCCGGCGCCGGCGAGGTCGGTGACCGGCCGGGACCAGACGACCGCGCCGTCCCGGACGACGCCGAGGGTGTCGGTGGGCGCCCCGTTGATCTGCACCACGTCGTTCCTCAGCACCGTGTACGGCGCTGATGGCGCGGCCGCCGGTTCCGGAATGAGGGTCAGCGCGCCGGTGCCCCGATCGATCCGGAACCGGCGCGAGGTGAGAGTGGTCGCATTCGGTTCCAGGTAGTAGGCGGTCGCGCACCAGGAAGCGGGGTCGTCGAAGCAGACCGCGGGGAATCCGAGCCACCACTGCATTCCGGTGACAATGACGTCGGCACCGGTGGCCGGGTCGATCAGTGCGATCTGCGCCATCCGGTCGTTGTTCGGCACTGGCCTGAGAAAGGCGACCTTGTCGTCGAGGGTGACGACTTTCACCTCCTGGCGGGGCGACAGTGCCCCCGCCGTGGCCGGATGCCGCCACCGCTCCGCCCCGGTCGCCGGGTCGAGTCCGATGAGAAACAGCTGGGTGCCAACGGTTCCGTAGAGCACCGCCACTCCGGCCACCAACTTCGGCGTGGTCTTCGCATCGAATCCCGTTGCCGCCCAAGCCTGCTCGACCGAGCGCAACACCGGTTCGGACGGCTCGGTGCCGGCCGCGCCCCCCGAGGCCGCTATCGAGGCGGCTGTCGAATCGGCTGTCGAATTCGGGCCGGAATCCGTCGAGGCGCTCGTCGCCGCTTCGTCAGCACCTGCACCTGCACCTGGCGGAACCAGGAATCCGGCAACTCCGTCGGACAGCGCGATCACCCGTCGGTCGCCATCGAACGATGCAGACAGCTTCGACGGGATGGCCGCCGTCGGCAGCGGTGCCGCGGAGCCGTCCGGCCTGCACGGATGCACCACCCCCGACCGCTTCGCCGTCGTGATGGCCGTCGACTGCTGGAAGTACGGTTCCGGGCGCGGGAAGGCGCTCTCGTCGGTGCACCACAGCACGTCGTCGGCCGTGGTCGGTCGGGTCTGGCCGGTCTGCAGGTCGACCACCAGTCCGCCGGCGGAATTGGCCACGAAGACGTGGGTGTCGTCGAGCAACGCCGACTTCTGGCCGGTGGTGTCCGAGGCCAGCGCGCGGGCGTCGCCGACGTCGGCCTTCCACCGGACGTCGCCGGTCGCCGGATCGATCGCGTCGATGGTGACCGAGAGGCCAGTCGTCGTCATCTGCGCTCCGCTGAGCGCGCTCCAGTTCCTGACCGCGGTCCCGGTGTACCGGCATCGGTAGGCGGGCGTGTCCGCCGCGTCCGTGGTGGCGTCCCACCAGAGGTACGGGTCAGCCCCGCACCCGACCGCCGTGCCCGGACTGACCCACCGGACCGTTCCGTCGGCCAACGACACCGATGCACTCGCAAAGTCTTTCGCCAGGTCGAGCTGCGTGCCTGCGGGCTGGTCGGTGCCCCGTCCCTCCGCCGTGACGACCACGAAGCCGCGGCCGGCGCTATCCGACATGGTGAAGTACCACGGCTTGGGCAACGTCGGTCCCCAGATGTCGCTGGACGGTTTCGTCCAGAGCACCGAACCGTCGACCCGGCGGCCGATCTGCGTGGTGCCGTCGGCGGGGTGGGCGTAGAACAGATCGCCGACCGGCAGTTGGTAGCCGTTGTCCACTGAGTCATCGGCGACCTCGACGGGCGCGGTGTCGCCGGTAGCCCGGTTGACGCGGAACCGTCGCAGATCCCAGTGCCCGCCGGCCTGTTGGACGTACGAGGTCGGGCACACCCACGCGTCGTCGCCGCACCGTCCGGGGAAGGTGTACCGGTACCGCGCCGCCGACACGGTGAGGTCCGCCCCTGTTGTCGGGTCGGCGAGCACCAGCTGGGAGAGCCGTGCGGTGCCGGTGGGCCGGAGATAGGCCACGGCGCCGCCGATCTCGCGCACCTCGATCGAGTCCGATTGATCCGTGGGCAGCGCAGCCGGCTTGCTCCACAGTTGGGCTCCGGTCACCGGGTCCAGGCCGTAGACCACCAGGTCGGGGCCTGCCGTGCCGTACACGACGGCAACCCCGCCGACGGCGTGCACGGCGCTGACCGGCGTGATGCCCGCTGCGGTCCAGACCTTCTCCACCGTGGTGCGGACGGGCGGCGACGAGTCGCTACCGGTGCACCCGGCCAGGCCGACGACGAGCACCGCGGCCAGTGACAGCGTCGACGCCAACGCCAGCGTGTGGCGCAATGATCTCCGGTCGAGCATGTGTCCTCCCCCGCTGCCCGGCCCCGATGGCCGAACGCGGGAAGGGTAGCCAGATTCGCCGTCACCACCTCGGAGTTGTCCACAAAGCGCAGGTAGCACCCAGGTTGTCGGGCTATCAGCCCAGCGCCAGGAGGCGCGGGCGCAGCCAGTCCAGCACGTTGTCGATGTCGGCCACCAGGTGCCGGGTCATCAGCACGTGGTCCGGGGCAAGCAACCAGGCGTGCTTGGACTGCACACCGATGACGGTGATCCGCATCGAGAACTGCGCCGGCCGCCGCCCCAGAGTCTTGGGTAGGTCCCGCATCATGGCGTTGAGCCCGGCTCCGGGGGCGCTGAGCGCGTGCTTGGTGCGCGGGTCGTCATTGACGCCGTCGGACCAGAGATTTGCGTTGTGGAAGTGGCGCTGCACCAGGGCGCGCAGGTCGGGTACTCCCGAGAGGGGCAGAAACGCCGGTGGCCGGAAGTCGTCGATGGCGCCGGTACCGACGTCGAGCGCGTGCGTCCACCAACGCGCCCATTGCCCCGACGCGACCACCAGGTTGACGTCGCGACCACCCAGTAACCGGACCGCACCCGAGGTTGGCACATCGATGGGCCGACGCGACCATACCGGCCAGACATCGCACGGAGGGTCGAGCGGCGGAATGGCGGGTTCGGTCAGCGGTTCCAGGCCCGCGACGTCGCGGATGTACAGGCCGATGCGCAGCGCTTCAGGTTCGGCGATGGTGACCTTCCACCGCTCCGTCCCGGCGATGAACATGTCTCCATGGTGCCAGCGGGGGGCCGATTCTCGCATGGCAGAACCCCTACCGGAGGACCGCGATGACGGGCTGGACGGCTGATCACCTCAGCGATCAGCCGTCCAGAGCGAGCCCGATCGTCAGCAGCACCGCGTACACGATCTCCACCCGCGCGGTGCCGCCGAGCACCGCGATCAGCGCGGGCCCCTTGGCGCCGGCCAGTACCGCGCGAACCGGCGCGACAGCCAGCGGAATCGCCAGCAGGGCAAGCAGGCACCACGGGTGGCGGACGCCGACAACGGCGACGGCCAGGAATGCACCGGCGATCATCAGCACGAACACCCGCCTGCTCAGCGGATCACCCAGGTGCACGGCCAGGGTGCGCTTGCCAACCGCAGCGTCGGTCGCCACGTCGCGCAGGTTGTTGGCCATCAGCAACGCGCAGGCGAGCAGCCCGATGCCGATCGCGGCGATCACCGCGCTCAGCGAGATCCGGCCTGCCTGAACATATGTCGTGCCCAGCACCGCGACCAGGCCGAAGAACACGAAGACGAACACCTCGCCGAACCCGGCGTACCCGTACGGCCGCGGCCCGCCGGTGTAGAACCAGGCGGCGGCGACGCAGGCCACCCCGACCGGGACCACCCACCAGGAGGTCAGGGCGGCCAGGATCAGGCCGCACAGGCCGGCCACGGCGAAGCAGGTGAACGCTGCCTTCCGCACCGTCGCGGGTGCCGCCGCGCCGGACCCGACGAGCCGCATCGGGCCCACCCGCTCGGTGTCGGTGCCGCGGATCCCGTCGGAGTAATCGTTGGAGTAGTTGACGCCGACCTGCAACGCCAGCGACACGATCAGCGCCAGGCCACCGCGCAACCAGGAGAACCCACCCAGCGCGATCCCCGCCCCGGTGCCGACCAGGACGGGCGCGACAGCCGCCGGCAGGGTGCGCGGACGGGCGGCGGAGTACCACTGCTGAGCGTTGGCCACGTGCACCGACCCTACTGATCGGTTACTGATGGTCCCGCCGGGTGCACCCGTCCTGACCAGTGCATCAGTGCACACCCACGGACAGCCGGCCGGCCAGCACGTCGATGATCGGTTGCAGCCGCATCCACCACTGGTCCAACGGCCGCCGGTTCTCCCAGTCGGCGAGTTCCTCCGAGCGCCGCAGCGAGAGCACCCTGACCCGACCCTCGTGCAGCCCGATGACGGCGCCACCGGTCTTGTGGGTGTCGATCTGATTGCTCAGCCAGTCGATGGAGTGGGCCGCCAACCGGACGCCCAGGATGCGGTCGAACGGCGTCGGGGTGCCGCCCTGCTGAGTCTGGCCGAGAACCAGCTCGCGGGCGTCGAACAGCCCGTGGCTTTCCTGCTCGAACAGCCGGCAGAGGAAGTCGCTGGTGTACATCGGGCTGGCCTTCTCATTCATCACGGTCAGGAAGAGGCGCTGGCCGACCCGGAAGCTGTCCACCATCCGCTCCACGTCGTGCGAGAGGTCGCGCAGCGTGATGCCCTCCTCGTGCAGGTACACCCGCACGGCGCCGCCGGACAGCCCGCCCAGCAGCGCCAGATACCCGCAGCGGCCGCCCATGGTCTCGACCACGAAGCAGCGCTTGGACGCGGTGCCGGCCTGCCGGACTCGGTCGATGGAGTCCACTATCAGGTTGAGCGCGCTGTCCGCGCCGACCGACAGTTCGGAGTTGGGGATGTTGTTGTCGATGGTCGCGGGCAGGCAGATCATCGGGATCTGGAAGGCGGGGTAGCGTTCGCGCTCGTTGTTCAGCGTGTGCGTGGCCTCGAACGCGTCCCAGCCGCCGATGATCAGCAGCGCGTCGACGCGGTGCTGCTCCAGCCCGCGGCCGATCGAGTAGAGGTCCTTCACGGTCGGCACCTGCCGGCTGATCCCCAGTTCGGCGCCGCCGCGGCTGGTCCAGCCCTCGACGTCACCCCAGTTGAGTTCGCGGACGTCCCCGTCGCTCAGGCCGCGGAAGCTGCCCGTCACGCCCAGCATGGTGTGCCCGCGGTACAACCCCAGACGCACCGCGGCGTGCACCGCGGCGTTCATCCCCGGGGCCAGGCCGCCGACGTGCAGCACCGCGATCCGGGTCGGCCGGTCCTTGGCCTGCACGCTGGGCAGTGCGTGCGACATCGAGTGGAAGATGTGGACCATCTCGGTGTAGGTGTCCCCGCGCATCGCCAGCGCGGTGTCGTAGTCCTTCGCGGCGATGAGTCTTGCGACTTCCCGGGTCTTCGCGACGGCCTCCATCAGCGGTTCCTTGGACACCCGGTTGTACTGGATGCCGATGAGCTGCGGCACGCTGTGCGGTGTCGCGGCCAGCACCTCCTCCACGGCGGTGTAGCCCACGAGCGAGCTCATCGACCGGTCGAACGCGCTGGGCGCGCCGCCGCGCTGCACGTGGCCCAGGATCGTCACCCGGGTGTCCTCACCGAGCCGTTCCTCCAGCACCTGCCGGACGTATTCGCTGCTGATGGGCGTGTTCTCGCTGTCGTGCGCGCCCTCGGCGATGATCACGATGCTGTTCCGCCGGCCGGCCGTGCGCCCGTTCTTCAGCACCTCACAGAGGTCGTCCTCCCAGCCCGGCCTGGGCGGGTCCTCCGGGATCAGCACGTACGCCGCGTCACCGGCGATCGCGCTCATCAGCGCCAGATACCCGCAGTGCCGGCCCATCACCTCCACCACGAAGCTGCGCTGATGGCTGGCCGCGGTCGAGGCGATCGCGTCGATGGCCTCCACGATCCGGTGCAGCGCCGAGTCGGCGCCGATGGTCATCTCGGTGCCGATCATGTCGTTGTCGATCGAGCCGACCAGGCCGGCGATCATCAGCGCGGGATGCCGGTCGGCGATCTCCTCGCTGATCGCGCCGTCGGCCCGCAGTTCGGCGACCAGGGACGGCCATTCCTGCCGCAGCAGGTCCGCGCCGGACAGGCTGCCGTCGCCGCCGACGACGATCAGCCGGTCGATGCCCAGGTGCAGCAGATTGAGGACCGCTCGGCGCCTGCCGGCCCTTTCGCGGAAGTCCGCTGAGCGGGCGGTGCCGATCACCGTCCCGCCGCGGTTCAGGATGCTGCTCACGTCGTCCCAGCTGACCGCCCGGATGCGGTCGCCGCCGTCGACAAGTCCCTGGTATCCCTCGTAGACCGCGAAGATCTCGGCCCTGTTGTGCAGTGCGGTGCGCACCACCGCCCGTACCGCGGTGTTCATCCCCTGGGCGTCTCCGCCACTGGTCAGCACCGCCAGCCGGACGGTGCGGGGGTCATCCATCTCGTGCTCTCCGATCATGATCGACAACGGTCCGGGGTGCCGCGCGGTGTCCGCCTACCTTGGCAGGTCGCCCGACGATCGTGCCGGCCCAGTGTGGATCATCTGATAGGTCGGACCCGCCCGCCCTTCCGGCCGGGGTCGGCTCTTGGGGTCAGGTGCGAGACGGCGAGTTCGGGAACAACCAGATTCGGCTGCGACCACCCATTCGGCCTACCGCGGGCTACTCTGAGCAATTGACTGAGGGGCTGCATCATGAACGTCGACCGGCTTCGTTCCATCGCCCTGTTCGACGGGCTGACCGATGATCAGCTGCGCGAACTGCTCGCGGTGGGCGAGGAAGTCCACTTCGACACCGGTGACGAACTGTTCACCGAGGCGCGGCCGGCTGATTTCTGGTGGCTGCTGCTGGAGGGTTCGGTCGATCTGCTGCGCCACGTCGGACAGGAGGACACCAGGCTCGGCGTGATGTCCACCCCGGGGCAATGGGCCGGCGGATTCCGGGCCTGGGACGAGCACGGCGTGTACATGGCAACCGGTCGCGGATCCTCCCACGGCGTGGCGCTGCGGGTGCCTGCCGCCAAACTGGCCGAGCGTGCGAACTCCTGGTTCCCGTTCGGCGCCCACCTGCTCAAGGGCCTGATTCACACGGCGCGCAGCATCGAGACGATGGCCCGCCAGCGTGAGGCGCTGGTCGCCCTCGGCACCCTCGCCGCCGGGTTCGCCCACGAGATCAACAATCCGGCGTCGGCGGCCACCCGGGCGGCCGACGCGCTCGAGGCCAGCTGCGAGGATCTGCAGTCCTCGCTCGGCAGGCTGGCGGAGCGGTCGATCACGGCCGGGCAGTTCATCGCCCTCGACGCCCTGCGCCGAGACATCGATCCGGACGCCGCGCGTTCCGACCCGCTGGCGATCGCCGATCGGGAGGACGCGCTGTCGAACTGGCTCACCGATCGTGGGGTCGACCGTGATTGGATCATCGCTCCCTCGCTGGCGGTGGCCGGGCTCGACGTCGCCTGGTGCGAGAAGGTGGCCGACGCGCTCGGCGGCGACGGCGGTGACGCTATCGGGCCCGGCCTGGAGTGGATCGCCAGCTACCTGTCGACGTCGGCGCTGCTGGCCGAAGTCAAGGAGTCCACCCGGCGCATCTCGGAACTCGTGGATGCGGTGAAGTCCTATTCGCAGATGGACCGTGCCTCGCTGCAGTACACCGACGTCACCGAGGGCCTGGAGAGCACTTTGGTGATGCTGGGCCACAGGATGCCGACCGGGGTCACCGTGGTCCGCGACTACCGCGCACAGTTGCCCCGGATCGAGGCCAGTGCGGGTGAGCTGAACCAGGTGTGGACCAATCTGATCGACAACGCCATCGACGCCATGAACGGGGCGGGCAGGCTGCGGGTGTCCACCCGGGTCGCCGAGGACGGCGTCATCGTCGAGATCGGCGACAGCGGAACGGGAATGACGCCCCAGGTGCGGGCGCATGCGTTCGAACCCTTCTTCACCACCAAGGGTGTCGGCAAGGGCACCGGTCTCGGGTTGGACATCGCCCGCCGGATCGTCGCCGAGCGGCACGGCGGCGAGATCACCATCGACCAGCAACCCGGCGAGACGGTCTTCCGGGTCCGGCTGCCGCTGCGGGCACCGGCCAGGCGTTGAAGGCCGCACGGTAGGAGCGGGCAGGTGCGGGTAGGAACGGTCGCCCGGACGCACAGCCACTGAGCGCCGGTTTGATGGACTGGGCTCCGACATATGCCGGCGCCGAGTGTGACAGAGCGGCGCCGTGTCACGATGTGGGGCTGTAGAGCGCGTAACGCCGCTGCTCAGCCCACTCCCGCGATCACATGCCGCCGTGTCAGCGGCGCCCTCAGTCGGCAGGTCCGGCCGATTCCGGCAGCACGCCTGCGGCCCTCGCGGCCTGCTGGTACGCGTCCGCCAGCGACTGCACGGTCTCGTGCGCATTGAGTCCGCTGGGGTTGGGGAGCACCCACAGTTCCGCGCCGGCCAACCGTCGCGGCTGTCGCCCGGCCGTCACCGAACGGTCGCCGAACGCCTCGCGGTACGCGGTGATGCCCAGCACCGCAACCACTTTCGGCCGCGTCCGGCTGACCAGCTCGGTCAGCGGCCCGACCCCGGCCCGGACCTGGGCGGGGGTCAGCTCGTCGGCACGCGCCGTCGCGATCGGCACGAGGTTGGTGATCCCGATGCCGGCATCGAGGAGCAGTTGCCGGTCCGCATCGCTCAGCCCGCGCCCGGCCGTGAATTCGCGCGGGGTGATCCCGGCCAGGTGCAGCGCCGGCCAGAACCGGTTGCCCGGGCGCGCGAAATGGGTGTTCACCGCCGCGGTCCACAGGCCGGGGTTGATGCCGACGAACAACAGCCGCAGTGGGTCGGCGATCAGGTCGTCCACCCCGGCGCCGCGGAACGATTCCAGCTGCACCCTGGAGAATCCCGGTGCCCGCTTGGGCGCTGCCATGATCAGCGGCGGGAATCGTTGCTGGACCGGTGATCTCCGGACAGATCGGTGCTCGCCTGGGGCGTGTTCGGCGGCACCGGGCGTGACGGGACCGTGCTTGCCGGGACCGTGCTTGCCGGGACGGTGCTTGCCGGGACCTGGCCTGACGGGACCTGGCCTGACGGGACCTGACCTGACGGGACCGGGCTCCCCGGCTCGTCCCCGGACAGTTCGCGGACAGCCAGCTCCCGTACGGCCGCCCGGTCCGCCTTGCCGGATGAGCGCTGCGGGATGTGCGCGACGAGCAGCAGGTGCCGCGGCGCGGCGGCGGGTCCGTGCGCGTAGGTGGCCGCCCGGCGCAGCGCCGACAGGTCCGGTGGCTGACCCGGCCGCGCCTGGACGACCGCGACCACCGCAGCCCCCCACTCCTGATCCGGAACCCCGGTGACGACCACGTCGGCCACCCCGGTCACCCTGCTCAGCACCGACTCCACCACGGCCGGGTCGATCTTGATCCCGCCGGTGACGATCACATCGTCCGCGCGGCCGACGACGCGGATCGGCCCGGGCGCGGTCAGTGCGAGATCCTCGGTGAGGAAGGTCCGGACACCGGTGCGCGGGTCCCGGGCGAACGCCGGATGTCGCGGCATGTCGCGATAGCCGAGGGCGACCACCGGCCCGGTGATGGCCACCCGTCCGACGGTGCGTGGCACGGCCCGCCCGACGCGGGCAGAACGGGGATCGCTCCGATCCGATTCCGGATCGATGCTCACGCTCACCCCGTCCAGCGGCACCCCGTCATACACGCACCCGCCGCAGGTTTCGCTCATCCCGTAGGTGGTCACGACCCTCGCGCCGGCCTGCTCGGCGTCGTCGATGAGCGCGAGGGGGGTGGCGGCGCCGCCGACCAGCACGGCGGTGAAGGTGGTCAGCGCAGTCGTCGCGTCCGGATCCGCCAGCACCCGGTGCAGCTGGGTCGGTACCAGTGAGGTGAACCTCCGGCCCGCGGGCATGCGATGCACGGCGGCGGTGAACAGCTCCGCCGTGAACGGAGGTGTGGTGTCCAGGATGACCGGCTCCGCGCCGGCGGCGATCGAGCGCAAGAGCACCTGCATGCCCGCAATGTGATGGGCGGGCAGCGCGAGAAGCCAGCTGCCCGAATCATTCTCGCCGCCAGACAGCGGGTATGACCGGGCGTCCGCGAGCCCCGGCAGGGTCGACAGTCGGCGCCTGGTGCCGTCGATCGACGCGGCCAAGGCCGACGCCGGCAGCAGGGCTCCCTTGGGGACGCCGGTGGACCCGGAGGTGGCGATCACCAGCACCGTCGGGTCGTGCCGGTCGTCCTCCGCCTCGGCCAGCGCCGCGCCCGCAGCGAGAGATGTTGTCAATCTTGCCGTTTCGGCGCCGGCGTGGGCAGGGACGGGGAGCAGGGCCGGCCCGTTGCCGTCAAGGGCCCAGCGCAGCCGGGGGAGCAGCTCCAGGATGCGCTCGCCCGTGGGCATCGGGAACGCTTCGACAGTTCTTGCCACGACGGGTTTCCTGCGCTCGGGCGAGCTCAGTAGGCCCACGGATAGGGAGAGAAGTCCGCGGGGCGTTTCTGCAGGAACGAGTCCCGGCCCTCGACCGCCTCGTCGGTGCCGTAGGCCAGCCTGGTCGCCTCGCCGGCGAACAGTTGCTGACCCACCATGCCGTCGTCGGCGAGGTTGAACGCGTACTTCAACATCCGTTGCGCGGTCGGCGATTTCCCGTTGATCTCCGACGCCCACTGCAGCGCAACGGTTTCCAGTTGATCGTGTGGGACCACCCGGTTCACCGCGCCCATCGCGTGCATCTGCTCTGCGGTGTATTCCCTTCCCAGGAAGAAGATCTCGCGGGCGAACTTCTGTCCGACCAGCCGGCTCAGGTAGGCCGATCCATAGCCGGCGTCGAACGAACCGACGTCCGCGTCGGTCTGCTTGAACCTTGCGTGCTCGGCACTGGCCAGCGTGAGATCGCAGACTACATGCAGGGAATGACCGCCGCCCGCCGCCCAGCCGGGAACGACCGCGATGACGATCTTGGGCATGAATCTGATCAGTCGCTGCACCTCCAGGATGTGCAGCCGGCCGGCGCGCGCCGGATCGACCGTTTCCGCGGTTTCCCCTTCCGCGTACTGGTACCCGCCGCGGCCGCGGATCCGCTGATCGCCGCCGGAGCAGAACGCCCAACCGCCGTCGCGAGCGCTGGGACCGTTGCCGGTCAGCAAGACGCAGCCGACGTCGCCGGTCATCCGGGCATGGTCCAGCGCGCGGTAGAGCTCATCCACCGTGTGCGGGCGGAACGCGTTGCGCACCTCGGGACGGTCGAAGGCGATCCGGACGGTGGGCAGGTCCACGTCGGGCCTGGCCGAACCGCGTCGGGGACCGATGTGCCGGTGGTAGGTGATGTCGGTGAAGTCGAATCCCTCGACCTCGCGCCAGCGGGTCGGGTCGAAGATCGCGCTGACGACTGCGGTGCCCATGCCGGTCAGCCTAATCGGGCCGTCGCGGGCAGCTGTGCCTCGTCTCGACCCGCGGCCCGGCGCGCCCCCCAACGGCGCGGATCAACATCTACAGCGCGCATCAAGATCGCGGTTATGGGAATGAAGTGACGCGAGTGAACTGCTTCATCCGCGCCGGGAAAGTTGATCCGCGCTGTCAGGGGGAGGTTTTCGGTTGCGGGGGCGGCGGCGGACAGGGAACATGACCTGCGGATCGGGGTCCCGCAACGCTGCCCTGGGGGCACGATGGCCGACGTCAGAGCAACAGAGGTACCGGACAACGCGCCGGACGAGGTGAAGCAGCGCGCCGGCGCGGAAACCAGGTCCCCGGCCACCGATCCGACGCTCGGCGTCAAGGTGAAGCTCCGCGCCAACGGGGCACAGCCTCCGCGGAACCGGCTGGTCGTCATCGGCGACTCGCTGACCCACGGTTTCCAGAGCGGCGCCGTCTTCAACACCGACCTGTCCTACGGCGCCATCATCGCGCACGAACTCGGCTGGCTGAACGAGTTCCGCTACCCGCGCTATCCGGGATTCGGTGGGCTCCCGTTCAACATCGAATACGTGCTGCGCGAACTCGAGGACAGATTCGGTGCCACCACGAATCCCTTCGAATTGCCCTTTGCGGTGTTCAAGGTACGCAATCTCATGAACGACATCGAGGAGTACTGGGAACGCGGACCCGGAGCGGTGCCGCCGAATATCGGCGCCTACAACCACGCGCTGGCGGTGTTCAGCTGGGATCTTCGTGATGCGCTGGAGAAGACCGCGGCGATCTGCACCACCGCCGCCGCCAATCCAACGAACAACCTGCTCGTCCCGATGGTCGACAACGCCGCCGACCGATCCGCCCTGCGCGTCTACCCGGGCTGGTCGGACGATGTCAAGCAGCAGACGCTGTTCGACGTGGCCAAGATCCTGGGTGACGACCGGGATCCCACGATCCAGCAGGAGGGTATCGAGACGCTGGTGGTCTTTCTCGGCGCGAACAATGCGCTTGGCAGCGTCGTCAGCCTGAAGGTGAAATGGAGTCAGGATCCGGGATACGCCGACAGTGCGACCAAGCGCAATTACACGGTCTGGGATCCGGAGCATTTCCGCAAGGAATTCGACCTGGTCGTCGGCGAGCTCGAGAAGATCAATGCCAGGAACGTGATCCTGTGCACCGTCCCGCACGTCACGATCATCCCGGTGGCCAGGGGGGTGGGGACCAAGAGCGCGCCCGGCTCACGCTATTTCGACTATTACACCCGGCCGTGGATCAGCGACGCCGATTTCGACCCGATGCACGACCCGAACATCACCGCTGCGGAGGCGCGCGCCGTCGATTACGCCATCGATCTCTACAACGAGCACATCGAGGCCGCCGTGAAATCCGCCCGCGACGCCGGCCGGAACTGGTACTTGTTCGACATTGCCGGGGTGCTGGATCGGCCGGCCTGGCGGCGCTACATCAACGATCCGTCGGCGGCGCCGCCGTGGTGGTCGAAGTACCCGTTGCCGCCGGCGTTGGCGGCCTTGACGCCGGAGCCCGACACCCAGTTCCTCACCGCGAACGGTCAGGGGGGACGGCGCAAGGGCGGGTTGATCTCGCTGGACGGCATCCACCCGACGACGGTGGCGTACGGCATCGTTGCCCAGGAGCTCATCGACATCATGCAACTCGCCGGGGTCGGGTTCGCCTCCCCGAACGGCGCCCCGCGTCCGCAGCCCGTCACCGTGGATTTCGACCGGTTGATCGGAAGGGACACGCTGGTCAACGCGCCACCGCAGAACGTCAACTCCACGTTGGACATCGTCGGCTGGCTCGATCAGACGGTGGACGTGTTCTCCCAGTTCTTCATCCACCACTAGTGCAGCGCCGCGTTAATCCTGCGGGGGTTTGATCGGCCAGGCTGTGGGGTCGTTGAGGTAGAGACCGAGTGCGGTGTCCAGGGCTTCGGTGGGGTTGCCGGTGAAGGCACCGGTGGGTAGCCGGCTGTCGGTGTAG
>JBBQGJ010000136.1:0-15635 GCA_038322925.1 Mycobacteriales bacterium
CGCGCAGCGATCGCGTCAGCGACCCTTGAGGCCGGAGGGGCGGACCCGTAGCGTGCGCGGCGCCAAAGGCGACCACACGGCCGCTCAACCCGAAAGGTTGACACAGGGGGTGTCATCGCTCTTCTCCCACCGCGAAAGGCGGCGTGAGCCGGATCACACTCTACCCCGATAAGAGGGGGAGCGAGTTGACCTGATCGTCAACGTCATTCCGAATTTGGATCCGCCGAGACGTTCATCTCGCTGCATGGTGTGCTGGGTGCGGTCGTCACGGCGCACGGCGTCGACGGCTTCAAGTTCGACGCCGGCGACTTCTACGCCTACCGGCCGACCGACGTGACGTACGTACCCACCGACCCGGCGGGCCAGTCCGAGGCCTGGGCAACGGTCGGACTTGCCTACCCGTTCAATGAGTACCGGGCCTGCTGGAAGATGGGCGGCCAGCCGTTGGCCCAGCGGCTGCACGACAAGCCGCCCACCTGGGGGGCGGACGGCCTGGCGTCGCTCATCCCGGAGGCCATCGCCCAAGGGCTGATCGGGCACCCCTTCATCTGCCCGGACATGATCGGCGGCGGCGAACTCGACATGATCACGACCGTCGGCGTCGACCCCCGAACTGTTCGTTAGTTATGCGCAACGCGGGGCCTTGTTCCCGACATGATGCAGTTGTCGGTGTCCCCCGGGCGGTTGCTCGACGAGAGACACCTGGCCGCGACGCTCGGCGCGGTCCGGCCGCACGAGCGGCTGGTGCCGGAGATGGTGAGATTGGCGGGGCCACGCCGCTCGGACGGGTGAGCCGATCCTGCGGCCGCTGGCCTACCACCACGCCGGGTACGAGGACGTCGCCGATCAGTTCCTGCTCGGCGAGGACCTGCTGGCGGCTCCCGTGCTGGAGCAGGGAGCCATCACCCGCGGCGTGGTGCTCCCGCCCGGCCGCTGGACGGCGCCGGACGGGACGACGTTCGACGGACCGGGGAACTGGAACTGCCTGTCACGCTGGAGACGGTTCTTTGGTTTCGCCGCGCACGATGAACCCCGGACGGCACTCTCGGTCGCCGGTTTCGCGGCAACAGCATGATCTGCGTTCGGAATGCCTCGGGACCGCAGGAAAACCCGTCGAGACTGTCGGTGGCCACACGTAGCCTGGCCGAGCCATGTCGATCAGCGTTGAACCCGCTACGTCACGAGCCGGCGAGTCGCCATCCGGGCAGACTCCGCGGGCTGTTCCTGCGCAGCTACCCGCCACCCGGTCCTTGGCGAGGCTGCTGCCCTACGCTCGACCGGCGATGCCGGCCCTGATCGGCAGCGCCGTCGCAGCGACCCTGGCCACCCTGTGCGGGCTGGCCTTTCCGCTGGTCATCCAGCAGATCATCGACGGTCCGGTGGCCTCGCACGACCTGGCCGCGTTGTGGCCGCCCGCCATCCTGCTGCTCGTCCTCGGGGTGACCGAGTCCGCACTGTTCTGGGTCCGCCGCATGCTCTCCGCCCGGCCCACCATGCGCGTGGAAGCAGCGATGCGGGCCGACCTCTACGACCGTTTGCAGAAGCTCCCGGTGTCCTTTCACGACCGGTGGTCCGCTGGGCAACTGATGTCCAGGGCCGTCTCCGACCTGTCCACCATCCGCCGGTTCCTCGGGTTCGGGGTGGTGTTCCTGTTCGTCAACCTGACGGCGTTCGTCGTCGGGGTAGGCATCCTGCTGGCGCTGTCCTGGCAGCTCGGCGCGATCATCGCGGCGCTGGCGGTGCCGCTGGTCGCGCTGTGCTACCTGTACGAATCCCGCTACCAGGTGCTCGCCCGACGATCCCAGGACCAGGTCGGCGATCTGGCCACCATGGTCGAGGAGTCGGTGCTCGGTATCCGCATCCTCAAGGCCTTCGGCCGCAGCGCGTCTCTCAGTCGCCGGTTCCTCGCCCAGGCCAGGGAGCTGCGGGCCACGGAAATGAGCAAGGCGCGGGTGATCTCCGCGCTGTGGGCGGTGATCATTGCGGTGCCGGAGGTTGCCTTCGGGTTGACGCTGTTCCTCGGCATCCGTCAGGTCGCCGACGGCGCGATGTCGGCGGGCACCCTGGTCGCGTTCTTCGGGGTCGCGCTCGGCCTGCGCTGGCCGATCGACTCGATCGGCTGGCTGCTGGCCATGTCCAACGACGCCGCCAGCGCATCGCAGCGGTACTTCGAGGTGATGGACGCACCGGTCACCATCACCTCCCCGAAGCACCCTCGCACGACCGCGGCGGCGCACGGACACCTGAGCTTCTCGGGAGTGCATTTCCGGTTCGCTGACGCGCCCGCCGGCGCACCCGACCTGCTTCGGGGTGTGAATCTGGACGTGGCGCCCGGCGAAACCGTGGCCATCGTCGGCGCCACCGGGTCGGGGAAGACGACACTGACGTCCCTGATCAACCGGCTGTACGACGTGACCGGCGGCAGCATCACCCTGGACGGGATCGACATCCGGCAGCTGGACCTGCCCACCCTGCGCCAGCGGGTGTCCATCGCCTTCGAGGAGCCCACCCTGTTCTCCGCATCCGTCCGGGAGAACGTGCTGCTCGGCAAGCCGGACGGCACCGACGACGACGTGCGGCAGGCGTTGCGGATCGCGCAGGCGGATTTCGTGCGCGACCTGCCGTGGGGCCTGGACACCAGGATCGGCGAACAGGGCCTGTCGCTGTCCGGCGGTCAGCGGCAGCGGCTGGCGCTGGCCCGTGCGGTGGTGGGCAGCCCGGAAGTGCTGGTGCTGGACGACCCGCTGTCCGCACTCGACATCCATACCGAGGCGCAGGTCGAGCGGGCGCTCCGGTCGGTGCTGGCCGGCACCACAGCGCTGGTCGTTGCGCACCGGGCGTCGACCGTGCAGCTCGCCGACCGGGTCGCGCTGCTCGTCGACGGCAGGGTGGCGGCTCTCGGGACCCATTCGGAACTGCTCGCCACCGTTCCCGCGTACCGCGACCTGCTGGCCAGCAACGAGGACCAAAGGGCCTCCCGGGACGGCCGCGCGCGGGTGCCCACCCGGCCTGCCACCGCGTTGCCCGATCAGCTGTCCGGCCACCCGAGCAGCCAGCCCACCAGTCATGCCGGGGAGGTGCGGAGATGAACGCGACCGACACGACTCCGCCGATCCTGCTGGAGCCGGAAGCGGACGACGCCTGGCGCGGCGTGGTGTCCGAGGACACCGAGGACATCTCGGAGGCCGTCGGCCTCAAGCTGCAGGCCCGGTCACGGCGTCTGCTGCGCAAGCTGATCCGGCCGCAGCGCGGTCCGGCCCTGTTGGCGGCGTTCGTCGTGGTGCTGTCCGAGGTGGCGTACCTCCTCGGCCCGCTCGTCGTCGCCTACGGCATCGACACGGCGGTCCCGGCCCTGGTGGCCGGCGATGCCCGGCCGCTGGTCTTCGCCACCCTCGGCTACCTGGGGTCGGGCATCGCCAACGCCGCCGGCAAGGCCGTCTTCGTGCGGTTGTCGGCCAGGGTGGCGCAGGCGGTCCTGCTGGATCTGCGGTCCGAGGTGTTCACCCATTCGCAGTCGCTCAGCCTGTCGTTCCACGAGAAGTACACCTCGGGCAAGGTCATCTCCCGGCTGACCAGCGACCTGGACGCGCTGGCAGACCTGGCCGCCGAAGGTCTGGAAGGGCTCATCTCCGGCCTGCTGTCGGTGCTCGCGATCAGCGTCACCCTGCTGGTGCTCGACCTCGACCTCGGGCTCATCGCGCTGGCCGCGTTCGTGCCGATCTTCGTGGCCACCCGCTGGTTCCAGCGCCAGTCGCGCAAGATCTACCGCCGCACCCGGTCGGCCATTGCCTCGGTGATCGTGCAGTTCACCGAGACGATGAACGGCCTGCGCGCCGTGCTGTCCTTCCGCCGGGAGGACCGGAACGCGGCGATCTTCGGAAAGTTCAACGACGACAACGCCACCGCCAACGGCGACGGCCTCGTTGCCTTGGCCGTCTACACCCCGCTCGTCCGGCTGTTGGGCAACCTCAGCCTGGTCGCCACCATGGTGATCGGCGCGGTGCAGGTGATCGACGGGACGCTGGAGATCGGCGTGCTGGCCGCATTCCTGCTGTACGTCCGGCGAATGTACGACCCGCTCGACGAGCTGGCCATGTTCTACAACACCTACCAGGCGGCGGCCGCAGCGCTGGAGAAGATCTCCGGGCTGCTCGAGGAGGTACCGAGCGTTCCCGAACCGACGGACCCGGTGCGGCTCGGCCGCGACGGGCCTGTCGACGGGCACGTCCGCTTCGAGGGTGTCAGCTTCGCCTACCACCCGGATGTGCCGGTGCTGCCGACCCTGGAACTGGACATCCCGGCCGGCCAGACGGTGGCCTTGGTCGGTGCGACCGGGGCCGGCAAATCCACGCTGGCCAAGCTGCTTGCCCGGTTCTACGACCCGACGGCGGGTCGGGTGCTGCTCGATCGAACTGATGTCGCCACAGTGTCGACCGAGACCTTGCGCGCTGCGGTCGTCATGGTCACCCAGGAGTCGTTCCTGTTCTCCGGGTCGGTGGCCGACAACATCGCTCTCGGCCGCCCGTCCGCGAGCCGGCGGGAGATCGAAGAAGCAGCGGACGCGATCGGCGCCGGCGCCTTCATCCGGGCGCTGCCGGAGGGTTTCGACACCGACGTGCGCAAACGCGGCGGCCGGTTGTCGGCCGGGCAGCGGCAGCTCGTCGGGTTCGCCAGGGCGTTCCTGGCCGATCCGGCGGTGCTGATCCTGGACGAGGCGACGGCGTCGTTGGACATCCCCGCGGAGCGGGCCGTACAGCAGGCGCTCCGCACCGTCCTGAAGGGGCGTACCGCGATGATCATCGCGCACCGGCTGTCGACCGTGGCGATCGCCGATCGGGTATTGGTGATGGACGGCGGGCGGATCGTCGAAGACGGATCCCCGGAAACTCTGATCGCGGGGACCGGCGCCTACGCCAGATTGCACGACGCCTGGCGAGAGTCGTTGGTCTGAACTGGGTGCCGGAACTGCATGCCGGAACTGCATGCCGGAACTGCATGCGTCAGGGCGTGGGCAGTGGCAGCATCGCCAATGCGCACACCCAACCGGCGAGCACCCCGATTGCACTGCCGAGGGCGATCCACCGCAGCACCGGCAGCCCGCGGGAAAGCCACATCGCGGGGGCGAGACCACCCGCCACCAGCAGGTTCACCCCGACGGCCAGCACCGGCGTACCGGCCAGTCCGGCCGACAGCACCCAGACCGCGACCCCGACGACCAGGGCGCTGAAACCGGCGAGCCCCAGACCGCTGGCCCAGGGCACGGGTTCATTGCCGGCCCGCCACTCCTCGACCCAGGCCCAGTCGACCGGCCGGTCACCGTCACCGTCACCGTCACCGTCACCGTCACCGTCACCGTCGTCGGCGTCGGCGTCGGCGTCGGCGTCGGCTGTCAGCAGGGCGCCGCCGGTGAGGACGGTGCCGGCGTCGGCGAGAACGGGCGCGTTGTCAACGTCGTAGCCGGAGTGGGCCGAGGTTTCCCGACCGGCGATGTCCGACGACGAGTGACCGGCCGCGCCCGGGCGTGGCCGTGACGGAAACGCGATGATCGTGCCGGCACCCTCGCCGACCCCCTCTGGCCGGTCCGGGTCGCCCGACGGCAACGGCCCGGAAACGGCCGGAGGTTCCGACTCGTCGGTCACTTCTCGCCCCTTCGAGTCACGGGGGTAGCGCGCCGCAGCCGGTTGCCTGATGAAAATGGCCCGCGCGTACCGCACCTGCACGTCGCTGCACGCCGCGCACACCTCGTCCGCCACAACGGTGGCCGGGATGCGTTGATCGCCTGCAACCTCCCGAAGATAACGCAGCCGCGGCACGGCCGGACGCCGATCCCGGCGTGGCGGGTCAGTCGGCCAGCGCGGCGAAAGCTACCGCGGCCGCTGTGGCCACATTCAATGAATCGACCCCGGCCGCCATCGGGATGCGCGCCCTGACGTTCGCGGCCAGCAGCGCCGCTGACGTCAGACCGGGGCCCTCGGAGCCCAGCAGGAATGACACCCGCCCGGCCGGGCCCGCCTCGCGGAGCGTCACCTCCCCGCTCGGCGTCAATGCGATGGTGCGGAACCCTTTGTCCCGTAACAGGTTCATCGCTGCATCCGGCCAGCCGGGCAGCACGGCGAACGGCACGCCCAGCACGGTACCCATGGAAACCCGGACGCTGCGCCGGTACAGCGGATCCGCGCACCCATCGGCGAGCAGGATGGCGCCGATGCCGAAGGCCGCAGCATTGCGGAACAAGGCGCCCAGATTCTCGTGGTCACCGACCCCTTCCAGCACCGCCACCGTGCGCACCGAATCCAGCAGATTCGCCGCGGGCGGGAACCCGACCCGATCGGCGGTGGCCAGTACGCCGCGGTTGAGGTGGAAGCCGACGACCTCTGCCATCATCTCGGCGGTAACGACAAAGAACGGCGCCGCGGTGTCCGCCAGATCCTCGGCGAGCTCCGCCTGCCGTCGGGCGACACCCAGCAGCGCACGCACCGGGTACGGCGAGGCCACCAGCCGGCGCACCACGACGACGCCCTCGGCGATCACCAAGCCCCGTCCACCCGGCCGGTCGGGGCGGCGGTCGGCATGGCTCAGGTCACGGAATTCGTCCAGCCGCGCATCGGCCGGATCGCTGATCGGGACCGCATCGCTCACCGGTCCGGGCCGGCGATCCCCGGCGCTGGCGGCTCCGAACCCGGCAGTTCCGTCTCCCGCCAGTCCGGTCCCGGCAAGTCCGTCTCCCGCCGGTCCGGTCCCGGCAAGTCCGTCTCCCGCCAGTCCGGTCCCGGCAAGTCCGTCTCCCGCAAGCCCGGTCCCGTCGGATCGGGGCCGGTTGTCTCCGCAGTTTCCACTGCTTCGCCTGTTTCATCGGTGTCCTCGGGGGCCTCATCACGTGCATCGTTTTCGACGAAGGACGTCCGCGGGCTCCAGCCGTCACGACCCGCAAGGCGGTCTTTCACTCGCCGGCCAATGGTCCGCAGCGCCTCCAGCTCCGCGGGGGAGAGCAGATCGATGAGGTTCTGCCGGACCGCCTTGACGTGACCCGGCGCGAGCTCGGCGAGGGCTTGGGTGCCCGGCTCGGTGAGGGTCGCAAACGCGCCGCGCTGGTCGTCCATCGACCGCACCCGGCGCACCCATCCGCGCGCCACCAGCCGGTCAACCGTGCGGGTGATGGCGCTGCGCGTCGCCAGCGTCCGGTCCGCGACCTCGCTCATCCGCAATCGCTGATCGGTCGCCTCGGACAGGCAGACCAGCACCTCGTACTCGGTGAAGGACACCCTGGAGGCCTGCAGTTGGCGGTCCAACGCCGGAATCAGCAGTCGATAGGTGTCCAGCCAGCCGCGCCAGGCGGCCTGCTCGTCGGCACTGAGCCAGCGCTCGTCGGGGGTCATGCCGGCACCCGACGCGCAAGCTGTTCAGCGGGCGGGCCGGGGTGCGCACCGAAGCCGGGGGTCGCGCCGGCGTCAGGTCGCCGGCCGACGAGGGCATCGCGCAGCAGCGCTTCCAGACCTGCGGCGTCGACGGCACGCGGGTTCGCGATGCGTGCCGCCAGCACCTGGTCAACGACGTCGCCGACCGCCGTGTCCGGCAGCCCGAGACCCGAGAGCGACGTCGGCGCGCCCAGGGCGGTGGCGAGATCGAACAGCGCGGCACCCAACTGGACGGGTCCCGGCGCGCCGGCCGCGCGAGCAGCCGCGGAGAGTTCGGCGGCCGCGGCCGGGGCGTTGAACGCCACCACTTGCGGGAGCAGTGCGCTATGCGTTCCGGCGTGCGGCAGGCGGTAGCTGCCGCCGATGACGTGGGCCAGTTTGTGATGCAGACCCATGCTGGTGGCACCGAGCACCGTTCCGGCCAGCCACGCTCCGTAGAGCGCTCGTCCGCGGGCGGCCAGGTTCGCGGGTTCGCGCACCAGCACCGGCAGCGCCGCCGACAGTGCACCGATCGCTTCGGCGGCGAGCAGCGTAGTGAGCGGGGACGCGTCCAGGGCGTAGGTCGCTTCGATCGCGTGCGCGATGGCATTCATCCCGCTCGCCGCCGACAGCCCGACAGGTAGATCGACGGTCAGCACCGGGTCGTACACCACCGTGCGCGGCACTACCCGGGCGTCGCGGCCAGTGATCTTCCGACCCGACTCCGTACGGCCCCAGATCGGCGTCTGCTCGCTGCCCGCGTAGGTCGTCGGCACTGCCAGGATCGCCACCTCCAATTCCAGCGCGACCGCCTTGGCCAGGCCCACGGCCGAACCGCCGCCGACACACACAACGGTGCCGACCCCGAGGTCTCCGGCCAGGTCGACGGTCTGCTGTGCGAGCTCCGCAGGAACGTGCTCGGCGACCTCGCTGATGCGCCCGACGCAGCGCCGGCCGAGTTCGGCGGCGATGCTATCGGCCTCGCGCAGCTGGCGGCGCCCAGCGATCAGCAGCACCGTTCCGCCAAGCCGGCCGGCTTCCACCGCGACCTGGTCGATTCTTCCGGCTCCGAAAACCACTCGCACACTGGGCATCTCGTGCACGAACGAGTCGACCCCGAGTTCGCCGGCGCCGAATGCACCGCACATTGACCCGCTCCCTTCCGCTCGCCAGACCGGCCCAGCGTGACTCTGTCTTGACCTCAGCCACCAGGCCCCTCATTGTCGTGGTGGCAACCTCTGGACGCCGCGGGAATATCCATCACCAGGATGTAGTTTCCCCGGCAACTACTTCCATCGCCCCCCGGAGGACGAGATGAGCACAGTAGCCCCACAGGGACTGCACCACGTCACCGCGATTGCCGGCAACCCGCAGCGGAACGTCGACTTCTACACGAAGGTACTTGGCTTGCGGCTAGTCAAGCAGACGGTGAACTTCGACGCGCCGGACACCTACCACCTCTACTACGGCGACGAGGCCGGTCGGCCGGCCAGCCTGCTCACCTTCTTCCCGTGGGACGGCGTGCCCGGCGGACGCCTCGGTACGGGATTGACCACGGCCACTGCATTCTCGATCCCGCAGGAGTCGACCGCGTGGTGGCTGCAGCGGCTGCGCGCCCTGGGCGTCGACGTGCAACCCGTGGCGCAGCGCGGCGCCGCCGACGTCATCACCCTTCGCGACCCCGACGGCATGGTGCTCGATCTGGTCGGCACCGCCGGGGACCAGCGGTCCGGTTGGGACGGCGTCGCCAGCATCCCGGCCGACCACGCGGTACGTGGGCTGCACGCGGTGACGCTGACCGAACGACTGCTCGACCCGACCGCCGAAATGCTCACCTCGATGCTCGGCATGCACCTGGGCGGCGAGGAGGGCTCTCGGGCGAGCTTCGCCATGGGCGCGGGCAGTTCGGGCGCCCTGGTCGACGTCGCGGGTGAGAAGACCATGAACCGCGGCCTGCAGGCCGGTGGGACCGTGCACCATGTCGCGTTCCGGGCGCCGGACCTGCCGACCATGCAGCGCTGGCACGACGAGTTGGCCGACGCGGGCGTGAACGTCACCGAGATCCTGGATCGGCAGTATTTCAAGAGCATCTACTTCCGCGAACCCGGTGGCGTGTTGTTCGAGATTGCCACGGATGCACCGGGTTTCGACATCGACGAGCCGTTGCTCGAACTGGGCAGGACGCTGAAGCTGCCGCCGTGGCTGGAGCCGAACCGCGACCAGATCGCAGGGTCGCTCCCGGTACTGAAGGTCGACGAAGCCACCCGCGCGCCCGTGAGTGCCGGCCCCGCCCCAGCGTCGGCCGGCGACCTGTCGGTGGCGCCATGACGCAGCCGCGGGTCGCCGGGCCGGCCGAGGCCGGCGCGACCCTAACTCGGCCGCATGCATGGGTTCCGGGGGATCCGGGTTGGAGCGGTCCGGTCGTGCTGCTGCTGCACGGCACCGGCGGAGACGAGACGGACCTGCTGCCGCTCGGCCGGGAACTCGCACCCGGCGCGCCGCTGCTCGCGCCGCGCGGCACGGTATTGGAGGGAACGATGCCGCGGTTCTTCCGCCGGTTGCGTGAGGGCGTGTTCGACGAGGCCGACCTCACCGCTCGCGCCGCCGAACTCGCCCGGTTCATCGCGGCCGCGGCCGGCGAATACGGCTTCACCCCCGGATCCCTTGTCGCCGTCGGCTTTTCCAACGGTGCCAGCATTGCCTCCGCGCTGTTGCTCACCCATCCGGAGGCCATCGGTGACGCCATCCTGATCGCTGCGATGCCGCCCTTCGGCGTGGCTCCGCCGGTCGACCTGGCCGGTCACCGGGTGCTGATCTCGAACGGACGGCGCGACCCGATGGCGCCCCCGCCGCTGACCTCCAGGCTCGTCGACGACCTGACCTCCCGCGGAGCCACGGTCGAGCTGCTGCTGCACCCCGGCGGTCACCAGCTCGCAGCCGACCACCTCCCCGCGATGCGCGCCTTCCTGAAGCCGGCAGCGTCGACCGGGCAGACCGGGTCGACCGGGCAGACCGGGTCGACCGAGCAGACCGGGTCGACCGAGCAGACCGGGTCGACCCGCGGATAGTTCGGAGCGAACGGCCCGGTTGGACAGCAGCCGCCCCCGATGATCACGCTATCGCCATGACAATCGAGCTGTCGTTCTGGAGCACCGTCTGGACAGTGGTCTTCGTCCTGGGCGTCGGAGTGGTCTCCGGGCGCATCCTGGGGATCCACCGCGGGTTCGGCCGGGCCACCGCCGCGGGTGTGCTCGGCAGCCTGGTCGGTGTGATCGTCGCGGCGATCATCCTGCAGAACGACCACGAGACCAACGACGAGAACATCATCCTGGCAGCGTTCGGCTTCGCGTTGCTGGCCACCATGGTGGCCAGCATCGTGCTCGAGGTGCTGCTCCGGCCGCGGCGCAGCCGGCGGCGGCCGTCCTTCCGGACCAGGGCGCGCACCTTCTTCACGGTGGGCGGGCGGTTGTTCGAGGTCACCCGCATCGCCCGCCGGCACGGCCTGGCCGGCCCACGGGTCGCCTCGCGTTCCGCCCTGTCGACGCCGCAGGGCGCGCTGCGGATCAAGCTGTTCCTGCAGGATTGCGGCGGGATGTTCGTCAAGTTCGGCCAGATCGCCTCCACCCGTTCGGATCTGCTGCCCGCGCCGCTGGTTTCCGAGCTGGCCGAACTGCAGTCCAATGTCCGCCCGGTGCCCGTCGAGCAGATCCGCGAGATCATCGAGGAGGAGCTCAAGGCGCCGATCACGGAGATCTTCAGCTCCTTCTCCGACGAACCCCTCGCGGCCGCGTCGATCGGCCAGACCCACCTCGCCGAGCTGCAGTCCGGACAGCGGGTGGTGGTCAAGGTGCGCAGGCCCGACGTCGAGGTCGGCGTCGCCCGCGACTCCGCGGTACTGCGCTGGGCCAGCCGGGCCGCGGTCCGGCGATCCGAGGCGGCGCGATCGCTCGGCCTCGTCGCGCTGTCCGACGAGCTGATCCGGTCGGTCGACCAGGAGCTGAGCTACGTCAACGAAGCCGCCAACGCCAAGGCTCTCGGTGCGGTGTCGCACACCGCCGGGGTCGAGGTCCCGGAAGTCCTGACCGCGTTCACCACCGAAGCGGTACTGGTCCAGGACCGGGTGAACGGCCGGCCGGTCGCCGACGCCACGGCGGTCGACGCCTGCGGGGTGCCACGAGCGGAGCTCGCCGACCGGCTGCTGCGCGCCTTCCTCGGGCAGATCATGGACGCCGGGCTGTTCCACGCCGACCCGCACCCGGGCAACATCCTCATCGACCCAGATGGCACCCTGTGGCTGATCGATTTCGGAGCCGTTGGGGTCATCGACCCGGTCAGCTTGGAGGCGCTTCAGCTGATGGGCCTCGGGCTGGCCACGCGGCAGCCGGCGCTGCTGGCTCGTCCGGTGCGCGCGATCTCGGGCTCCGCCGGCGACGCGCTGGACACCCAGGCGCTCGAGGTGGAGCTGAGCCGGCTGCTGAGCGAGCAGTTGCACGGCGGTGGGTTCGATCCGCGCAGCATCCAGGAGCTCATCGACGTGATGCGGCGGCACGACATCCCGGTGCCGCCCACCTTCACCGTGCTGGCCAGGGCGCTCGTCACGTTGGAGGGAACGCTGCGGGTCATCGACCCGCAGGTCGATCTGGCGTCGGCCGCCGCAAGCCACCTCGGCGCCGCCATCGACGTGTCGCTCAAGGGCGCCCGGGACACGGTGCAGCAGGAAGTGCTCCGGACGATGCCGTCGCTCCGGGCGCTGCCGGGACTGGCCGAGGACGTCGCGCTGCAGTTCCGGTCCCGGGCGGCTGCGAATGCAGATCGACGCCTTCGGGCCCGGCCAGTCCCACCTGACCAGGTGGATCGACCAAACGCTGTTCACCGTCGTCGCCGCCGTCGGGCTGATGGCCTCCACGCTGATGCTGGTCGGCGCGTCGCTCGCGGGCTCGGAACGGGACACCGGCGTGCTGCTGGCGGTCGGCTATCTCGGCCTGGTGATCTCCTCGGTGATGCTGATGAGGGTGGTGGCGCAGGTGCTCCGACGGGAATCCGAGGGGGCCGAGCGCAGCGCCTGACCGGCGGTCGGCCGACCGGCAGTCAGTCAGCCAGCGCGCCGCCGCACGTCGAAGGTGAACCCGTTGCGGCGCAAGCGGTCCGTCAGCGCGCCGTTCAACGCGGTGGCCGGGGTGAGCACCCCGGCGATGTCCGGCAGCACGTCGGTCGCCAGGCTCAGCACGGCCTGGCCGAGCATCACCGACGTCGCCCCGTAGCCGTAGTCGCCGCGCGCCGCGACTGTCGCGACGTGGTGTGCGCCGGTGACCGAGCGGCTACGGATCTCCAACCGGAAATAGCCGTTCCGGCGCGTCTTCTCGCTGGGGCCCTCGCCGGGATCCGGCAGCACCCGGTCGAGCAACGGCCGGACCACCGGTGTGCGCATGCCGAGCGCAAAGGCACCGGTCGCCAGGGCCACAGCGCCCGCCGTCACCGGTGCCAGCAGTGACGTTCCGGTCCGCACCACTTCCCGGTAGCGCAGCTCCCGGCCGTAGGCGTAGCCCTGCAACGCGTTGCTGCGCCGCACGATCCGGGTGTTGAAACCCGCCACGACGAACGGCGCCACCCAGGTGCCGTCCGGCAGTCGCTCGACGAAGAAGGTGTCCGGTTGTCGGCCCAGATCCGGTTCGGCGCTGCGGTTGGGGCTGAGCAGGTAGGGATCAGCGAGCCGGCGGGCCAGCGACGGGTCGTCGCGGACGTCATCCACCATCACCCGCATCGAATCGGCCGTGCCGCCGCTGACGCCACCCTTGATCGACACGACGAGCAACGTCGCCTCGGCGAGCTCGCCCTCACCATCGCGACGGACCTGATCGGCGAGCACCTGCACACCCAGGTCCGACGGCACGGAGTCGAACCCGCAGGCGTGCACGATCCTGGCTCCGGTGCTCACCGCCAGCTCGTGAGCCTGATCGATGCTCTGCCTGACGAACAGCGCATCACCGGTCAGATCGGCGTATGACGTCCCGGCGGCCGCGCAGGCCAGCACCAGCGGAAGCCCGCGAGGTCCGTACGGTCCCACCGTGCTGACGACCACCCTGGCCGACCGCGCGAGCACTTCGATCGACTCCTGATCGGCCGATTCGGCGATCAGCACCGGCCAGGTCACACCGAGAGCCTGCTGCAGCCGGGCCAGCTTGCCCGCCGACCGCCCGGCGAGCGCAATTCTCAGCCCGCCCAGGTCCTGCGCGGCCAAGTGCTCGGCCACCAGCCGCCCGACGAAGCCGGTGGCCCCGAAGATCACCACATCGAACGGACGCTCGCTCATGGCTGCCAAGTTACTGGCACGGTACGGGCCGTCCTCGACGCGGACACGACCACACCGCGTGAAAGGCTGGCCCGCATGCTCCGGCTTCCCGACTCCTGGGTGTGGGATTTCTGGATCGCCCAGGATCCTGCGACCGGCACCTACCACGCCTTCTTCCTGTTCGCGTCCAAGGCCCTGCACCATCCCGACCGGCGCCACCTGAGGGCCGCGGTCGGCCACGCGACGTCCACCGATCTGGTGAGGTGGGAGCGGGTACCCGACGCTCTCCTCCGTGGGGATGCACCTGACTTCGACCAGACGGCGACCTGGACCGGTTCGGTGATCCAGGGCCCCGACGGCAGGTGGTTCATGTGCTACACCGGGACCACCGACCGGGCGGGCACCTTGGTGCAGCGCATCGGCGTGGCGACCTCCGCGGACCTGCTGACGTGGACCAAACACGACGGCAACCCGGTGCTGGACGCGGACCCTCGCTGGTACGAGACGCATGGCGGCCCATCGCCATGGCAGGACCAGCACTGGCGCGACCCTTGGGTACTCGCGGATCCCGGAGGGAACGGCTGGCATTTGTTGATCACCGCTCGGGCGGCGGACGGACCCATCGACGATCGCGGAGTGATCGGCCACGCATGGTCGGCCGACCTGACGAATTGGCATGCGCGACCCCACTCTCGGAGCCGGGGTCGGGGTTCGGTCAACTCGAGGTCCCTCAGGTCGAGTTCGTCGACGGCCGCGCGGTGCTGATCTTCAACTGCTTGCACAGCGAACTGGCGTCGGAGCGGAAAGCCAGAACGTCTGGTTCGGTGGGAATCTGGGCGGCGCCGGCGGCCGGACTGTTGGGTCCCTACGACATCGCCGGCGCGACTCCAATGACCGACGACAGTCTGTATGTCGGCAAGTTGGTGCAGGACCGCACGGGTAGGTGGGTCCTGCTCGCCTTCGAGAACGCCGGCCCGGACGGCAGTTTCGGCGGGGTGCTGACCGATTCGATGCCGGTGAGCTGGGATGGCGACAGCCTGGTGGTGAGCACGGCCCAGGGGCAGGCATTCGCCCGCTGAGCTACAGATCGGAAGAGGGCGGCCTACCGCGCGGCCAATCGGTCCAGCAGTGCGGCCGCGCGGCGCAGCACGTCCTGCTCCTCGGGTTCGAATTCGGCCAGCTGCTCGGTGAGCCACAACTCCCGTTCGCGGACGTAGGCGTCCATCTGCTGCCGCCCTTTCGGGGTGATCCGCACGACCACCTGGCGCCCGTCCCTCGGGTTGTCCTCACGAGCAACCAGACCCAAGGATTCCAACGCGGCCAACACCCGGGTGATCGACGGTGGCCTCACCTGCTCTCGGGCGGCGAGATCGCCTGCACTGAGAGGACCTTCGCGCCAGATGACGGCGAGCGCTGAGGTCTGGGTGAGGGTAAGGCCGTCCGTTGACGTCTGCTGACGCAATCTCCTGGTCAGCCGGTGCACGGCGAGCCGCAACTCACTGGCCAGCGGGGTGACGTCGGACACGCATTCAGGCTATCCCATCGCCGTTTCCCATTCCCGCCGATGGAAAGTCATTCCCGCCGATGGAAAGAACTGAAACCGAGGAAAAGCACTGACAACCGCCGTCGGAAAGCGCGGGACGTGGCCCGCGAGACCGATTGGCGCGAATGCTGCACGAAGGGACCAGTGGCCGCGGTTAGGCTCGCCACGTGACCTCGAGCGGCTCGTCGATCGATCCCGACCGCTATGTGCCGCCCGCGCTGCCACCGGTGCGGACCGGGCTGTGGCACGTCGCGGTGCCGGTGACGGTCATCTGGCTGGTCGCGTTCGTGGTGCTGCTCTTCTTCATCCCGCAACTGCAGGCGAACGATGCGATGGTCTGGCTGTGGACCTGCCTGGCCGGCTTCGTGCTGGGCGTCATGGGCCTGTCGGTGTACGGGTGGCAACGCCG